>QCCZ01000003.1 GCA_003281085.1 OCS155 cluster bacterium AG-349-E07
GGTGATAGCTATTACTCCTTACTGCTTGAATATCTTCAAAAATTAGAAATTAATATCAGTGATATTAATTTGTTAATAGGAACACATATGCATTCTGATCATATTGGTTTATCTACAAAAATAAGAGAATCAGGTGTTCCATTTGCACTTTTTAAGAATTCAGTAGATTTCATAGATGATTACAATGACTGGTCTTTAAGATTCAAAAAGCTTAAAGATTATGCAGAAAAACATAATGCTCCAACTAGCTTCTTGAATGATATAGCCTCAATAAACACACCATCATATGCTGGAAAAATTTCAAAGCCTGACATTCTTCTTGATGAAGGGAAAATAAAAGATGTTAAAAGAAATTTAACTACTATTTTTACTCCTGGGCACGATCGCACAGAGATTTCTTTGTTTGATGAAAGTACAAAAATAATATTTTCAGGCGATCATATATTGCCAAAAATTACACCCTTTATTCCAACTGATAATGAGAATGAAGACATGCTTGCAAATTACACTCAGTCTTTGGATAAAATTTATGAAATTGATCATGAAATAATTGCACCAGGTCATGGAGATATAATTAGCAAACCACACATCAGGATTGAGCAAATGAAACTTCACCATAAAAGGAGGGCTGAAAAAATTTTGAGCTTTCTTCAAGAGAGCGACTTTACTGGTTGGGAAATGGTTGAAAATATTTATGCCTTAGGAGACATTGTTTATGACACTCCTCAATTAGCTCATGTTGCATTTGCTGAAGCAATTAGTGCAATAACACATATCGCAACAGGTGAGAGTAGTCCTGTTAACTATAAAGCAATTCCGTATGTTGTTTACACAAGACCAGAACTTGCAGAGGTTGGATTGAACTCTGAAAAAGCAAAGGAAATTGGAATTAAGCTTAATCAAGCACAGCATAGTTTTGCTGGCATCGGAAGGGCATTACTTCAAAATCAAAATAAAGGAATTGTAAAAGTGTACTCAGAAGAGGATGGCCCAATAGTAGGCGCAAGTGTTTGTGGACCTTCAGCAGGAGAGATGATACACGAGCTTATGTACATGGTAGGCTGGGAAGCTTTACCCAGTGAAGCATCTGAATTTATACATGCTCATCCAACACTGAGTGAGGCTATAGGAGAGTCTTTGTTAAGTTTGAACGGTAGGGGGTTACATTAATATGAAGATCGAAAAAATTACCATTATAGGCGGAGGTCCTGCAGGATATGCTGCAGCATTGTACGCAAGCAATTTTGAACTTGAAATAACTTTAATCGAATCTGATACCTTAGGTGGGACCTGTTTAAACCGCGGATGTATACCTGCAAAATACTGGCTTCATGTTGCAGAGCTAAATCATGAAATTGATAATTCAAAAGATTTTGGAATTGAAATAACAGGTAAAAACATTGATTGGAAAGCAACTGCACAAAAAAGACTAGATACTGTTAACAAACTAGTTGGTGGTATCGGCATGCTATTAAAGTCAAAAAAAGTTAATGTTATTGAAGGCTGGGGAGCTATTAAAGATAGCAATAAAGTTATTGTTAAGACTACTGAAGGCAAAGAAGAAGAGGTATCTACAGACTACATTCTTTTGGCAACTGGGTCAAAACCAAGAGAGATCCCAAACATAAATGTTGATGGAGAGTTTGTTATAACATCAGATACCGCGCTTAGCTGGGAGGAGCCTCCAAAAAAAGTTTGTGTTATTGGTGCTGGCGCAATTGGTTGTGAGTTTGCAAGTTTGTTAAACGATTTGGGTTCAGAAGTCACTGTTGTGGAGCTTGATAAAGAAATTTTACCCGGATTGGATAAAAGAACATCAGGAGAACTTAGGAAACAGTTATCTTCCAGAGGTGTTGATTTTAAATTATCTACATCAGTTAAAAATATTAGTAACAAAGATGTTAATTTTTCAGATGATACCAGTGATAGTTTTGATTGTGTTCTTGTTGCAGTCGGAAGAGCACCTTTAACTGAAAATATCGGTCTTGAAGAAATTGGGGTAAATGTTAACAAAGGATTTGTTGAAGTAGATTTAAAAACAATGCAAACAGATGTTGAAAATATTTATGCCTTAGGAGACATTGTTTATGACACTCCTCAATTAGCTCATGTTGCATTTGCTGAAGCAATTAGTGCAATAACACATATCGCAACAGGTGAGAGTAGTCCTGTTAACTATAAAGCAATTCCGTATGTTGTTTACACAAGACCAGAACTTGCAGAGGTTGGATTGAACTCTGAAAAAGCAAAGGAAATTGGAATTAAGCTTAATCAAGCACAGCATAGTTTTGCTGGCATCGGAAGGGCATTACTTCAAAATCAAAATAAAGGAATTGTAAAAGTGTACTCAGAAGAGGATGGCCCAATAGTAGGCGCAAGTGTTTGTGGACCTTCAGCAGGAGAGATGATACACGAGCTTATGTACATGGTAGGCTGGGAAGCTTTACCCAGTGAAGCATCTGAATTTATACATGCTCATCCAACACTGAGTGAGGCTATAGGAGAGTCTTTGTTAAGTTTGAACGGTAGGGGGTTACATTAATATGAAGATCGAAAAAATTACCAGAAAAGGGTATTCGTCAACTCTTTCTAAAGAGCAACTTTGGGATATATATAAGTCTATGAAAACTCAGAGGCTTTTGGAAGATAGGCTCTTAAAAATGTATAAGGGTGGGCAATTAAGTGGTGCAGTATATCCTGGTATTGGTCAAGAAGCATCTATGGCTGGCATAGCGGCTGGAATGGCAGAAACAGATATATTTGGTGGTACACACAGAGATCTCGGTGTGCAAATTAAAAAAGGTGTGACACTTAAAGAGATTGCACTTAATTTTTTTGGAAAACATGATGGACCATCTAAAGGTCGAGATGGTAATAGTCATTTTGGAGTAGTAGACAAGGGAACATTGATGGTTGTATCGCCACTGCCGGATTCCGCACCCGTAGCTGTTGGTTGGGCTCTAGCTTCTCAACAAAGTGGTTCTGGGGTTGTTACTGTTGCTAACTGTGGTGAGGGAGCAACTGCAACTGGTACTTGGCACGAAAGCATCAACATGGCTGGAGTACTTAATCTCCCGGTAGTGTTTACAGTTCAAAATAATCAATTTGCATATTCATCTCCAAACGAGACAGAGTTTGGGACTCCAAATGTTGCAGATCGTGCAGCGGGATACGGAATCCCGGCAAAAATTATTGACGGAAATGACATATATGAAGTAATGGATGTCATGCACGAAGCTTGTGAAAATGCAAGAAATGGTAATGGACCTTCTTTAATTGAACTTGTTACATTTAGACATCATGGACATGCTGGTCATGACCCTGCAGAATATGTTAATGATGAAGTAAGAGAATTCTGGATGAAACGTGATCCTATTGCCCGTTTTGAGGATTCCTTAGTTGAAGAGGGTTTATTCACAACAGAACAGTTCGTAAGCCTCAATGAAGAGCTAGATGCTGAAATTAAAGAGACATTAGATTGGGCAAAAAGTCAAAAAGATCCTGAACCGCAAAATGAAGTTCCTGATATGTTTGCTGAAAGAACTAAACCAGCAATACAAAATGATGGAAGCTCAAAAGAAACTATGAACTTTATTGAAGCAATTACAAACGGTTTAGATGAATTAATGGAAGATGATGAAAATGTTTTCATGATGGGTGAAGACATAGGTGTGTTTGAAGGAGCATTTAAAGCTACTAAGGGGTTATTTAATAAATACGGACCATTTCGAGTAATTGATACATCAATTTCTGAGGGAGGTTTCACAGGAGCTGCAGTTGGAGCAGCTCTTGCTGGAAAGAAGCCTATCGTGGAATTACAGTTTTATGATTTTGTTTATCCAGCCTTAGATCAAATTACTACTGAAGCCGCAAAATACCATTGGAAAGCAGGAAAGGCCGTACCAATGGTTGTTCGAGGTCCTACTGGTGCTGGAACAAGATCTGGACCTTTTCATTCAATAAGCCCAGAATCTCTGCTAGCTCATCATCCTGGTATTAAAGTTGTTGCACCGTCTAATCCTTATGACGCTAAGGGACTTTTAGTCGCTGCAGTAAATGATCCAAATCCAGTAATGTATCTTGAACACAAAAAACTATATAGAAAACCTGATATCAAAATGGAAGTTCCATTGGGTCTCTATGAAGTTGAAATAGGGAAAGGAAGAATTGTTAAAGAAGGTAGTGATCTTACAATTGTTACCTGGTCTGGCATGGTTTCTGTTGCGAATGAAGCAGCCAAACAACTTGAAAGCGATGGTATAAATGTTGAAATTGTTGATATAAGAACAATAGTTCCTCTTGACGAGGAGATAATTCTTACATCAGTTGAAAAAACATCTAATTTGTGCATCCTACAAGAAGATGTCCCTTTTTCATCAGTAGCCTCTGAGATATCTTCAGTAGTTGCTGAAAAAGGATTTTGGAATTTAGATAATCCAATTGTGAAGGTTACTCCACCTAATACACATATTCCTTTTGCACCCGTTCTTGAGGATGCTTTTATTCCTAGTGTTGAAAAAGTTGTTAAAGCCGTGAAAGAATTACAATAAGTAAATGAGCAACACAATAACTATGCCTCAGCTTGGAGAGACAGTCACTGAGGGCACAATCCTAAGATGGCTTGTAAAAGTTGGTGACGAAGTAAAAGAAGATGATCCAATTCTTGAAATTTCTACTGATAAAGTTGATACTGAAGTTCCTTCACCATTTAATGGAACAGTAACATCACTTCTTGTTGAAGAGGGTGAAACTGTAGAGGTTGGGGCTTCACTTCTTGAGCTTGATGGAAGCGCAAAAGAATCTAATAATGATAAATCAGAGATAGTTGAAGAAGTGCAAGAAACCGTTGAAGAGAGTGTCAAAGAAGATACACCAAAAGAAGATGTTTTGCCAAAAACTGATAATGTCGTAAATACAAAAAACTTAAAGCTTTCTCCAGTTGTAAGAAGACTTGCTTCTGAAAATAATATTGATTTAAATAATGTAGTTGGTACTGGTCAAAATGGAAGAATAAAAAGAGAAGATATTGAAAATTATATTTCATTAGAAAATCAAGACTCTGCCGCATCAACTGAATCAGAGGATTCAATTAAAAAAGAAACTACTAAATCAGCTGATACAAATAAATCAATATCTAGATTGAGAAAAAGAATCGCAGAAAATATGGTTTTATCAAAACAAACATCTGCTCACGTCATGACCTCTGTTGAAGTAGATTATGAAAATGTAGAAACAATTAGATCAAAACAAAAAGCTAAATTTAAAGATGAAAACGGTTTTTCGCTAACCTATTTACCATTTATTTCATTAGCGACAATTTCTGCATTAAGGGAATTTCCAACTGTTAATAGCTCGTTTGACTTAGAAAAAGGCATTCATGATATTCATAGTCATATAAACCTTGGTATTGCCGTTGATTTAAATAAAGAAGGACTGTTAGTCGGTACTATAGCTGAAGCAGATTCCTTTAATTTGAAAGGGCTAGCAAGAAAAATTTCAGAAACTTCAAAGCTATTAAGAGACGGTAAGTATGGTCTAGAGGATGTAACTGGAAGTACTTTTACAATATCAAACAATGGCTCATTTAACTCTTTCATTACATCGCCAATAATCAATCAACCAAATGTAGCTATTTTATCAACGGAATCTGTTAAGAAGAGACCTGTAGTAATACAATCCCAGGATGGTACTGATTCAATAGCTATAAGGCATACAGGAGTTCTAAGTTTAACTTGGGATCACCGAGTATTCGATGGCTCTATTGCTTTGTTATTTTTAAATCATATAAAGGATAAATTAGAAAACCCTGATTGGTCACAGGGATTAGATTGAGAGATCTAAATATTCGTTGGTTGGGTAAATTACCTTATTCTGAGGCATACGATTTACAACTTGGATTACACAGATCAGTCTCTCAGGAAGATTCGAAAGATGACTATCTCTTACTATTAGAGCACAATAATGTAATTACATCCGGCAGATCTAGCAAAGAAAACAATTTACTGGTTTCAAAAGGCCAATTACATAAACTTGGTATTGAGTATTTTGAAACCGATAGAGGTGGTGATATAACTTACCATGGTGATGGACAATTAATTGGATATCCAATAATACGACTTTCTGATCCAAAAAAAGTCATTCCATTCGTTCGCAACCTAGAAAATGTAATAATTGATTCTTTAAGAAAATTTAAAATTGATTCATTTACAAAAGAAGATGACACAGGTGTTTGGACAGCAAAAGGTAAAATTGCTTCTGTAGGTATTAAAGTCAGCAAATGGACAACATACCATGGTTTTTCATTAAATATTTTTGATTCATTGGATGGGTATCAATTAATTAATCCTTGTGGCAACCAATCAGAACAAATTACATCCATTCATCAATTTAACCCAGATATATCATTTGAGGAAGTTGCAAGTGAAATATCTGATAACTTTGCAAAAGTATTTGGTTATACCAATACTGATAAACAGTTTTCTCAATTTACCCCTAGGCAGCTAAAGAGAACAAAAGAATTTAATATTGATCAAATGGTGAAAGACGGAGTATTTAAAATAAACCAAAATAAAATTCCAGTTACTGTAAGAGGTGTTTTGCCAAGTGAACCTAAAAGACCTGAATGGATGAAGGTTAAGGCAAATCTAGGCAGTGATTATGTTTCACTAAAAAATTTGTTAAGTGAAAAAAAATTAAATACCGTATGCGAGGAAGCTTCATGCCCAAATATATATGAATGCTGGTCAATGGGAACTGCAACTTTTATGATTATGGGAGATGTTTGTACTCGTGCTTGTGGTTTTTGTGATGTAAAAACTGGAAAGCCTGGTGAACTTGATTTAGGAGAACCACTTAGAGTAGCAGAAAGTGTCCAGGCAATGAATTTAACTCATGCAGTTATTACTTCAGTTAATCGTGATGATCTTGAAGATGGAGGGTCTATGTTCTTTGCTGATACGATTAGAGCTGTTAAAGATAAAAATAGTCATTGTGATGTTGAAGTATTAGTTCCTGATTTCAAAGGTTTAAGATCTGCAATACAAAATATAATTGATGCATCCCCAGAAGTTTTTAATCATAATTTAGAAACTGTACCAAGACTTCAAAGAGAGATTAGAACGGCTACTTCTTATGGAAGGTCCCTTTCTTTGCTTGAATATGTAAAAAAACAAGGATTTATGGGTAAAACTAAAACTGGTTTAATTGTTGGTATGGGAGAGACTAAAGAAGAAGTTATATCAGTATTAAAAGATTTATCAAAAATTGAAGTGGATATTGTCACTATTGGTCAATACCTAAGACCAACTGCAAAACATAGACCAATAGATAGATATGCAACAATTGAAGAATTTGAAGATTATAAAATCATTGGTGAATCTTATGGCATTCCACATGTTGAATCTGGGCCGCTTGTTAGATCTTCATATCATGCAAAAGATTCTTTTGCCTCTGCATAGATTCTTATATACTTAATCTGTGTTCGATAATGTAACTAAATCTATAAGAGTTCTTTCTGCAGGTAGTGTAGAAAAAGCAAATTCTGGTCATCCTGGCATGCCGTTAGGAATGGCGGATGTAGGTACAGTTTTGTACAAAAATTTTTTAAAAGTCACAAACAATTGTCCAGACTGGATTAACAGAGATAGATTTGTTTTAAGTGCCGGACATGGATCTGCATTGTTATATAGCCTATTACACTTTAATGGATTTGATATATCAATAGACGATATGAAAAACTTTCGACAATTGAATTCAAAAACACCTGGGCATCCTGAGTTAGACACAAAATTAGGGATTGACATAACAACAGGTCCACTAGGACAAGGTTTTGCAACTGGAGTTGGACTAGCTTTAGCAGAATCATATCTTTCAAAAACATTCGGAGATAAAATTATTAATCATTTTACCTATGGAATTGTATCTGATGGGGACTTGATGGAAGGATTGTCTCAGGAGGCAGCAGAACTCGCTGCTTTATGGGGATTAGGAAAATTAATTTATATATTTGACGATAACAATATTTCAATTGATGGCAATGTAGATAAGGTTTCAGTAACAAATCAGAAAACAAAATTTGAATCTTTTGGCTGGGATGTTCAATCTATTGATGGTCATAATGAGAATGAAATAATCAATGCATTAAACAATGCAAAAGCCAATACATCTCAACCTTCTTTAATTATTGCTAAGTCCACAATTGGTAAATTCTCACCTAATAAAGAAAATACAAGTGGTGTACACGGTTCACCACTTGGTGAAGAAGAAATGAAACAATTCTTAGAAAACCTTGATTGGTCGACTGATTTTTTTGAACACCCAAACGAAGTATATGAATATTTTAATGAGAAAAGACAAATAGATAATGAAGAATATGAAAATTGGAAACAGGAACTTGAAAAAAAATTATTGGAAGATTCAGAATTTAAACTTTTGTGGGATCAATTTAACGAAAAAAACATAGCAAATATAAATACAGCTCTTAGTGAAAAGAAAGCAACACGTGTAGCTGGTAGTGAAGTCCTAAAAGATATTGGTAAGTCTAATAAGTTTATACTAGGTGGATCAGCAGACTTAGCGGCATCAACAAAGCAGATTATTTCTGATGCAGTTTATTCGTCTGATAATCAAACTGGACAAGTTCTTGAATATGGAGTCAGAGAACATGCTATGGCTGCAATTACTAACGGCATAACCCTCCACAGCTCATTAATTGGGTTTGGGTCAACGTTCTTGGTATTTTCAGATTATATGAGGCCAAGCATAAGGCTTGCTGCATTAATGGAATTAAACTCTGTTTTTATATTTACGCATGATTCTATTTATCTAGGAGAAGATGGACCTACACACCAACCAATAGAGCATCTTATGTCACTAAGACTTATACCTGGTGTTGACGTGATAAGACCTTCGAACAGTAAAGAAATAGTATATTCATATCAATACATATTTTCAAAAACAAATAATCCAAAAGTTTTAGTTTTAACGAGACAAAATATTGACTATTTAGAGACCAACACTTCTTACGAAGATTTTAAAAAAGGGTATTATGAATTAGCTCATGGAACTGATGCGACAATTTTTGCTTCGGGATCAGAAGTCAATCTTGCTATAGAAGTTAGTAAGTTGTTAAAAGAAAAATCAATACAGATAATTAGTACCCCGATACTAAATAAATTGAAACCAGAGTTAATCGAATCTCTAGGTATTAATAATAAAGTTTTCACTATTGAGTTAGGAAGATCGATAGGTTGGCAAGATTATGTAGGACCAGTAACAAAAAGTTTTAGCATAGATACCTTTGGGGCTTCAGCGCCAATTGATCAGTTAGAAGATAATTTCAATATGGAAGCTAAAAAAATATCTCAACAGATTTTAGATTTATTATAAATTAACAACCTGTATAAGCACGCATAGCAGATTTTGTTCTATTTCCAGCCACACCATCAGGTATTAAACCAACTTTTCTTTGGAATGCTTTTATGGCCTCTTTTGTATAAGAACCCATTTCTCCGTCAATTATTCCAGGATTGAATCCGTTGTTTGAGAGGTATGTTTGGATATCTGCGACTGAATCCAATTTAGCTCCGGTATTATCTCTCGCATTACAAACATTAGTACTTCTACAACCTGTATAAGCACGCATAGCAGATTTAGTTTTGTTACCAACAATACCATCTGCTAGAAGACCACTCTCTTTTTGGAATGCGATAACAGCATTTTTAGTTTTTGGCCCACTTTGTCCATCAATTGGACCAGGATTGAAACCATTATTCGATAGGAACTGTTGTACGTCTAATATTGAATTTATAACTAAACCTGAATTGTCTTTAGGAACACATGCATCGTTACCTGCATTTGGATTAGAAACTGCAGTTGTACTAGCATCTTCAACTTCTGAACCGTTTGCAGACCACCCTTCTTGAAAAGGATTTGAATTAAATGTATCGCTTGAAATTAAAGATTTACTCACCATTTGGTTCACTATGTATGCAACTTCACCAATAGATATTTTTCTACTTGGACAAAATTTATCTTGAAGGGAACTACAAGCTGGAATAACATCATTTGCAGCCAAAACATTAATTTCATTTGTCCATTTACTTGCACCCTCATCGGAGTATTTATCTATTGCTCCTGATAAATTTGTTGTAGATCCTGCTGTAATGGCTTTGACAAGCATACATGCAAACTGGTCTCTAGATATGGTCTCTGTTGGTTGAAACTGGAATGGACTTCCTATACATACTTGTATTCCATAATAAGGTATGCCATTAATTGCTTTTTGAAAAATGCTTTGATCATCATCACTGTATGCATTTGGTGCATCTAATGAAATTCCTCCGATAACTGTGACCACTGCAGCTGCTTCTTCTCTTGTCATAGTTTTAGCCTGACAAGCTGATGAAGTTTCAGTGCAGTTGTTTAATAATCCAGCTCCAGATAAATAATTTAACCCTGCTGTAGAAGTTGCATATTGAGCAACGTCGCCAGTTGTGCTTGTAACACTTGTACCATTAGTAGAAGTAGTGGGTGAAGTGTTAACTGTTACTGGTCCAATTGCAAGGTTAGATACGTCTGATTGACTGGAGGTTTTAAAATAATGAGAAGTAAATCCTAATTGAGATTTAATATTTCTTCCTGATTTTGTAACAGTTTTTGAAGAACCATTTCTAAAACCTTTCAATGTCACTTCAATAGCGGCTCCAGACTCTGCTACAGATGAAATATATATATCTGTGATTGCATCAAAACAAGGAATGTCTCCACACAGTATGTTTTTGGATAATTGATAAGTTGAGAAATCATAAGACCATGCAGCTTTTGGATTTCCTACTCTGTTATCAACTGACCAAGGATCATCAACTGTTTGGAGATATGGCCATGCCGTAGCAGAACCAAATCCAACTGCATTATTATTAGTTTTTCCACCAGTAGACGAAGAGTAGAAAGCTTGAATTACAGAGCTTTGAGTGTAACCACCAGAGTATGTTATGACTTTTCCTGATGTATTATTTACAGCTTGAACCCAATTAGGACCAGCTATTTCCTTTAGATACCCATAATAATATTGACTTGATGCGGTTGAACCAATATGACACCAACAATATGCTTGCCTAGATGTAGATAAGCCAGCGTTCAGCTCTGTAGATTGAGCTGGTATATTTTGTTTTAAATATTGATAGACAGCATAACTCCTACCAACAAGTGCCTGAGCTTCTAATGCTTTCACATTCCAGTGAGATGGCATTTCTGCTAGTCCATATAAATACTTTTCTATATTTACAGATAAAACAACATGAAATCCTGAAGAGACATTTTGGGAACGTAATTTAAGTACACCATGTTTGTGTTCACGAGGTCCAACTCTAATTCTTCCACCGTCAGACCAACTGATACCAATATTACAACTAGCTGTTGTTCTATTAACAAGGGGATGGCCATTAAAGTAGCATCCATTTCCATTTGAAATTACATTAATTGTTGCCCCACCACTTATTTTTAGCGGTCCAAATATAGATTCACATGACCCATCAGAACTTGCCTCGGACTTGATTTTATTTAATGTTTCAGTATCAATACTCCCTGACTGACTCAGACCAACGGATGCTTGGTAATTTTTTAAAGCATTTGATGTTTTATCACCAAAAGCACCGTCAACAGGACCGGGTTCGAAGCCTCTAGAAGTTAAGAATACTTGAACTCCTGCCACATCAGAAAGTCCATCTTGGCAAATAGAAAGCATGGGTGGACTAGATGAAGGAAGTGTAGTGAGATTTATACTCTTAGCATTTCTTGCTAGTCCAACCCACAAAGCATTATTACCAGTTGCAATATCTGGAGATGATAAGCTAATTTCAGACAGATTTTTCACGGTAGTGTCTTTGAAGTAATAATCAACAACCTCAGTAGATGTACATGAGCTAGTATTACTGCAAAAACTTGCACCAAGTTCTGTCAAACCTTTGGCACCATATTGGCTAAGTCCAACACCATGACCCCAACCACTACCAGTAAAAGTAAAAGACACTGTACTGTATCCTCTCATTGCTTGTTTTGTTGCTGGACCAACAACGCCATCAGGAGTCAAACCAACTGATTTCTGAAAAGTTATTATTGCGTTATTTGTTCTCGAGCCACTCAAGCCATCAATTGGTCCTGGATTAAACCCATTACAACTTAGAAATGTTTGAATATCTAAGAGATTATTAAGCGGAGCCACTGCATTATCCACGCAGAACATATTTGAGTCATATTTAATCTCTAGTGCTTTTGCTTCTTCTTCTGGTGAAAATACCAATGCGAAAGCTATTAAAAACGTAAAAATATAAGCAGAATTTTTTAAAAACCCCTGTTTCATGTAATCATTTTAGATAAATTGATATATATTTCACATTCCAGCATTATTTTTCCAATCTCTAAACATATTAAATCCATAAGTAAAAAAAAGATAAATGATAAAAATTCCGTAAGTCAGTGGGAATAATTTTCCTGCAAATCCTGGAAAAATTGCTGGTGGTAAAAATAATAAAGAAAAAGACATCAATAATCCCAAGAATTTATTTTTATCAAGTGCATCAAGTGATATTGCAAATAATGTCAAATACATTAGAAAAGTTAGTAAAAATTCAGGTGAAAAAAAGTTAATTGAACTATTGTCTTCAAGAAAATAAATTAATCCAATAAAAGCCACGGTTAGCAAGATTGCTTTTTTGAAATTTTTTTTCAATATTGATATAAACATATATATTATTGTAAAGAATATATGCAATTGAGTGAGTTTACTTATATCTTTCTAGCACTTTGTGTGCCGTTTTTTGCTTATATCATTAAAAGCACTGATCCGAAAAAGGGCTTTAGTATTTTATTTTCTGCAATTATTGCAATGAATATTTTTCTATATATGAATCAGTTTTCATATATTGGAGCATTTTTTCTTGCTATGTATTTAAATTTATTTAAAAGATCAGAAAAGCTTTACCTTTTATTTCTAAGTTTTATTAGTTTTGCAGTTGGAGCATACACTCTAGTAGGCCAAACCTTATTTATGTCTGCATTGCCAATAATGATGGTATCTTCTGTATTTTCTTTAATGATGATAGGACATTGGTTTTTGGTAGATCCTACAATAAGTAGAGAGGGTATGAAAAATACAGCTTTATTTTCAACCTATTTATCGATTGGAATCTCAATACTTGTATTTTCCGGTTTGTACGAGAGCTCATCAAGTTTATTTAATTTAATTTCTACAAATATGCTCAATAATATCATTATATTTTTATACCTCTCTGCAGCATTATTATCTTTTGGTTCATATAAATCTTTACAAGAAAAGTCGTATACGGGTGTAATGGCCAGTACAGGACTGAGTTATTTGTCATTAATTGTATCAATGGGTGCATCAGGAACATTAATACTTTCCATTTAACACTAATCTAAGAGTATGAAAATTTATACAAAGAAAGGCGACAAAGGTGATACCAGTCTTTTATATGGTGACCAGGTCTCAAAAGACAACATAGCACCAGAAGCATATGGATCAGTAGACGAACTTGTTGCTGCACTTGGCTTAATAAGGTGTGAAGATAAATTGCCGATTGAAGTAAAAGATACTACTCTCCGAATTCAAAGAGAACTATTTATTGTTGGTGCAGAGCTAGCGACTGATAAAGAAAAAAGAAATAAATTAGAAGATGGTAAAACAAGGGTAACTGAATCTATGATTAAAACTCTCGAGAAAGATATTGACTTTCTCACTGAAAAAAATGGCATTCCTACATATTTCGTTGTCCCCGGTGAAAATGTTATATCGGCAAAATTTGATTGGGCAAGAGTGGTTTCCAGAAGAGCCGAAAGAAAATGTGTTACATGGTATAAAACTTTGCAAATTGAAGACACAAAAGTTGTAACCTATTTGAACAGGTTGTCAGACTTTCTTTGGATGATGGCACGTGAATTTGAAGAAGATTGGACACCAAGTAGTTAATGAAAGAACTATCTATTTTATTTGTAGATTCTGTGAATGATAGTCTATTAAATCATTTTAAAGACGAAGAGCAAATCAAAGATTATTTTGAAATAAATAAATTTAAAGCAAGCAAAAAAGAGATGTTGCTTGTTCCAAAACTATATTTAAAAAATGAAAAAGATACAATTCTAGTATCTATAGATGATTCTTTAAATAAGAATGAATTATGTGAGCTTGGCTCAAAAGTAAGAAATAAAATCCCTTTTGATTGCAATATAAGTTATCTTTTGAATTTGGAAACTGAAGTAGATCTTCAGGAATTTACACTTGGGTTAATCCTATCAGGTTACAAATTTGAAAAATACGTTGAAACGGACTCCAAAGAAATCAATATTCAATTTGATGAGTCAATTAACATCGATGAGCAAAAATTTATAAAAGATTCAATCTATTTTGTTAGAGACCTAGTTAATTTACCAGCACTTGATAAAACTCCAGATTATTTTATTAATGAAGTTAAGCAACTAATTGATAATGAAAAAATTAAATTAACAATATTTGATAAGAAATGGTTATTGAAAGAAAATTTTGGTGGTGTAATTGGTGTCGCGCAAGGTTCTTCAAAAGACCCCTACTTTCTTGTTGGTGAATATAACACTGATGCTGATTTTCAAATAGCACTAATTGGTAAAGGCGTACTGTTTGATTCAGGTGGACTTTCGTTAAAATCTCCATCTGGAATGGAAACCATGAAAACAGATATGGCAGGTGCTGCAACTGCTTGGGCTGTTATAAAACTTGTTGCTTCACTGGGGTTAAATGTTGGTGTAAAAGTTTATACGCCTTTGGTAGAAAACATGCCAAGCAGTACTGCAATTAGGCCCGGAGATGTTTTAAAAATGAGAAATGGAAAAACTGTAGAAGTTTTAAACACTGATGCTGAGGGAAGATTAATTATGGCAGACGCTCTAGCTTTTGCTGTTGAAAAAAAACCAGATTTAATATGTGACGTAGCAACATTGACTGGAGCTGCGTATGTTGCTTTGGGTGTTGATATAGGTGCAGTTATTTCCAATTCAGAAAAGTATGCAGCTGAATTCATAAAATCCAATAAAAATCAGGTTGAGTCTTATCACGAACTTCCTTTATTTCAAGGTTACAAATCTTTAATAAAATCTAGCATTGCTGATATGAAAAACACTGGAGGAAGATTTGGAGGTGCAATTACTGCTGCATTAATACTTGAAGAGTTTGTCGATGAAATTCCTTGGGTTCACTTAGATATAGCAGGCCCAGCAAGAGCCAGAAGTAGTTCCGCTTTAAACCCAGAGGGTGGCACTGGCTTTGGTGTTATTGGTTTGGTGAATTTCTTTAAGCTATTGTCTAAGAATCCTCAGTAAATTTACTTATAACAAAAACTAAAGTATCACCAGTTGTCATGACTGCTCCTTGAGCAACATTTGTTCCAATGATTTTTCCATTACAATTATCTAGCTCGTTTTCTTCGAACTCTTCTTTGAGGAAAATAATAACATTATTATCCCTCATGAAATCTCTGATTAGACTTTCACCTTCTTCAGGTGTCAAAGTGCATGGTGTAATACTTGGAATAGCAGCTGAAAATTTATTACCTGAAACTTCTAGGATTACCTCTGTTCCTTCTGGTAATTCTTCACCATTTTCAATATCCTGAGTTAATACTAGACCAGGAGCCTCATCAGATTCTACTAAATTTATTGTTGGTAAAATATAAGATGAAAAGGCAATTTCTTCTGCATCTAGAATATTTAAACCAACTAATTGTGGAATTTCTATTGTAGGTATTTCATAATATTTATCTATATCACTTGGATCTAATGGCCAGTTAACAACAGGCAAGTCTTTAACTACCTCAGTCATAAATTCTTTCCACATAGGAGCAGGTACTCTTCCACCAGAAACATTTCTTATGACTTCTCCTTTTATTTCTACATCTGTGAGAGGCAACTGTTCTTCGGCAAAACCAACCCAAACTGATGAAGTATATTGGGGTATAAATCCGATAAACCATGCTTCTCTAAAGCCTTGATGAGTTCCTGTTTTTCCAGCAATCTCTCTATCATCAAGGACAGCTCTTGTACCAGTTCCATACTGAGCTGCTACCTCAAGAGTTTTTCGCACTGCTGCTGCAGCACCTGGGTCAGGGATACTAGTCCTTGGAGATACAATATGCCTATAAATAACATTGCCTTTATCATCCTCAATTTTTTCAATTAAGTATGTAGGTGCTAAAACACCATTTGTGGCGAATGATGAATATGCAGAAGCCATCTCAATTGGCGTTGCAGCTCCAGCGCCTAAAGTTAAAGAAATAACAGGATCTAATATTGAATTAATTCCTATTCTTTTTGCAGTAGAAGCTAATTTTTCCCCACCAAGCTCAGATGCAAGCTGTGCAAATACAGTATTTATTGATCTCCTTGTTGCTTCTTCCAAAGATATCATTCCTGAGGTATCTAATAGTTTTATAGATCTGTTGTATTCAGCTTTATCTTGGCAAGGTTTAAAAATATATTGAATTTCTGACTCTAAATCAATTTGAGTTAGATTTAGTTGATTTTCAATAAGTTCGGGATCAAAAATTATGACTTGATCTTCTGGAATTTCTTCTCCTTCCTCTAATTCTCTATAAATTATTAAATTACCTTCAGAATCATATTGGCCTAATGCTTTTGCAATTTCCATAATTTTTTCTTCCTCAGTTTCTAACTCATCAAGATTTAAACCGAGAGGGAATTGTTTTATAAAATCTTTATTTTTAATTTCTTCAACATGAAAATCAAAGCATTGAAGTTCAATAGCTCTATCTTGAGCATCAATTTTATTAAGGTATCTATCTGCGGTAATTGATGTTCCATAGTTTCTTACAACCCATTTTTCTCCTACACCATCAGGAGCACAAGGATAACCACAATTAATTTCAACTGGACTTCTAGAATCTCTATAGCTGTACAACTTTGCACCTGATTCAAGTGCTGCCAAAAGGGTTATTGGTTTAAAAGCGGACCCAGGATTTCTTTTACCTTGTGTTGCTAAATTGTATTGTTCTTCATCAAAAGGCAATCCTGAAGCCATTACTTCAATTGCGCCTGTGTAATTGTTAATTAATGTAATTACACCTGTTGGTTTTGGTTCATCTGGGTTTTCTTCGTCAGGATCAGGCGGAACCCAAGTATTGAGTACAGTATTTGCATGTTGTTGCAATGACAAATTAAGAGTCACATATACTTTTAAACCTCCACCTCCAAAACAATTCGTATCATCAGAGGGACAACCAAAAACTGCTTTCTTTCTCTCTTCTTTTGTATTGCCTAATACAGCAAATTGGGGATCATTTAATAATTGTCTTTTTACTTCAGCCACAACATGTTCTGCCTGTGCTACAAAATTTTTGGATTCAACAACATTTAGAGGAGCAAGTTTTGCTGATCTTGCTTGGATATCTACTATAAACCCTTCTTTTAGCATTATATTTATGACATCGTTTCTTCTTTCAAGAACCCTATCTGGATATTTTCTCGGGTTGTAATAAGCAGGGCTTCTAATAATTACAACTAAGGTTGCTGCCTCATCAAGTGTTAACTCCTGAACAGTTTTATCAAAGTATTCATAAGCTGCTGATTGGATTCCATAAGCACCTGAACCCCAATAAATTGAATTAATATAATATTCAAGAATTTGATCTTTTGTGTATCTTCGTTCAAGCTCTGCTGCTACTACAGCCTCAGCTACTTTTCTTCTTATAGAAATTTCGTCACCAACAAAAGATTGTTTTGCAACCTGTGAAGTTATAGTTGAACCACCTCTCGTTACGCCCCTTAGATTATCTAAAACAGCACTGAGAATTGCAATAAAATCTACTCCTTCGTGCTGGTAATAGTTACTATCTTCAGCAGCTAAAAGTGTGTTTATTACAAAAGGCGGAACATCTGACAAAGCAATTGGATCCCTGTTTAATCCATCATGCAATTCATCAAGAATTTGATTATCAGAAGTATAAATGATCGAAGGTTCAGATAGTGAAACAAAATTTAATACCATTCCCTCAGCTCTTGGGAGAAATTTTTCTTCTAAATCAGTAACGACTGACATTGCAGACTTTATAGGCAGAAAGACAAAAAAACCAACCCAGGCGGCAAAAAGAAAACTACTGAGTATTAATAAAAATCCAGCTATGTACCTTGATCCAAATCTAGTCTTATTTTCAAGGTTATGTATTTCTGCCATGAGAAAATTCTAATCCTTATATGTAACAATATTGTACAATTAGACATATGGAATTTTCACCAGGCTTAAGAGGAGTTATTGCTGGGGAAACCTCTATTTCAACGGTTGGTAAAGAAGGTACTTCACTTCGATACAGAGGCTATGACGCAATTGAATTGACTAAGAATAATACTTATGAAGAAGTTGCATCACTAATTATTAAAGATTCTTTAGATGGAGATGAGTTCAAAGAAGCATTTTTAAAACATTACAACAATAAAGCTCTTGAGGATGAAACACTTTCAAAAAATATAGAGAATCTAAAATCGATTCGTCCAAAAGGAATGCATCCAATGGATTTATTAAGAACTATCGTATCTGGTGGAGAAGAAATGGACTCTGATACCGAAATTGAATCAATAGCTAGAATCAGTGCAACTGTCTGTTTCGCAATTGCCTCATATCATAAAGCTGATACAAATACTCTTTCAGATAAGTATTTAGTTGCCAGCTCACTTTTACCGAATGATGCAAGCGATGAAATGCTTGAAGCATTAGATGATATGCTTATACTTTATGCTGAGCATGGTTTTAATGCATCAACTTTTGCAACAAGAGTTACTGCATCTACAAGAGCCGATTTAACTGGTGCAATTGTTTCTGGTATAGCAACTTTAAAAGGAGAATTACATGGTGGAGCAAATGAAAGAGCAGTTGAGTTAATTAACAGTTTTAATACAGTTGAAGACGCTGAAAAAGGAATTTACTCATTTCTTGATGAAAAGAAAAAAATTATGGGATTTGGACACGGAGTATATAAAGTTCAAGATCCAAGAAGCCCAGTTGTGAAAAACTGGGTAGAACAGTTAGTAGATAATGATTTTTCTAAAAATAGATTTGAAATTGCAAAGAAAATTGACCAAATTATGGATGAAGAAAAAAATCTCTTTCCAAATGTCGACTTTTATGGAGGTCTGCTTTTAGCTGAATTAGGATTTGAAGTGGACCTGTTTACTCCAATATTTGTAGCAGGAAGGTCTGTTGGATGGGCTGCTCATTACTTTGAACAAAGGGAACAGGATATTTTAATAAGACCTGCGGCAAAATATATTGGGCCTTCTGAAAGATAGTTTTTGCAAAATAAGAATTTAGATAAACAAATATTCAACTTTCTTTCTACTCCTTTGAAAAGTGATGACCATTTTACTTCTGCCAAGCTTGCAATCCTTGATACCCTTGGTTGCATAATTGAAGCAAGTACTCATGACGAAGTCAATAATTTTGCTATAGAAGATAAATCATTTAAATTATCTTCAAACCCTTTCTTAAATGTTGGGAAATTAAATTCCTACCAAGAAGTTGCATGGTATTTAACTGTATTAACTAGATGGTTTGACTACAACGACACTTTTCTTGCAAAAGAGTGGGCCCACCCATCAGACAACTTTGGGACCGTGTACAGTTATTTTTATGCGAATCCAAATTTCAAATTTATAGACTTTACGACTGCTCTAACAAAAGCTTACGAAATTCAAGGTTCTTTATGTCTTGGGACTTCATTAAACCAACTAGGTTATGATCATGTGTTTTATGTGAAGTTAGCATCTGGAGCTGTTTTCTCATCTTTATTAAGTAAAGGAAATGAGAAAATTGTTCATAGAACTATTAATCATATTTTACTTGATGGTCCTTCCCTAAGATCCTATAGACACTTTCCTAACGTAGGAAAGAGAAAAAGCTGGGCAGCAGCAGATGCATCAAAACGAGGGATTGAACTCGCTAAAATCAGCCACTTAAATGATGAAGTTTATAGCTCCATCCAAGACGATAAAAATTGGGGATTTGAGAAAAATTATCTAAATGATTCTGAAATTAAATTTGGTAAAGAATTAAATGATTGGGTAATTCAAAATGTATTATTTAAAGTGTTATTCCCAGCCGAATTTCATGGGCAGTCAGCAGTTGAAGGTGCAATCAAGTTAAGTAAAGAATTCAATCAAAATATTGATAAAGTAAAAAAAATTAACATTTTTACACATGAACCTGCAATAAGGATAATCGCAAATAAAGAAAATTTATCTAACGCATCTGATAGGGATCACAGTCTTGAATATATGGTTTCAGCTGCTCTTCTTTTTGGAGAATTGAAATACGAAATGTACGGAAACGATTTCTCTGGATTAAACAAAATAGAAAGTTTAAGAAAAAAAATTGTTGTTAGTGAAGACTCAAATTTTACTAAAAATTACTATGAATTCTCAAAGAGACATATATCAAACTCCATAGAAATAGTTTATGATGATAACTCCACTTCTGAAAAAATCACCATTGAAAATCCTATAGGGCATCCATCTAGAAGAGAGGAAGCCATTCCACTATTAAAAGATAAATTCATAAGAAATGTACAAAAAGTTCTTTCTTTAGAAAAATCAATGTCATTATGGGAACAGATTATCAATTTAGAAAAAGATGACGAATTAACTAAATTCTTTAATATCCTACAAGATAATGAATGAAATATTTCTTCTTGTTGGGGGAGAGGCAACTAGGCTTCAACCATTATCTACTGGAATTCCAAAAGCACTTCTAACAATAAGAGGTGAAAAGATAATTGATAAGATAATTACTCAGTTTTCACAATTTTCTGATTTTACATTTAATCTAATTTGTTCAGAAAAGCACAGACAGCATTGGAATGATTATGAAGTGTCATCAAGCAACAATATCAATCTATTATTTGAGCAAAAAAAATTAGACACAGCTGGTTATATCATTGAAAATATTAAAACGATGCCTGATAAATTTCTATGCATGAACGGAGATTTATTATTAGACGTTGATTTAGAAAATTTCATTGATTCAGCTCGTAACTGTACTAATTCATTAATTGGTTCATTTGAAGTTGAAAATCCATCAAGATATGGAGTTTTAAAAGTAAATGAAAAAATGGAGGTTGAAGCTTTCATAGAAAAGCCAGAGGATGACAGATTTGGAAATAAAATTAGCTTAGGACTCTATTACCTTTTCAAAAAAGATATTATGTCCATCCTTCCTTCACTTGGTATTCCTTGCTCTTTTGAGAGAGATGTATTTCCTCGACTGTCAACAAATCAATTGTTGAGTACGTATACCGTTAAAGGAAATATGATTGATGTTGGAACTAGAGAGTCATTTATTGAAGCACACCTTGATGATGGCAAAGAAAATTGGATATCTCCAAACAATACAAAAATAAATCAAGATTCATTTATTAAAAACAGCGTTATTTTGGATGGTTGTAAAATCGGTGAAAACGTTGTGATCGAAAATTCAATTATTTCCAATAATTCCACAATTGAAAGTGGAAGTATAATTAAGAACGAAATAGTTAGAACAAATTAAAAATGAAAATCTTAATTACGGGTGGAGCAGGTTTTATTGGCTCACACCTATTAGAAGAACTTCTATCATCTGATAATGAAATATTAGTATTTGATAACTTTTTAACCGGTAAAAAAGAAAATGTTGAATTCAAGGGTAATTTTAAATTAATTGAAGATGATTTAGGTAATAAGAATTCATTAAATTTAATTAAAGAATTTAATCCTCAAATTTGTTTTCACTTGGCAGCCCAATCTTCTGTTGTAGTTTCTGTAGATGATCCGTTACTTGATTTTGAGCATAATATCTTACAACCAGTCCAACTTATAAAAACTTTATTAAGCACTGATTGTAGTAAATTTGTTTTTGCCTCTTCTGGTGGAACGATATTTGGTGAGCCAAGCATTTTACCAACTGGCGAAGAAGATTTTGCAGGCGAACCTGAGTCACCATATGGTATTGGTAAAAAGAAGTTAAACGAAATTATCAAAAGTATGACAATTAATACACATTTGTCATATTCAATTTTGAACCTCTCAAATGTTTACGGACCACGTCAAGATCCCCATGGCGAAGCAGGAGTAGTATCTATATTTTCAAATAAAATTTTAAATAATGAAAAACCAATTATTTATGGCGACGGAGAACAAACAAGAGACTATATATATGTGAAAGATGTTGTAAATGCATTAATTTTATCTTCAAAGATTGACTCTAATTTATTTCTTAATATTGGTACGGGGATAGAGACATCAGTAAATCAATTGTTAGAAACGATAAAATCTGAATTTGCATCTGATGTAGAACCAATATATAAGGAGTCAAGAAAAGGTGAACTTCTGCGAAGTGTTTTGAATAGTTCTAAAGCACAAAAAGAATTAAATTGGGAATCTCAATTTTCATTAAATAAGGGCATAAAAGAAGTAGTAAGCTGGTTAAAAACTTAAAGAAAAAAATCTTCTTGATCGTCTCTAATTAAAATCTCTGCATTTTCATTTGAGGATTCATATTTAAGTCCTCTTAAGATAGCTATTGGAATATTAATCGACTTTTCCATAACTAATTCTGCTGCACTAGCAATTTCATCAATTGTTGCAATTTCTGTTGCAAATAGTTCATTATTAAATGAGTCGTATTTCCCAATGTAGTTTGTAATAGGAGAAATACCAGAGGAACCTATTGCAAAATTAACCTGACCTTTTCTCCATGCTCTTCCAAAAGTATCAGAAATCACTACGGCTACTCTTTTTCCACTTATAGTCTCTATTTGACTTCTAAATTTATGAGCTGATTTATTTGGATCTTCGGGTAAAAGAAGAGCTTTGTTTTTCTCAATATTGGATTTATCTATTCCTGCATTTGCACATATGAAGCCGTGTTTTGTTTTTGCAATTATTAAATCCCCTCGTTTTCTAATAATTTGTTTCGTTTCACTTTTAATTAAATCTTCAAATTCATGTTCATTTAAATCTCTTTCCATACCTTCACTCTTTGAAACAATTTTTTGTGTAATTACAAATACATCATTATTTTTAATCTCATTTCCTGACTTATTAATCAGGTCAAAAGTTATGGAAGCTAGGTCATCACCTTTTTTGACTTCGGGCAATCCTTTTACTGGAATAATCGAAATTTCATTCATAACTGAGTAGTTTTGTAGCTAATTTCTTTGAATCTTCAATTGTTTTAAAAAGAATGTTCTCTTCGTAAGTATTGCTTAAATTATCAGAATCTCCAAAATGTACGACATATTTGTTAGCTATATTTTTATAGAATTTCTTAATGCCTTTAATATCTGCTGTGAGGCCCATATCTGTAAAGTTTTTTTTCGAAGGTCCTTTTATGGCATTGTTATTAATAAATGGGCTGATAACTATAACATTATCATGTTGAATTAATGCATCCTTTATTTTTCTTAGAGACAAAATTGGCCCGATTGATAAATAAGGATTAGAGGGGCCAATGATAATCGTATCGCTTTCTTTAATTGTTCTTATTAGTTTGCTACTAACTTTTGCTTGACTTGATCCCTTGTATGTTATATTTTTTAATCTTGGCTTTCCTCTTTTTTGGACAAAATAGTTTTGAAAATCAAGTCTTTCACCCTGCTTTGTAATTAATTTTGTACTTACCTTGTCATCAGTCATTGGAATAATTTCACAAAGAATGTTGAATTTAGATTTTATTTCATTAGTAATTTCTGTCAAAGTTTTTCCCTCATGTAGCATTTGGTTTCTAAATAAATTGGTAGCCAAATCTTTATCACCAATCATGAAATTGGTATTTAAAAATTTATTTAACTGTTCATGAACTGTAAATTTATCTTTTTTTATTCCCCATCCAAATTCACCTTCAATTCCAGCTAGACCATATATTACAGTATCTATATCTGGAGATAGTGAGACACCATTTATATGTTCGTCATCACCAGTATTAACAATTATCGAAAGTTTGTTCAAACTTGTTTTATATAAGCCTTTAGCAAATTTTGCACCACCTACACCACCGCTTAAATATGTAACTTTTTTCAATTTTAAGAACCTATTATTCTTGACCTTTCAACTAACATTTTAATAATGATAGATAAAGATATTCTAGAAGGTTTAGCTGAACTAAACGAAACAGACTTAAAGAGAATAAAGCTTCTAGTTGATAATAAATTAAATCTTCATAAAGACATTAACGTCTCGTATAGGTCAAAAAATATTAAATGCGGTAAAGAATCATGCCAAAAATGTCCACACGGTCCATATTGGTATGCCGAATGGACAGAAAATGGAAAAAGAAGAACAAAATACTTGGGAAAAACCTTAAGTGAAGTTTAACTTTCAATCAAATAAAATTGCGACTGTATTTCCGTTTGCAATACTCTTAATATTTTTAAGAATTGATTTAATATTTCTTAACACACTCCCAACAGGTGGAGATATGGGTGCTCATATCGTACCAACTAAATTTTTTGTTGAAGAGCTTTTTTACAATTTCAAAATTAGTGGTTGGTCAAATGACTGGTTTGCAGGCTACCCTGCGTATTATTTTTATTTTCCATTACCGCCATCCATTGTTGCAATTTTAAATCTTATTCTTCCCTTCAATATCTCATTTAAAATTATGGTGTTAATTGCTTTAGTTCTTCTAGTTATTTCTATAGAAAAGTTAATAAACTTCAAAATTGGTACTTTATCTTATATTGGGTTTGCTGGAGGATTGTTATATCTATTAACTGAGTCTTTTACTATTTTTGGGGGTAATCTAGCATCCTCTCTTGCTGGCCAGTATTCATTCACATATTCTTTAGCATTTGCAAATTTATCAATTTATTACATACGTAATAACCTGATAAAGTATTCAGTCATTAAAGGCTCAGTATTGTTGGGATTATCCTTGCTTTCTCACATAATTCCATTTTTGATCTATGCACCAATATTTTTAATTTATTTTTTGTCTTCAAAATCTATAAATCTTGAAAAATTAATTGGGTTATTGATTTTTTTGTTTCTAACTTTGCGCTTTTCTATCTCTTTGTTTCTAAATCTAGAATTTACAACAAATATGACATACTCTCCTTACACAAAAATCAAAGATTTAATAAAGCCTGATATCCTTCCTTTTGCAATTGCGATATTTTCTTATGGAATTTTCACAGCAGGAAGAAATTTGAAAAATATATTTCTATCAACCGAAATGTACTTAATTTTTGTATCAACATTGTTATTTTTTTATGGCCCAGAGGGTGCTTTATGGAATGGAAGATTAGTACCTTTTTTAAATTTGGGTCTAATTATCTTATTCTTCAAAATCTTTGAAGAGAAAATGGATTTGTTAATTGAAAAAATAAAACAAAAATATTTGTTTATATTGTTTTATCTAATATGTTCATCATTCTTTATTTTTAATTATGTTCAAAAATGGCAAGATAGGTATGAAATTACAGTTTATTTCATTGCTTTTATAATTTTGCTTTCTTTCATAATTACTATTTATAAACCTAAATATGTATTAGGAATAACGCTAATTGCATTAGTTCTGTCTTCAGTAAATTTCTTACCACATTGGTTGAATTGGAATTTTACGGGGTATGATCAAAAAGATGACTGGAGCGATATAACAAATTTATACTCTGGTTTAAATCAACTTGAGCCTGGAAGAATAATGTGGGAGCCAAATTCAGATTTAAACAAATATGGTACACCTATGGTTTTAATGACAATTCCTATGTTTACAAATCATGAAAGTATTGAAGGTCTTTATTTTGATTCGAGCATAACTACCCCTTTTCACTTTGTGACTGTATCTGGTGTTGCAGAAAGTCCATCGAACCCAGTAGGAGGACTAAGTTATATAAATGGTGATTTTGATAGAGGAGTAAGATACATGAAAGAGTTAGGAGTTGATTATTTTATTTCTTATACAGATTCGATTACTGAAAAAGCAATAATGTCAGACGAATTAGAGAATTTATTCCAGAGCTCTCCATTCACAGTTTTTAAAATCTATTCTGATAAAGTTCAAGTTGTTGATACTGAATTAGTAAACTTTAGTCAGCCAGAATTATTTGAAAGAATTTCTAATTCGATATTTAGACAAGAAAAAACTGATAGTTTTTTTAATCTTGCAATGAAAGAATTCAAGTTAGATAATAAAAAAAGAATTATTGAAGGAATAGATGCTGAAGAATCTCAGATTCAAAACAGACTCTCCAACAAAAAAAGTGAGATTAAAAATGTCAGAATTACAAACAACAAAATTACTTTTGAAACAGAACACCCAAATGAACTTCACATTGTCAAAGTATCATATTTTCCGAATTGGAAAATAGAAAATGGTTCTGGCCCGTATAGATTATCACCATCGTTTATGGGTGTTATCCCTAACTCTAATGAAGTAAGCATGACGTTCGAAAATACATCTCTAGAAAAATCCTTAAATATTGTTTCGTTAATAATTTTTTTACTTACAGTGTATCTTTTAGTATTTAGAATTAAAAAATATGCTAAATAATCTCATTAATAAACTCACAAAAAGTGACAGCTCATTTGCTGAATTATTTAGAACATATATTGTTGGAGCATTTAATTTAATATTCGGTCTTTTTTTGAATTATATTTTTCAATTTTTAATTTTAACTATGATTAGTTTTCCTCTTAGAACTTATTTAACTAACACATTTTCATTTGCAATTAGTGTTGTGGTTGCTTATTTTTTATCTAGAAAAATTATTTTTCAACTTTCATATCGTGATGGCTCATGGAACGAGTTCATAAAATATATTTCTGTTAGCTTACTTAATTTAGGAATCCCAATTCTTGTTTGGTTTTTAATTAATTTATGGAATCCTGAATTTCAAAAAAACGAGTTGTATTACTTATTAATTACAGTTTTAATTCATGGATCAATACTTCCAATTAAGTATTTGATTTATAAATTTTTTGTTTTTAAAGACTCTTTATAAAACGCGATTTTTAACTTAAATAAGCTCTTCAAAGTTCTTGGAATTCTTTTATATATAACTGAAACACTTGGTCTTATTTCGTTGATTTTGGCTGGAACTTCTTTAAATTCATTTCCAGTTTTTTCAATTCGAAGTAGTAGCTCTGTATCAAATAAATCTTGTGTAGAAATTACTAAATTAATATGATTATTTACAAAACTTTTCCTGACTGCTTTCATTCCGTGTGTGTCAGATAATTTAGTTTTAAATAAAATTTTTAAAATATAAACAAAAAAATTAGTGGCTAATTTTCGTATTAATCTTCTTCCATCTTCAGAATTACTCAATCTTTTTGAAGCAATTAAACCTGCATATTTATCCTCAAGCAATAAACACTCTTTTAAAAAACTTTCAGAATAATAGTCAATATCAAATGAAATAATAATTTCATTTTTGCATTTCAAAAATCCTCTTTTAAGTGCTTCACCATAATTTGGATGATCGCTTTCAATTAAAACTATTTTGGAATTATTTTGTTCAAATTCTCTAGCGAGATTTTTTGTATTGTCAGTAGACCCATTTTCTGAGATTATGATTTCATATTCGACAGATGTTCTTTCACAAATAGAGAGAATATTATTTATCGATTCTGCAAGAATATCTTCCTCATTATGAATAGGAATCACAATTGAAAAGTTATTAAAACTAGAGTTTGAATCCATGAACAGTACAATAATTGAGTAATGACAAAAAATAAACTAGATTTAATTTTTAAATCTTATGATATTAGAGGCGTTTATGGTGACAGCATAGATCAAGATATAGCATATAAAATTGGCAAAGCTTTTGCAGAATTTGTTCCAGATGACACTATTATTGTTGGTCATGACGGGAGAGTTTCTAATATTGAAATGCTTGATGCCTTTACTTCTGGAATTAAATCCATTAACAAGGAAATTATTTATGTTGGATTAGTCCCAACAGATACTGTCTATTCACTATCCGGCTTACTTAAAAAACCAGGGGCAATAATTACTGCTTCGCATAATCCAAAAAATTATAATGGCTTAAAACTCTGTAATGCTGGAGCAATACCAATAGGTGAAAACTCTGGCCTAATGGATATCAAAAAATTAGCCGATAGAAATGTAGAAATACGTATTGAGAAATTTAAAATTAACAACAAATACTTAGGTAATGAATATTATGAACACCTAAAAAACTTAGTATCTCCAGAGAGTATTTCACAAAAATTAAATTTTGGTATTGATGGAGGAAACGGTGTATTTGGTGCGGTATTTGATACTTTAAATAATATATACAAATTCAATGTGAAGTCTATATATTTAGAAGTTGATGGAAATTTCCCTAATCATCCTGCTGACCCATCAGACGAATCAAACTTAACTGATTTAAAAAATCTAATAATAGATAACGATCTAGATTTTGGAATAGCATTTGATGGGGACGCCGATAGAGGTGTATTTATAGATAATCTTGGGAGAGTTATTTCAGGAAGTATGATGACAGTCTTAATATCAGAATATTTGTCTTCACAAAAAAATGAATTTAGAGTAGTCCACAATGTAAACGTCTCTCCTCATGCTTTAAAAATGATGAAAAACAACAATATTGAATTATATAAGTGTAAAGTTGGTCATTCCAATATAAAAAAAATGATGCGTGATGTAGATGCTGATTTTGGGGGAGAACATAGCGCACATTTTTATTACAGAGATAACTTTTATGCTGATTCTGCAATTCTCACACTTTTGATATTTATGAAATTGCTTTCCAATAATAAAGAAAAACTCAGCTCAATAATTGATAACTATAACTTTCCACCTAGTTCTGGTGAAATAAATTTTGCAGTCGAAGACATTAATGAGTCAATAAGCAAAATTAAAAGCATTTTTGAAGGGGAGTTTGATCAAACTGACGGACTTAGTTGTCTGCATAGAGATTTTTGGTTTAATGTCAGAGGTTCAAATACTGAAAATAAGTTAAGAATTAATGTTGAAGCTAATACTCAAGAGATTCTTGACCAAGTTTTAGAAAAAATTTCGAGTAGTATTTAGTTGTAAATGTTAGAACATGTTTTAAATTTAGGGAATCAGTTAAAGACCGATTTAGAGACTTCAGAGGGATTTTCATCAGTTGATTATGAGAGAATTCTTATTGTAGGGATGGGTGGTTCTGGAGTAGCAGGCGATGTTCTTAAACTTATATTAAATAAACATACCAATATAGATGTAGAAGTTAGGAAAACATATAATTTAACAAAAAACCTAATTGCGGCCCGACCTTTTTGTTTATTCATTTCGTATTCTGGAAATACAGAAGAAACAATAAGTGTTGCTAAAGATGCAATAGATGAAAATTTGGAATGGGCAGTAATCTCTAGTGGAGGAGAGCTTCTAGATTTAGCAACTGAACATAATAAAAAGTTTGTCAAAGTTCCGGATGGGCTTCAGCCAAGGGCTGCATTTGGTCTCATGACTAAAGCAGTTGTTAATTATTTACCTAAGCAAACTAAAGAGATTTTTATTAATGCATGTGAGGAAGCTGGAAATTATTTAAACAATTTAACGAAAGACGCTTCAAATGAAGTTTTTGAAATTTCTAAGGATATTGTCAATCAAATAGGATCGAAAACAGCTGTAATTTACGCTGGTTCGGACTTAACCTATTTAGTTGCTCAAAGATGGAAGACACAAATAAATGAGAATTCTAAATCTAAAGCTTATGTTGGATTCATGCCAGAAGTTCACCATAATGAAATACTTTCATGGGAAGCTGACCAAGAGGGTTCAAAAAATAACTTTATTTTAATTCTTCTTAGAGGTGATGACTATAAAAAGATAGACAATAGATTCGAATTTACAAAGGAAATTATAGGCTCGAAAGTAGACACCATTGATGTTAGAAATATTTCCTCTGACAATTTAATTATAGATTTGTTTCATTTAGTCTTAATAGGTGATTTAGTAAGTGTTAATTTAGCAGATCAATTAGATATTGATCCATTTAACATTGATGCTATTGAAAATTTAAAGAAAAAATTAAAAGGATAGTTAATGTCAACAATTAAAGATTCAAAATTAGCAAACATAGGACATGAAGAAGTAAGTTGGGCTAGCAGACAGATGCAAGTTCTAGAGGAAATAAAAAATGAATTTTCATCGACTAAACCTCTAAACGGCTTAAGTATTGGTGCTTGCATGCATGTAACAAAAGAGACTGCTAACTTAATGCTTACTTTAAAAGAAGCTGGAGCAAATGTAGCTCTGTGTGCATCAAATCCACTATCTACAAAAGACTCAGTTGCAGCTTATCTTGCCGAAAATGATGTCGAAGTTCATGCTGTACATGGAGTTTCTAATGATGAATTTTTTAGACACCTTAACTCTGTTTTAGATACAAAACCAGATATTACAATGGATGATGGGGCAGATTTAGTTACTTTACTGCTTACAGATCGATCTGACATTCCAATAATGGGTTCAATGGAAGAAACTACGACTGGAGTAATAAGGCTAAAGTCTATGGAGAAGAACAATAAACTTCGATTCCCAGTTGTGGCTGTAAATGACTCTGACACAAAGCATTTATTTGATAACAGGTTTGGCACTGGTCAAAGTGCAATGGACGGTGTTGTTAGAGCTACAGATCTTTTAATTGCTGGATTAAATGTAGTTGTGGTTGGTTTTGGTGATTGCGGAAAAGGAGTTGCAGAGAGAGCCTATGGCATGGGAGCAAAAGTTACTGTTGTTGAACCAAACTCGGTTCGTGCACTAGAAGCTTTAATGCATGGATATGAGGTTAAAAATAGTATTAATGCTGCAAAAATTGCTGATGTTGTTGTCTCAGTAACTGGAAATATGCATGCACTTGACAAGCAACATTTTGATGTAATGAAAGATGGTGTTGTTTTGGCAAATGCAGGACATTTTGATGTAGAGATAAATTTAGAAAGACTAAAAGAGGATAGTTCAGAGGTTAATAGAGTTAGAGAACATGTTGAAAGTTATAAATATGATGGAAAAGAAATATTGGTACTTGCTGAAGGAAGACTTGTAAATTTAGCCGCTGCTACTGGGCATCCAGCATCGGTTATGGACATGTCATTTGCAAATCAAGCTTTGGCTGCTGAGTGGATTAAAGAAAACCATAAAACATTGGAAGCAAAAGTATACACCCTTCCAAGTGAAGTTGATTTAAAAATCGCTGCAACTAAGTTAGGACTCATGGGTGGAGAGTTAGAAATACTCACAAAAGAGCAAATCGAATATCTCGACTCTTGGGAGCATGGCACCAGCTAAATTTGAATTTATTTAAAAAAGCACTTTCAGTTGGTAGTGGGAAGTTAACTTCTGAGCTAAATGGGATTGTTGAAGAGATAAATAAAAAAGAACAATCTTTTGAAAAATTATCCGATGAAGAAATAAAAACTAATTTTCAGAATCTTTCCGAAAAAATTGTTGATTCACCATCAGATATTGAGGTAGAAGCATTTGCGTATATAAGAGAGGCTGCAAAAAGAACACTTAATCAAAGACATTATGATGTTCAACTATTTGGAGGACTGGTTCTTCTTAGAAATAAAATATCTGAGATGAAAACTGGTGAAGGTAAAACTCTTGTTTCAACCTTGCCGATCTCTTTAATGGCTTTATATAAAAAAGGCGTTCATGTTGTAACAGTCAATGAATACCTCGCAAAAAGGGACGCAGAGTGGATGAGCCCAATTTATAATTTTTTAGGTCTTGAAGTAGGCCTGATTTATTCAAATCAAGATTATGAAGAAAAGATTGAAGCATACAAAAAAGATATTACATATGGTACCAACAATGAATTTGGTTTTGATTACCTCAGAGACAACATGGCAATTTCAAGTGAACAACTAGTTCAAGGAGATTTGTTTTACAGTGTTATTGACGAGGTAGATTCGATACTAGTTGACGAAGCAAGAACTCCTTTAATTATCTCTGGCAAGATAAGTGATTCAACAAAATGGTACACAGAGTTCACCAAGATTGTAAAAGGAATGAAAAGAGATGTTCACTATGATATTGATGAAGCTAAAAAACAAGTCCATCCCACGGAATTAGGTATTGAGTATGTAGAGTCAAAACTAGGTATCTCAAACTTATACGAAAACTCTCAGACAAACTTTATTCATTATTTAACAGCATGTCTGAGAGCTAAAACAATATTTGCTAAAGATGTAGATTATATTGTCTCAAATGGCCAAATTAATATTGTTGATGAATTTACTGGAAGAGTACTTGAAGGACGGAGGTATTCAGACGGATTACATCAAGCATTAGAAGCTAAAGAAAATGTGAGAATTCAAGATGAAAATCAAACACTAGCATCAATAACTTATCAAAACTATTTCAGAATGTATGAAAATTTGGCAGGAATGACTGGTACTGCAAAAACTGAAGAAGAAGAGTTTATTCAAATATACAATCTTGAGGTTGTTGAAATTCCTACCAACCTACCGATACAAAGAATGGATCAACAGGATGCTGTATATAAAACGAATGAAGCAAAACTGAACGCAGTTATTGAAGATATTATTGAAAGAAACAAAAAAGGACAACCAATCTTATTGGGAACTGTATCTGTTGAAGCTTCAGAAGAAGTATCTAAACAATTAACTAGTAAAGGTATTGTGCACAATGTTTTAAATGCAAAAAATCATGAACAGGAAGCGCAAATTATTGCACAGGCGGGAAGATTAGGTGCGGTTACAGTTGCGACAAACATGGCTGGTAGAGGTGTAGACATAAAACTAGGAGGAAATCCTGAGGATATGGCAGTTCAGCAACAAATAAATGAAAATAAATTAGACGATCCAATGTATTTAGATTCAAAGATTAATGAGTTGGAGTTACAAGTAGTTGAAGAAAAAAATAAAGTTTTAGAACTTGGTGGATTGTATGTTTTAGGTACAGAGAGGCACGACTCAAGAAGAATTGATAATCAGCTAAGAGGAAGATCTGGCAGGCAAGGTGACCCTGGAGAGTCAAGATTCTATATTTCACTTCAAGATGATTTAATGAGAAGATTTCAAGGTGAAAGAATTGAATCAATAATGAATAAACTGAATCTTCCAGATGAAGAACGAATAGAACAATCAATGGTTACTAAAAGTATAGAAAGAGCTCAAGCTCAGGTTGAATCACTCAATTTCGAAATCAGAAAAAATGTACTTAAATTCGATCAAGTTCTAAATCAACAAAGAGAAGTTATTTACAAATGGAGAAGACAGCTTCTTAGGTCAGACAGTATTGAAAATCTAATTTCGGAATGGTTTGATGATGTTGTCAGCACAATTTCAAATAATATTGAACTACATAAAAAAAATTATGAAAACTTAGAGCATTTTAACCAATTAATTTCTGATGAACTAAGTAATTTATTAAGTGATGGAGTTAAAAAAGAATTTGTAAGAAATATCGAAATCAATGATCAATTGCAAATTGACCATGAGCTGGAGAATCTTTTTAATAATAATGAATCACAAGACTCTGATACATTTTGGAAATTAGCAAGAGGTTCATCTTTATCATTTGTTGACCAATCCTGGAAGGATCATTTAGCTGAAATGGACTATTTAAGATCTGGAATTGGACTAAGGGCAATGGGTCAAAGAGATCCGCTTGTTGAGTATCAAAATGAGGGATATACACTTTTTGAGGATTTAATAGAGAATGTTAAATTTTCAGTAATCAGAATTCTTATGAATTTTGATAAAAGTTTTATCATACAAAATGAAGAAAATAAGGATAATGTAAAGACTACACAAATAATTAAAGATAAGATTGGTAGGAACGATCCTTGCTATTGTGGTTCAGGTATAAAATATAAAAAATGCGGAATGGTTGATAAATGTATAAAGAAATCTTAAGCAAAGTTAATACCTTTTATGAAAGATTGATTTCTGCGAAGGAGTATCTTTGACTTTGAAAACAAAACAAAGAAGCTTGATCAATTAAATCTTGAAATAAATCAAAAAGGTTTCTGGGACAATCCGCAGTATGCCCAAAAGGTATCAATTGAAGCTTCTACTATAGAAAAATTGATAACGTCTTTAAGTAGTTTAGAAAATGATCTCAAAGAGCTTAAAGAATTAATTGAACTTACTGAAGAAGAAAATATCAATGAAGAAGACTATCAAGATGAAATAAATAAATTAGAAAATATGATTGAGGAGATTGAAGACGAAGCGCTTTATTTCGATAAGTATGATGACTTGAATGCAGTTTTGACTATTAATGCAGGCGCTGGTGGAGTTGATGCTCATGACTGGGCTGAGATGCTTTTAAGAATGTATACAAGACACCTTTCAAGTAATAATATAGATCATCAAATTGAAGAAATATCTCAGGGGGAAGAAGCGGGAATTAAGTCAGCATCTATAAGAATCAATGGATTTAGAGCATATGCAAATTTAGAGAGTGAAAGAGGAGTTCATAGATTAGTAAGAATTAGCCCTTTTGATAGTAATAAAAGAAGACACACTAGCTTTGCTGGAGTAGATGTAATTCCTTTAATCGAAAATAATGACGAAATTAATATCCAAGATGATGAAATAAGAATTGATGTTTATCGATCTTCTGGAGCAGGAGGACAGCATGTAAATACTACAGATTCAGCTGTACGAATTACACATAATGCTACTGGAATAGTTGTGGCTTGTCAGGCAGAAAGATCTCAGCTTCAAAATAAAACAAGAGCATTAGAACTTTTAAAGACAAAATTATTATTAAAAAAAAGAGAAGATGAATTGAAAAAATTGAATGAAATAAGAGGGGATCAGCACGAGGCTGGATGGGGCAGGCAAATTAGGTCTTATGTACTTCAACCATATCAGCAAGTAAAAGATTCTAGAAACAGTATTGAAGTAGGCAATGTACAGAATGTTCTTGATGGAGATATTTCCATATTTATTAAAGAGTACCTAAAATGGCGTAGACAGGGAATAAATGATTAAGCTAGATAATGTTTCATTAGTATTTCAAGGTGGAAGTGTTGCACTTTCGAATATAAGTACGACTATAAACGAAGGAGAATTCGTTTATCTTGTTGGTCATTCTGGAAGCGGAAAGTCTTCTTTTCTTAAACTTTTATATAAGGAGTATATTTCTACAAAAGGAAGTATTGAAGTTGCAGGACTGGATGTTGTTCAACTGCCTAGATGGAAGACACCATTGTTAAGAAGAAAACTTGGAATTGTTACTCAAGAGCCTCAATTATTAGAAAAGAGAAATACCTACGAAAATATAGCCTTTGCTTTAGAAGTTATGGGAACTTCAAATGATGAGATCGAATCTAAAACAAATACCTTATTAGATCTTGTAGAACTGAATGAAAATGCTTTTAAGTATCCAGATCAACTTTCTGGTGGTGAACAAACAAGAGTAAGTATTGCAAGGTCATTAGCTAACAATCCAGTTGTACTTTTATGTGATGAGCCTACAGGTAATCTTGATCCTGAATTGAGTATCCAGATAGTTTCTTTGCTTGAAAAAATCAATAGAGCTGGAACAACAGTTGTTATGGCTACACACGATTCTTCAATCGTGAATAGAAGAAAAAAACGAGTTATTGAGCTTGCAAACGGAAAAATTGCTAGAGATGAAAGTGAAGGAAGTTATATTCTTAGGTAAATCATGAACAAATTTTCATATGTAATAAAAAATACAATTCTAAATATGAGAAGAACTCCTTTATTGGTTTTTGCAACAATAATTGCTGTATTGGTATCTAGCTTTTTGGTTTTTACAACCCTTTCAGCCAGGTCTATTGTTCAAAACAACACAGTTAGATGGCAAAATGGTACACATGTTGTAATTTTTCTTGATGACAGGGTTACTACTACAGCACATAAACAATTACAACAGTCACTAGAAACTTACCCAGAGATTAGAACTGTAGAGTATTTTACTAAATCTGAAGCAGAGGAAGAATTTAAAATATTATTCAAAGATCAACCAGAATTATTAAGTGAAGTAGATTATGAAAAATTACCTTCGTCTTTAAGGGTAAATCTAAATGATCCATCTGATTATGAATTAATAATTGAAAGGATGGATGGAAATCCAGCAGTTAAGGAAATAAGGACAAGTGGTGAAGCTATAGAAAGATTATTAAGCTTGACTAATACCTTAGTAATTTCAGCATCAACATTTGCATTACTTATAGGTTTTGCAGCATTCATTCTTATTATCAATACATTAAGGCTAGCTGCGTATTCTAAGAAAAAAGAAATAAAGATAATGAGATTAGTTGGTGCATCTTCGACTTACATTAGATTGCCATTTATTTTTGAAGCAGTTTTTGAATCTTTAATTGGAACTAGTATTGCTGTTGGTCTTGGGTGGGGAATAATTGAGTATTCTAAAAATTCGATAGTAGCTGAAAGCATTTTCGACATAACAATTTCTGATAGTTATTTAATATACTTAACTTTGGTTCTACTATTGTCCTCAATAATTTTTGGATTGTTTGCTTCTTTTGTCGGAATAAGGAAAGTATTAAATGATTAGAAGGTTTCTAACTCTTTCACTGCCAATATTTCTTGTTTTGACTTTAATGTTTCCAACAAATTCGATGGCTATAACTGCAGAAGATAGATTGATAGAAGTTGAAAGACAACTTCAGGCAATCGCTGAGCAAATCAGCAACTACGAAGGTCAACTTACTGATCTTGAAAATGCTATTTTGGAAAACGATAAAGATTTGCAACAAGTCAACCAAGAACTTGCAGAAGTACAATCAAGGCTATCTGCTGCTGAAAGGGAATTAGATAAAGCATTAGAAAATTACGATGGAACTTTAAATGACTTGGCTGAAGTTCAGCAGACTATTGTTCAAGAACAAACAAAACTTGGAAAAATTAAAAATGAAATATCTAATGTATCTGACGAATTGTTTGAAACTCAAAAAAACTTGGTAGAAGCAGATGATAAGTTACAAGAACAAGCTGTAAGCCTCTACATTAATGGTGTTATGAGTCCTACAACAGCATTGTTTGTGGAATTAAATGAATTATCAAGGTTTTTAGTTGCCCTAGGATATGCCTCTACAATTGTCGACTCTGCTTATGAGATCGTTGAACAACTGAATGCTTTAAAAAATCTTGCTTCAACTCAGACAGTATTTTTGACTGAAAGAGAAGAAGAAAGAGAAGAAATAGTTAATCTCTTACAAAATGAGGAAACAAGAAAAACTGAAATTTCTATTGAAGCTGAAGAATTTGCTGAAGAAGTAGAAGAGAAAAAAGAAACTGTAGAAAGAGAGAAAAGGCAAGTTGAAGCTAAAAAATCTCAGGTTCTTAGAGCTAGGCAAAATGCTCAAAGTTTATTGAATCAAGCTAATAAAGAATTAGAAAAGCTAGATAAAGAGCATGCTGATTTAGAAAAACTTGAAGATGCAATCCAGGCAGATATAGAAAGGCTTAGTAGTGTAGGAGGTGTTGCTCCAAACAAACTAAGTTGGCCTGTAACAACGGGATATGTTTCTAGTGGATACAAATGGAGAAGGCTTGGGGGAACAACTAGTTTTCATGGCGCTATAGATATAGCAGCAAGTAGAGGCACACCAATTAAAGCTGCTGCAGGTGGTGTAGTTATTCTTGCAAGATATTATGGTCTAGCTGGAAGGACTGTATTCATCGATCATGGTGGAGGAATGACAACTTTATATTTCCATATGGATAAAATATTAGTTTCAGTTGGTCAAACTGTAGTGACAGGTGACCAAATTGGAACAGTTGGTTCTACAGGTCGTTCTACAGGACCACATTTACACTTTGAAGTAAGATTAAAAAATCCAAGTTCGGCTAATTGTTCACTACCATATCTTGATCCAACTTCTAGAGGTAGAGTAAATCCTTATTGTTTTCTAGATTGATGAAAGTATTTGCAGAAAATAGAAAAGCGAGAAATTCTTATGAATTTCAAGAGTTTTATGAAGCTGGAATTGTCTTAACTGGTCCAGAAACTAAGAGTGTCAGAACTGGTGCGGTTTCAATTGTTGACGCATTCGCAATAATTGAAAATGAGGAGGGATTTCTTATGGAAATGAACATTGAGCCATATAAATATGCGGATCAGACAGATTACAATCCAAAAAATCAAAGAAAACTTTTACTTCACAAAGGTGAGATAAAAAAACTAATTGGTTTAACTTCCCAAAAAGGATTTACATTAATCGCTACAAAAATTTTTGAAAAAAATGGGTATATAAAAGTTGAGCTTGCTCTTGCTAGAGGTAAAAAAGACTACGATAAAAGAAAAAAACTTATTGAAAAACAGCATAAAAAAGAAATTAAAAACTATTAAAAACTTTCTCAGTACCTACTCTAACATCACAAACACCTTCAAAATTTCCGTCATCCTTTTTATAAATAATTGAAATAGGACCATAAGCTTTGTTAAATTTATTTTCTACTTCAACTTCGTGCCCTTTTTTAAGTAAAATTTCTAAATTTTCATTATTAATTTTTTCGAATCTTAATTTTGATATCGTTTCACTAGAAAAATTTTCTATAACCCATCTGGGTTCTTTAATTATTTCCTCAAAAGAATCTGATTTTTGAATATAAGGTAGTATTGTTTGAATTAATAGTTGAGGTTGGTATCTTCCTCCTCTGGTGCCAGCTATAAATTCTAAATTTCCATTTTTAGACCAAATTGTTGGTGAAAGAGTATGAAGCGGTTTTCTTCCTGGTGTTAAATAATTTGGGTGTTTTGAGTCTAGATTAAAGCCACATCCTCTATTGTGTAGGAAAAATCCAAAACTTCCTACACCTATCCTGCTCCCAATTCCGTGAAAATTAGATTGTATAAGTGATACTCCTAATCCGTCTTTATCAATTGTGTTCATATATGCAGTTCCTCCACCATGTGGTTTAGGAAAATTAAATTTTTCGGAATGGTTTGGGTTGAATAGCTTTATTTTTTCTTGTAAGTAATCTAAATCAACTCCTTTAAAATCTTTTATATTTTTTCCATAATCGTAAGTAATATTGTCTCGATCTGCGGCAAGAATTCTGTATGTCTCAATAATTTTATGTATATCATCTTTCTCAGCATCTAACATCTCAATTGCTTTCAATGTTGATAAAGTAAGGTAGCCCTGAGTATGTGGAGGTGATGTCCAGCCATCAAACCCATAAATATTTGTATGCAAAGGCTTTTTCCATTCAGCTTTATAATTTCTTAAATCATCCAATGATAAAATTCCAGAGACACTTGAAGAGATCGATTTTGCAATTTCACTATCATAAAAATATTCAAGGCCATTAGTTTTTAACTGCTCTAGGGTCTTTCCTAATTGAGGACGCCTTATCACTTTACCTTTTCCAAAAGGCTGGTTATCTCTGTAAAACCCATATCCAGATGCCTGTCCGCTGAGTTCCTCTTTATGTATAGTTAGAGAATTATAAAGTTCTTCGTTGATTTCAAAACCCTCGTGACATAAATCTATTCCAAGATCTAAAATCTCCTCTACTTTTAAATTGCCATATCTTTTACTTAGCTCTATCCATCCTGCAACTGCTCCTGGAACAGTTACAGATAATGGATGATTTAATGGTATTGATTCCATATTTTGCAAATCATTAGGATTTGCAAAAGTACCAGCATATCCGGAAGCGTCTAGAAAATCGGGTTCATTTTTAGATGGATCCCAAACTAGCGCAAACAGGTCTCCACCAATACCACAAGTTTCTGGTGCTACGATACCTTGAATAAGATTTGTTGCAATTGCAGCATCAACTGCATTTCCACCTTTGTTATATATTTGAGAAGCAATATCAGTAGATAGATAATGAGGTGAGACAATTATGTCATTCATAGTAATAATTATAAGTAATTTTTAATATATATTTCCTTTTGAAAGTTACTCGTATAAATTCAACAACTATAAACTTATAAAACAATAAGGAGTGAATTAATGAAAGATATAAATGCACAAGAATATAGCGAATTACTAAATTCCGATTCGCCAGTTGTTATTGATTTTCACGCAACATGGTGTGGTCCATGCAAAGTTTTAAGTCCAATCCTTGAAGAGTTATCAAGTGAAGTTGAAGGAGTAGAGTTTGTGAAGCTTGACGTCGATCAACATCCAGATATCGCTGGAGCCAATGGAGTTATGGGAGTACCAACAGTAGTTATGTTAAAAGGCGGGGAAGTCAAAGAACGTTTTGTTGGTGTACAGCCAAAAGAAGTAATTAAAGAAAAAGTTTCCGCTTTAATCTAAGTTGCTTCGAGTAGTTTTATTTTTACAAGTCTTAACCTTATCTCTGCTTATAGGTGCAGGAATTTATTTTTACAATTACGTGCAAGTAATCAATTCTGAAATTGAAACTGTAATGTCTGTGATTCAAGAAATTCAAGCACTACTTCCAAAACTAAACGCTACTGCAGATGCTGTTTCTTCATTACAATCACAATTTGGAGAAGCATTCAAAACTCTAAGTGATCTGTCATTATTTTTTAATAACTTTCTTGAGTTATTTAGTCAATTACAAGGAAATTCCTAAACATGAATATTAAATTCTATACAACTGACTGGTGTGGGGATTGTGTACGATCTAAAGCTTTACTTAACAAATTGAATGTTGATTTTGAAGAAATCAATGTAGATATCAACTCAGAAGCAAATGAATACATAACAAAGTTACAAAACAACCAAAGAAGAATCCCAACTATTGTATTTGAGGACGATACTTTTCTAGTTGAGCCATCTGATGTTGAGTTGGAGTTAAAACTAAAACAATTAAATTACATTTAACCTTTGTTGTTAAAACTTTGTTAATTAACCATATGAATTCATACTTAAGATAGAATTACTTTAATTTAATTGGTATTCATGGTTGATAATAAAGCGAATGATTTTGAAATATTTATAAATAATATTTTAGATAATACAGGAAAAATTGCGTTGAAATATTTTCGTGATATGAAAGATCTGTCACTCAAAAGAGATATGAGTCCAGTAACCATGGCAGATAAAGAGATAGAAAAATATATTAGAACACAAATTCTTAATCATTACCCTAATCACAATATTGTTGGAGAAGAATATAAAGAGGTTATTGGTACAGAAAATATCACTTGGTACATTGATCCTATTGATGGAACTAGGAGCTTTTTAGCTGGTAAACATGATTTTGGTACTTTAATTTCATTAGTCATTGAAGATCAGTTAGTTGCAGGAGTTATAGATTGTCCGGCCTTAAGCGAAAGATGGTCTTCATTCCAACCTGATCTTACAAAAGTAAATAACCAGCCAACTATCTGTAAATCTGTTGAAAAATTAGAAGATGCAGTAATGGCTACAACCTCTAGTCATGAATTTGGAATGAAAAAATGGAGAGCTTATCAGTCGCTAGAACAATCTGTAAAGGTAACTACTACTGGTAGTGATTGTTATAACTATGGACTTTTAGCCAGTGGTCATATAGATATTGTCGCTGAACGATTATCTTTTCCGCATGATTATTTGCCACTAATTAAAATTGTTGAGGGCGCTGGTGGTATCATGACAGATTGGGAGGGTAAAAAATTAAATTTTGATGAAAGCAATGTTTATGTACTTGCATCTGCATCAAAGCAAATTCACGAACAGGCATTATCAAAACTTCAATAAACAAAATGAAAATACTTATCTGTGATAGTTTAAATCAGCATGTTTACAAAGAGCTTGAAACAATTGGGGATTGTTTAGACATATCTAAATCTGCATCAAAAGATGAAGACTTAGCTATTCATATAAAAGATAGTGAAATTGTATTAATACGGAGTGCCACGAAATTAACAAAAGAAGTTTTAGTTAAAGCAGAAAAATTAAAAATAATAGGTAGGTGTGGTGTTGGAATAGATAATGTTGATTTAGATTTTGCAAAATCTAGAAATATTTTTGTTACTAATGCACCCTCAGCTAATTTAATATCTGTTGTTGAGTTAACAGTTGCTTTAATAATTAGTGCATCTAGAAAATTAAGTCTTGCTGATTTGCACCTTAAGAAAGGTGAATGGAACAGATCTGAATTTTTAGGCTATGAACTTTATGGAAAAACATTAGGAATAGTTGGCTTTGGTAAAGCTGGTCGTTTAGTCGCGGATAGAATGAAAAGTTTTGGCATGTCAATTGTATTTTATGATCCATATGTTACAGATTGGAATGGTTCAGAAGAAAGTGTCGAGCTTGATGAATTACTAAGAACTGCAGATGTAGTATCAATTCATGTAATCAAGACTAAAGATACAGAAAACTTGATTTCTAAGGATATGCTAGATTTACTCAAACCCAGTTCAATAATTGTAAACACTTCAAGAGGTGGTGTTTTGGATGAAGATTATTTATTTGAACTCTTAGAATCAGAGAAAATTTTTGGAGCTGGGTTGGATGTATATTCAAATGAACCGCCAGACAATGTAGAACGATATAATAGCTTAAATCTAGTTACCACTCCACACATCGGTGCTTCTACATACGAAGCTCAACTTAAAGCGGGTTTAGAAACTATTGAAAATATAAAAAAAATTTTAGCTGGGGATGGATCTGTAGCTCTTTAAATTTTAAAAAACTGTTGTAATAAAAACAAAACAACACGATAATAAAGTAACAATTTAGTTATTTAGGCTGGCACCAATAAATTTAACTAATCATCAAAATTGGCTTTTATAATTTCGTAAATTGGCCAACCATATGGAACACATCCATCAGTACCTTTACTTTGTTGCATCATTAATGGTGCAATTGCACCTTCTTTTGGACAACTTGTGTGTCCCCAGCCTAGAATATGGCCAGTTTCATGATTGATAAGATACAATCTGTAAGTTTCTAAATCTCTTAAAAAATCTCTAGCACCATTTTTCCATCTAAAGTCATTGATAACTATCTCTCTTTCATTTCTACATGAATATATCCCATTTGTTTGCAAAGGGTAACAAAGTTCGTCAGTAGTTTCAGGAGAAGCAAATATATATACGAAATCACTATCTTCAACATTTGTGTGATAGAAGCCTTTATCAGTAATGTTTATCCAGCCTTTTTCATGATTCAATATCAAATCCAATAACTTTTTTATGCACTCATGGTCGATATTTAAAGAAGACTCAACCTTTATTCCAAAATTAAACTTTTTGTCATCTCTTGTATTTATAGTTTCAACTTCAATAAGTTCAGGATTCTCTATAGGATCTTCTAAATTCTCTAGATAACAACCGTTTTTTAGATCTTCTGTTTCCAACTCTTTAGATTTTGTAACTGATTCGTCCGATAAAAATATAGATGTAATATTTTCATCTTGATTTTCTTTGATTCTTATTACTTCCTCAACTTCTTTTAATTGTGACGTAAAGAAATTTACTTTCTCATTAATTGTTAAAGTTGAAACAATATACAAAAATGTATCTTCATCTATATTGGCATAATTATTTTTAAAATAATTCAAAGTGTATTCATAATGTTCAATATAAGCATCTCTTTTACTATCGATAATTTTTAATGAATTTTCCCATTCTGAAAGACACTCTCTTGTTAAGCTGAACCAATTTCCTGTTATGTAACATAAGTCACTTATAGACTCCAGAGAAGATGTTGTTTCTTTTTCAAAATCAAAACTTGGATAAGCATATTTTTCGATTTTAACTACAGGTGTTGTTGTTGTGGTAGCTTCAAATAATGTTGTTTGAGTTACTTCTACACTCTCTTCAGAATCATTATTGTTAAAGAAGTTTATTCCAACTACACTTACGGAAATTAAAAATACAAAAAGGAGTAAGCCTTTAGTGTTTTGTTGCATATGTATATGTTAAAAGTACTTTAAATTCTTACAAGGTACTTTATTTTTTATAACCTTTTTCGTCAATAAATTCCTCAGGCTCTAAACCAAGTCCATCGGCAACTCTATTGATGTAATTAAAGTAGGAAATTACTTGAACTATTTCTGATATTGCTTTGTCATCAAAATTATTTTTTTGTAATTCTTTGTAATCAAATTGTGTTATTTCACCCGGTTTCAAAGTCAATTTTTCCGCAAAATTGCATAAAGCGATTTGTTCTTTTGTTAAGCTACTTTTTTTCCAATCATTAGCAATCTCATCAACTAATTTTTGGTCTTTTGTCTCCGACCGGAGATCATATAAATGTGCTCGAATTCAATATTCGCATTCATTGGAAATTGAGGTGATTACTGCAAGTAATTCTCTATCAAAACGAGATATCTCTAAATTTCCAAACATTGTTGAATTATATAATCGCATTGAATCTCTTAAAATTTCTGGGGTTTGAGATTGAATAGTCAGTATGTTCCAAATTCTCCCAGCTCTTCTCAAGCCTTTCTCGTACTCTTTTTTAAGAAGACCAGTAGAGTCCTTAAATTTGAACAATTTAATAAATGCCATATTAATAATTTTTACTTAAAATAAGGGTGTATGCAACTTCCTAATGAACTTAAGCAAGCAATTGATAACAATGCTTTTTGTGCATTATCAACAAAAATCAATGAAAAAGAGATCCAGAATCATTTAATGTGGGTTGATTACAAAGATAATAAAATTCTTATCAATACAGAGCAAGGAAGAAAAAAAACAGTAAATATTAGGAAGGAACCAAATATTTCATTAGTTATATTTCATCCATCTGATATGTATACATGTTGGGAGATAAGGGGCGTTGTTGGGAATATTGTTCAAGATTCAACTGCAAATGACCACATAGATTATTTATCAAATAGATATTCAGGTAAACCATATGGTAGAACAAAAGATGTCACTTGGGAGCAAGCAGGATTCAAATCCAGAGAAATATGGGAAATAGATATTAATAAGGTTATATCTATGGTCAGCAGAGCTCAGGCAAAATCAGATTCAGAGTAAAACTTTAAAAAAGGATTGTTCTCAAAAGATTCCTGTTCTGCTCCTAGAAATTCTTTAATTAAATTTTCTGCATTTAATGAGATATCCCCACCTCTAGATTCGATGTGTCCTGATTTTCTAAATAAATCCTGAGGAATTTTTTTCATAAATCTTTTAAAGTTTTCCTCTGATATTCTTAGATACTTTGCAAGTGATAATTCTACTTTTATTGATTGTGGCAAGACATTGCAACTAAACACATATATAGAAGCAAACATAGCCCAATCTAACGGCGAGGGTCTTCTGCCTTTTTCAAAGACTGTAAAATCGTAATTAGGGAAAAATTTGTAAGGAGAGTAGGCTAATCCAGACTTGTCAGATAAAACTTTATAAATATATCGATCAAGTAACTTAATATCCATATTTGGAATGTTATTTTCAATTGTTAATTTACCAATTTGGAATTCACTCTCAGAAGGATGAATGACTAATTTACAGATTACAATTTTTCCAAAATAGTTTTCTATTTCTACATCAAGTTGAATATTTTTTGGTATAAAAATTAACCCATCATTATCATTTGAATCAATTACCACTTGTAATTGTTCGTTTAGTTCAAAGCTTTTGTTATTAATTTTCATATTTCAAATAATCTAATTCTCAAGTATAATTTTAGAACTAATAAAACTGTATGGGGGTGAACTGGCTTCGACTTTGAAGCGAGTCTCTCAGTAGCGAGTCGAGGGTCCTAGGGCCTCGTAAAAAACGTAGGAAAACAATATAACTGCCAAACCTAAGTTGGCTTTAGCAGCCTAACCGCTGCTCGTCACCTATCGGGGCTCCCACCTCGGATAGAAATGGCGTCGAAATGTGGGATGCTGAGTTGGGTTACCGACTGACTCTTAAGATTTAGGTAAACCTGTTAGGTTATAGGTTCCGATGACTTGCCTGACAGTAAAACATCGGATGCACTCGGAGAAGCTGTTTGATAGCTTGGAAGGACCGGGGTTCGACTCCCCGCACCTCCACCATGAATAAAATATATGATGTTGCAATTGTAGGGGCTGGTATTGTTGGTCTCTCAACGGCTCTAAAATTACAAGAACAAGGTAAAAATGTTCTTGTATTAGATAAAGAAAAATCTCCAGGGACCCACCAATCTGGTAGAAACTCAGGAGTTATTCATTCTGGAATTTATTACAAACCTCAGTCTTTCAAATCAAATCTTTGTATTAGAGGCAGAGATCTTTTAATTGATTTTATGAATTCGGAAAGTATTCCATTCAGAATTGAAGGAAAAATTGTAGTTGACCATGATGTAGAAAAAATTACTCACTTAAACAATAGAGCTAGAGAACTCAACATGGATGGTGTAAGGCCTTTGGAAAGAAATGAGATACTAGATTTAGAACCAAATTGTAAATTTGAATCAGCATTATATGTTCCTCAAGCTGGAGTAGTTGACTATAAGGTTGTAACAGAGACAATTGCAAAGAAATTTGAGACACTAGGGGGAACTGTTAAATTTTTTCAAAAAATAAAATCAATAGATTCAAAAAATGATTTAAAAATTCTTACCAGTGATAAGGAAACATTTACTTCAGAATATCTAATAAACTGTGCAGGTTTATTTTCTGATACAGTTGCTTTAATGGATAATATTAAGCCTAATTTGAGAATAATTCCTTTTAGGGGTGAATATTTTGTATTGAACCAGGAGAAATCTAATTTAGTAAATAATATGATTTATCCAATAAGTGATCCAAACTTACCATTTTTGGGAATTCATCTTACCAAAACAGTTGATGGTCAAATTGAAGCTGGTCCAAATGCAGTTTTAGCATTTGCTAAGGAGGGATATAAATGGAGTAACATCAATGTTTTTGAATTTAGTAAAACAATTTCATACAAAGGAATGTGGAAGCTAGGCAAGAAATACTTTGGTACAGGAATTTCTGAGATGTATAGATCATTAAACAAGAGAGTATTTCTAAAGGAAATATTAAATTATATTCCTAATGTTGAGTTAAAAGATTTAGAACCCCGAGTAGCTGGAGTGAGGGCTCAAGCTGTGAGTTCCAGTGGCGACTTGATTGACGATTTTGTTTTTGAAGAGGGTAATAATTCTCTTCATGTTCTAAATGCACCAAGCCCTGCAGCAACAGCTTCTCTAGCTATTGGTGAGTACATTGCAGAAAAGATTAACTAATTTTTTCTCCAGTTTGAACTGACCATAGCTTTGAGTAAACCCCATTAATTTCTAAAAGGCTTTCGTGATTTCCAGATTCAACAACTTCACCTTCTTCTAAAACGTAAATAATTTCAGCATTTCTTATCGTGGATAAACGATGCGCTATTGCAATAACAGTCCTTCCTTCTTTTAAAGTATTAATAGACCTCTGTATTGCAGCTTCAGTTTCATTGTCAACGGCTGAAGTTGCTTCATCTAAAATTAATATTTCTGGATTTTTTAGTATTGCTCTTGCTATTGAGATTCTTTGCCTTTGCCCACCTGATAGCTTTTGCCCTCTTTCTCCAACGATTGTATTTTCTTTATTAGGCAATAGATTTATAAATTTGTCAGACTCTGAAAGTCTTGCAGCTTCCCAAACTTCTTCATCTTTTGCATCTAGATTTCCGTATGCAATATTTTCAAAAACTGTACCTTCAAATAAGAATATATCTTGACTTACCAATCCAATTTTATTTCTCAGACTGTCTAGTTCTAAATCTCTTATATTCTTGCTATCAAATTTAATTTCTCCAGAAGTTGAATCATATAATCTCAAAATAAGTTTTATTAGAGTAGATTTCCCAGAACCTGTACTTCCAACAATCGCTGTAGTTTGACCTTTATTTATATCTATAGAAATGTCATTTAAAACCGGAAAATTTTTTACATATTCAAAATTTAGATTTGATATCTCAATTTTCGTATTAAAACTTGTGAGCTTTTTAGTTCCATTATCAATTGTGGGTGAAGTATTTTTTAAATTTATAATTCGTCTAAATGATGCCATTGCCTTTTGATAGGAATCAAAAATTACCCCAAGTTCAGTCAATGGCCATAGTAATCTCTGTGTTATAAATAGCATTACTGAATAGGTTGCTACTTTAATTTCTCCATCCAAGGCTAAGAAACCACCAATTAAAAGTGTCGCTGTAAATCCAAATAGTATTGCAATTCGAATTATGGGAATAAATGCTGCAGATAATCTTATTGCATGATAATTTGCACTTTTAACCTCATTTGATGAAAGAGTTATTCTTTCGCTTTCTTTTTTTTCTCTATTAAAACTTTTTACTGTGAGTATTCCTGTAATAGAGTTCGAAAGATTGGCATTTAAATTTTCTATATCATTTCGAATCTTTGTATACCTTTCTGCAATTCTGTTAGTGAATCTAAGTGAGCCAAAAATAATTATTGGAATGGGTATAAAGGCAAACACAGCAACTAGCGGTGAAATATACAAGAATGTTCCACCAATAACAAGAACGGTTGTAGCAGTTTGAACTAGTCTGTTTGCACCGTTATCCAAGAAAGTCTCTAGTTGATTTACATCATCATTGAGTATCGCCATCAATCTTCCAGAAGATTTATTTTCAAAAAAAGCCAAATCAAGACCGAGGACATTGTTAAAAGCATCTGTTCGTAGAGAATGTTCAATATCTTGGGAGATATTTCTCCAAGTAACAGCTGCAATGTAGTCGAATGCTGATTCGAGTCCCCATATTATGAACGTTAAGACGGCGAGTATAATTAATTGCTGTCTTCTGTCGCTGTATCCAAGATTTCCTATAAAGGAATCAGATCCTTCAACCACTATATCTATCGCAATACCAATCAAAATAGGAGGAGCTAGGTCAAATATTTTATTTAGTATTGAATAAATTATTCCTCTACGGACCTTAGTGCCTTGCTCAAGTGCGTATTTAAATAAATCTCTTAAATTATTTTCTTTCATAAATTTTTTAATTATTTACTAATCTTATTTATTCCATCTCTAATTTCTTTTAGCAATAATACCTCTTTTGATTCTGCAGCTGCTTCTTCAGTTTCTTCATCAGAAACAATGTCTTCAAAATGGTTGTATGCTTTTATTACTAAAAACATTACAAAGGCAATAATTGTATAGTTTATTACTTCCCCTAAAAAAGCTCCAAAAGAGCCTGCAGACATACCAGATGCAGGATCTATATCTCCAAACATTCCTAACTTATCTAAATTAGGAAGATTTATTATTAAACCAATCAATGGCTCAACTAATCTCTTGGTAAAAACATCAACCAATGACTTAAAAGAAGCGCCCATAACAAACGCTACTCCAAGTTCAACAACATTCCCTCTATTGATAAAATCTCTAAATTCTTTAATCAAAATTCCTCCTATTGTTTTTATAAATAATAGAATACATGTAATCTAATAACCTATGAGAAAATTTTTACTTACTTTATTATGTTTAGTTTTAATAACCTGTTCATCAGGAACCGGTGAAGAATCTGTTTCTGAAATCCAATCAGAAGAAACTACAACTACTGAAAGTACTACAACTACATCTACCTCTACAACAACAACTGTTTATGAAGAGCCCCCGTTTGCAATTGATGAGTTTGGGTTAGAGATTCAAGAACCGCCGACGGAAATCAAAGAGCAATTAGCTGAATTAATGAAATTTATTGAGAGAAGAACAGGTTTAGAATTTATAGAAGAACCTCTTTATGATTTTTATACTCTTAACGATTATCAAGAATATAACGCTCTTTCTTTTCTAGACGATTTTGAAGAAGATTATGAAGAGGGTGAGTGGGAAAGAGCTGTACTTTCAGAGAACATGTGGGGTTTAAATGATTACTCACCAGACCAACTTTTAAATTTACAAGTTGAGTTCCAACGTTGTTTTTCTGCTGGTTCATACAATTTATTAGATAAAACGCTAAGAGTTCCTATAAAATCAGGTCAAAAAAAGCTAAATTTTTATGAACAGAGAGTAGTAATCCATGAACTGGTTCATTCCTTACAGGGTATGCATTTTGAGGTATCTGAGTGGTATCAAGAGATGGATGACTTAGATGATTTCTCAAACTACCCAGGAATTAGAGCATTAATGGAAGCTCAAGCTGAATGGGTAGAAGCAAAATGGATTGATAGTTTAGATGCATATGACCGTCAAACGATGCAAGCACAGATTCCAAATATTTCCTGTAGGGTTCAGCTTCCAAATTATTTTTATATACCGTCAGACTTGTATTACACCTATGGTCCAATACTTTCAAGAGAAATTATCAACAAAGGAAAAATGGCAGCTTTAAATGACGCACTAGGTGAGTATAAAAGAACCGGCTTAACAAACCTCCCAACTTCAGAGCAGATATATTCCCCTGAAAAGTATTTTGCTAATGAAAGATATGAAGTCATCGAAATTGCTGATGTTGAAATTAATAATTTTGAGTTAATAGATGAAGGTACAATTGGATCTTTAGACCTAGTTTATCTTTTACAAGACACCATTGGACCTATCCCAGCAATTACTGCTGCAGTTGGAATCGGGGGAGGTTCATGGAAAGACTACGTTGATTTATCTGGCAATTTAGTAATGACTGTCAAAATAAGTGGAGATACTCCTGCTGACCTTGATGAAATATATGATGCATATATTTTATGGGGAGATACCCAAAAAAGATTTACAGATGTAGTTGAACAGTACAACGGAGTAATATATAAAGGCTCGACCAACGTATGGATTTCAAAGCAAAATGGTTTTGTAAAACTGGTACTTTCTCAAGACTTAAACATTATTGATGAAATCTCATCGCAGCTTGGTGACCTATAAACAAAGTGGGTACTCTATATATCTGCCCAACCCCAATTGGAAATTTAGACGATGTATCACAAAGACTCATTGATGTATTAAACAATGTCGATTTAATTTATTGTGAAGATACAAGACGTGCAAAAAAACTTTTAAATCATTTTGGTATTGAAACAGATATAGAGTCTTACTTTATTGGCAATGAAGTCAATAAAATTGAAGATATCAAAAGTCATTTGGGAAATAATTTAAACTTAGCTCTTATTTCTGATGCAGGTACGCCTTTAATTTCCGATCCAGGTAATAAATTAGTAGAGACTGTAATTAGGGAAGGATTTAGAGTTGTATCAATACCCGGTCCCTCAAGTGTCCTAGTAGCTTTAACTCTTTCTGGATTCGACATTTCAAATTTTCAATTTTTAGGATTCATACCTAAATCAGGAAAAGAACAAAGGGAATTCTTAATAAAGTTATTAAATGCTCAAATGCCAAGTGTCTGTTTTACTTCTCCAAAACGTGTAATAAAAGATCTTGATTATTTTGAAAAAAATGGATTGAATTCACAAATAACAGTTTGTAGGGAATTAACAAAAAAATTTGAAACAATTCACCGAGGCGATATCGCAGAAGTAAAACAAAAGCTTAGCTCAGATAATCTCAAAGGAGAAATAACACTCGTCATCGCACCTAGTAAATTAAATACAAATGTAAATTTTGAACTAGATTCTGCATTAAAAATATTATTAGATAATGGTGTTCCTAAAAGAGATTTAGCAAAAGCAGTATCCCTAATTACGGACATTCCCGTAAACGAAATATACAATAAAATTAAAGATTCTTAATATCGTCTATACAATTAGAACATAGAAATTTATCTTTGAGTTGATATGTAACATCTTTGGATCCACATATAGAACAAGTTTGATAGCCTTTTGTAATTATTAACTTTTTATCTTCAACATACATTGAGATTTCACTATTAGCTTCAACATCAAGAGCTTTCCTAATGGATTTTGGAATTACAACCCTTCCAAGATTATCAATTTTACTTCTGTTACCTTTACTCATAAATGTATTTAATCCTATGCTTATATAGTAGTGAATAAAAATAAAACATTAGAGCAATTCAAATGGGTAGACACGCATTGTCATCTTCAACTTTGGAGTAATGAAATCGATGAAAATGACTTATTTAATCTAGAGTATGTAGTGATTCCAGGTGTTGATGTTGAGTCTTCATTAAAAGCAAAGCAAGTTTCTGATAGTTTAAAAAAATTGTCCTATTGGTCAGCAGGCTTGCATCCACATCAAGCCAGTGAATTTGAAACATTAAAAGAATCACTTGATACTTTATTTATCGAAGCAGACTTGATTGGCGAAACTGGACTTGATTACTACCGCAATTTATCATCAAAGGAAGATCAGATAAATAGCTTTCTTTACCACCTTGAAGTTGGTGAAAAGCTTTCTAAACCAGTAATTGTTCATTGCAGAGATAGTTTTTCTGATATATATAAAATTCTTAGTGAGAGAGAAAGCAATAATAAAATTATTCTACATTCATGGACTGGGGGTAATAAGTGGACTAAAAAGTTTGCAGAACTAGGTGTTTATTTCTCTATATCTGGAATTGTAACGTACGACACTGCTCTAGATTTGCAACTAGCAGTTAATAATATCCCATTAAACAAAATTTTAGTTGAAACAGACATTCCTTATTTAGCTCCTGAACCTTATAAAGGACAAAAAAATAAACCGTCTTATATCATGTATACTGCTGAAAAAATTTCAAAAATATTAGATATATCTCTGAATGAGTTTTCAGAACTTACTAAAAAAAATACTGATAGATTATTATCTCGAGATTTACATGAGTGAACAAGAATGGGTTGAAAAATTAGAATCAAAGCCAAATTATAAATTAGGCCAAAACTTTTTAATTGATTCAAATATATCAAGAAAAATTACAAAATTAGTTCAGGGACAATTAGCAGATCCAATAATTGAAGTTGGTCCTGGCACGGGATCTTTAACTAGTGAATTATTAAAAGACAATTACAGAATTAAAGCAGTAGAAATTGATGGGAATCTTGCAGAGATTCTAAATGAAAGATTTATTGATGTACCTAATCTAGAGATCTTCAATGAAGATGCAATGGAATTTGACTACACACAACTTCAAGGTCCTTGGTGGATTTTTGTATCGAATTTGCCTTACAATATCGGAACAAGATTGTTGGTTAAATTGATAACTGAAGTTCCTGTAATTCATAGATATGTTGTCATGGTTCAAAAAGAGGTGGGAGATAGAATTGTTGCTAATCCTGGAGGAAAAGAATATGGGGCTTTATCAGTCTTATTTAAATTATTTACTGAATCTAAGATTCAATTTGATGTTTCAAAAAATTGTTTCTATCCACCTCCAAAAATTACTTCTTCTGTTCTGACTATTCAAAGAGAGACTATTTTGGATGAAGAAACAAGAATTCGAGCATTTGAAATATCTAAAATTGCTTTTCAACAAAAAAGAAAAAAAGTGAGAACATCACTCAAATCAATAATCTCTGAGGGCCGTCTTGTTGAATTAGGAATAGACCCTAATAATCGCGCAAGTAATTTAACTCCTGAAAATTATTATGATATTGCAAAGGACATATTGTGAAAATATTATCTTCAGCAAAAATCAATCTTAATTTAAAAATTCATGATGGTTTACAAGATAATTATCACAAGATTGAATCAGATATTATTCCTGTTGGTATTTTTGATGAAATAGTAATTAAAGAAAGTCAAAAAGATCAGATTGTTTTTAATATTGACAAATTAAATTATGAGTTAACAACAATTCATAAATCTTTATCATTAATGAGAAAACTCAATCCTTCTTTTGATAAATCCTTTGAAATCAAAGTTGATAAGCAGATACCAATAGAATCTGGACTTGGTGGAGGAAGTTCAAACGGTGCAGCAATAATCAATTTCCTCTGTTCAAATTATGAATTATCAATGCCTTCTTACCATGATGTCGTGAAGCAAGTTGGAAGTGATGTTCCATTCTTTATAAATAAACAACCAGCAACTATATCAGGTATTGGTGAAAATGTTCTAAATCTGAATGATACTCCACCAATGAAAATCATTATTGCTGTCCCAAAAAACGGTTTGAGCACAAAAGAAGTCTTTGAAAAATATGACGAAATACAACCAAAGGACACTGATAAGTATTTGTGGAATGGTGTCTCACTTTTTAATGATCTCTGGAATATATCTACAGAAATCTACCCAGAACTTAATGCAATAAAAGAAAACCTTGAAGAGAGATACAAAAAAAACTTTTTTATGTCCGGTAGCGGGTCAGCTCTTTTTTCATTGTTTGAAGAACATGAAGAGATTGAAGAAATAGATTCTGAAGAATACAATCTTAAATATTTTTCAATAACTAAGAAAATTGATTGTAGTTTCTCTCAAAATGACGATTAGAATATATTTGCATAACAATTGGGGGATGGTGTAATTGGCAACACAATGGGTTTTGGTCCCATCGTTGAGGGTTCGAGTCCTTCTCCCCCAGCCATCAATTTTGAAATGAATGTATCAGGAGTAATATTAGCCGCAGGTAAAGGGACTAGAATGAAGTCCAATTTACCAAAAGTCTTACATTCTGTTTTAGGAAAAAAATTAATTTCATACGCTCTAGAGGTTATTGAGGATATAAATACTAAATATGTTGTAGTAGGGCATGAAGCTAAACAAGTTATGGAAGCTCTGCCAGAATCACTTAATTTTGTTATCCAAGTGGAGCAAAAAGGTACAGGACATGCAATTTCAATACTGTTAGAGGATAAAAAATTTGCTAATGATACATCTGAATATATTCTTGTTCTTCCAGGCGATGTACCAATGATCAATAGCAGTGATATTAAAAATCTAATTAAAAAAGTAACTGACTCTAGTTCAACAATTGGCTTTCTTACATCTAAGGTCTCTAATCCATTTGGATATGGAAGAGTCATTCGACAAAATAAACAAATAAAAATTGTTGAGGAAAAAGACTGCACAGAAGAAGAGAGGTTGGTCGATGAAATTAATTCAGGGATATATTGTTTTGAAAAAGAATTTCTCCTTGAGCAAATCAACAATTTGAATACCTCTAATGCGCAGGGAGAATTTTATATAACTGACTTAATAGGTATTGCAAATAATGAAAAAAAAGATATTGTTATAGTACAAGTAGAAGAAGATTCAATAAGAGGAATAAATTCTATGGGCCAACTAAATGAAGTTGAAGACACTCTGTTAAAGCAAACAATACAACAATTCATGGACGAAGGTGTTTACTTTCAAGACCCAACCTCTACATATGTAGATTCAACTGTTAAAATTTCTGCTGGTACAAAAGTTTACGCAAACAGTCATTTAAAAGGTGAAACGGAGATAGGTCCTGATTGTGAGATTGGACCAAATGCTCAAATTAATAATTCAAAAGTTGGCCAAGGTTCAAAAGTATTAAATTCAGTGGTAGACGATTCAATTATTGATGCTGGAGGTCAAATAGGACCTTTTGCACACATTAGACCTGGTTCAGAACTAGGAGAAAATGTGAAGGTTGGAGCTTTTGCTGAAACAAAAAAATCGAAGATTGGTAAGGGAAGCAAAATTCCTCATCTTGCATATGTAGGTGATGCAGAATTAGGCTCAGGTGTTAATTTTTCTGCAGGAGCAATAACAGTCAATTACGATGGTAAAAATAAACATAAAACTGATATTGAAGACGGAGCATTTATTGGATCAGATGTCATGCTTGTTGCTCCAGTAACTATTGGAAAAGAATCAATGATAGGTGCAGGTTCTGTAATTACAAAAGATGTGCCTTCAAAAGCGTTAGGTATTGAAAGAAGTGATCAAAAAAATATAGATGGCTATATGGATAGAAAGAAAAAAAATGATTGAGCAACCTGGCAAGAAAAAAATGCTTCTTTTTTCAGGTTCATCAAATGTTGAACTTGCGCAAAAAGTAGCTTTAAATCTTGGAACTGACTTATCAGAAGTAGAGAGAAAAGAATTTGCTAGTGGTGAGATTTATTTGAGACTTGGTGAGAGTGTAAGAGGTGCAGACTGTTTTGTTATGCAAAGCCATTCTGGTGATATCAATAGAACAATTATGGAACAACTACTCATGATAGATGCTTTAAAACGCGCTTCAGCAAAACGAATCACAGCTGTACTTCCTTTCTATCCATACTCAAGACAAGATAAAAAAGCACTACCTAGGGAACCAATATCTGCAAGATTAATAAGCGATATGTATGTTGCTGCAGGTGTTGATAGAATGGTATCTATCGACTTACACACTCAGCAGATACAGGGATTTGTTGATCAGCCATTTGACCATCTAACTGCTATGCCACTTTTTGTTGAATATTTTAAAAATAAATTTGATGGTCCAATTTCTATTATTTCGCCTGATGCAGGTGGAGTAAAGAGAGCAACTATATTTGCAAAACATCTTGATGCGTATGTAGGTTTTGTACATAAAAAAAGAGATCCAAAAATACATAACGAGGTAAAGTCTTTCACGATAATTGGTGAAGTTGAAGACAGACATGCAATCCTACTAGATGACATTATTGACACCGGAGGCACTATCGCAGCCGCTTCAAGAATTTTAAAAGAACGTGGAGCTTTATCTGTAAATGTAGCAGCTACCCACGGTATATTTTCTGAGGGTTCAGTAGAAAAATTACAAGATGCTCCAGTAGATAAAATAATCGTCACAGATACTTTGTTGCAGAATGGAAATCCTGAAAAATTAGGAAATGTTGAGTCCCTGAGTGTTTCTCCAATAATTGCAAGTGCATTAACATCTATATTTACTGATGACTCAGTCTCAGCATTATTTATGGGTGAAAACGTTTTATAAGGAGAAAAAATGGCAGGAACTTTGAAAGCAAGAATTTATATGGTTGGCTCAACCTCAGCTATAGAAGTTGATATAAAAAATAAAGAAAAATTCTTAGATGAAATTAAAAATTTAACTTCTTCAAATGAATTTTATATTCATAAAGATGATGAAGGTGAAATTGCAGTCAATACATCATTAATTCAGATTATTGAATTCTCAGATGACGGTGAAAATAAAAGGGGAGCGGGCTTAGTTTCTAACCGTTGATAACTAGACCGGTTTTACGATACTGTCTTCTTATTGATTTTCTCTCATCTTCAGTTGTTCCGCCCCAGATACCAGAATCTTGATTAGTTCTTATAGCGTATTCAAGACATTCAGTTACAACAGGGCACTCCATGCATATTGCTTTTGCTTCATTAGCTTGTTTCATTGCTTTCATTGAAGATCCAACAGGAAAAAACAGATCAGTGTCAGAATAGACACAGCCACCCTCTAGCATCCAATCTTCTTGTTCAAATTCCATTTTTAACATTTGCACATACCTTATTACTTTGTGAAATATTTCACAAGCTTGACATTTAATATTACTCAACTTTAATTTATATGGAGGCATTTTGAGAAAAATTTTTGGACATAGGGGTCTGCCCCATATTTATAGGGAAAATTCAATAACAGGTTTAAATAAAGCATTTGAATACTGTGATTATGTTGAAACTGATGTTCGAATTACAGCCGATAATAATATTATTTTATTTCATGACCCTGATATAAATGGACAGTTTATTAACGAACTTTCTACAGAAGAAATACTAAGTAAGTTAGATGATGTTGAAAAAGATGAATTGATTTTATCATCAAGAGATCAAATAGAAGGAAAAGTTAATTTTGAAATTAAAACAAATAGTTTAGAAAAAACTCAAATAGACATACTATTTCAAAAAATGCTCTCTCTTTTGTCACCTCAAGATATTGTTACCTCATTTAATTGGAAAGCAATCCAAGACTTCAAAGAATTATTTACTTGCAATTATGGAATAATACTTGATCAAGAAGATGCCTTATTTCAAGCAAAATCTTTATCAATACATGATGAACATTTATTTTTTATGGTTGAGAAAACTTTATTAGATAGTAGGAATTTTGATTTGCCATTTCAAAAGACGGGAGTATGGACAGTTAATGATGAAAAAGATTTTCAACATTTTATGGAGCTAGGTGTATTCGGAATAATTACAGATATTCCTGATACAATGCATATATATAGAAAGTAGATTATGGCAATATCAGATGATTTAAGTGCTGCTTTAAAAGAAGCAATGAAAGCAAAAGATAAGCCCAAGCTTGATGCAATTAGACAAGTTCAGACAGAGGTAGCAAAGAAAAAAGCTGAAAAAGGTGAAGAAGCTACGGATGAACTAGTTTTAGGAGTCATTTCTTCTTATGTTAAGAAGATGACAAAAGCAGTTGAAGAGTATCAGTCACTTGGTGATAGAGGCACTGAAATGGCTGAAAAAATTCAGTTTGAAATTGATTTCTTAAGCGAATGGTTGCCTGAGCAGCTTAGTGACGAAGATGTTGAAAAAATTATTGATGGAGTTCTGAGTGAGATGGGCGAAGTTGATATCTCCCAAATGGGTAAAGTAATTGGTGCTGTTATGTCTAAAGGTGAAGGTATAGATGGCGCTGTGGTAAGTAGACTTGTAAAAGAAAAATTAACATAAAGATTCCTTAAAACTTAAGATTTTTAAATTAACATTTATTGTGTGAAAACTTTTAAAGTAGTGCTTTTTGCTTTTCTCTCAATCAACATAGCCATTTGGTTGATTACCTATTTTTTAAATATAAATTTATTTTCAGTTCTAAGAATAGAATCTCCAAATATTGCAATAGCTGAACCTTCATACAAACTTTCTTCTAATGTAGTAAATTCAAATGATCCATATAATGTCGCATTTATACTTTATGATTCTGAATGTAATAGATTTGGTCCATTTAGTTTTGAAGAGGCATTAATTGAGCTTACTAAAGGCTTAACTACAACATGTAGTTTAACAATACCTGATGAGAATGCTGTTTTGATTAATCTACATGAAAGAAGAGATGGAAGTAATACGGGTATTAAAAATGACGTGACTAATTTTCTTTATTCTTTAATTCAAGCTCCAGCTATAAACATAGCCGAGCCATCTTACAAACTTAATTCCAATACTGTCCTCGAAGATGTTTCATATCCTGGATTTGAAGGGGATGAAGATTCTAATCTCAGAATCCAGCTTGCAATATATCAACTACCAGATCCTCTGAGAACAATATTAACTTCCGAAGTAGATGTTTTAAATGGTTGCCATCCTTATGGTGAAGCTTTATTCAATAGATGTGTATTCGGAGTATTTGATCCAGTAGGTTATGGTGCTGATGGAAATTATGGGAATAATTGGGCTATGACAATTTGGATATCAGATAGAGGGATACAATCTGGAAAATTAAAAGATATTCTTATTCACGAAGCTGCGCATGCCTATTCATATTTAGTCTTGAGAGGATGTATTTTGCAAGGTGGAACTACCTTTAGAGAACTTGCACATCAAAGATATGGTGATGACGAGAATCTAGCAGATGTTTTTGTTTATTATTATGGGGGAAAGTGGACTAACTATTACAAGCTCGACTATCTTCCAGAGCAAGATCGCAAATGGGTAGCTGATATGATTGACTATTGTGGGGTTTATCAAGAAGCAGTTTCAGCATTAACAATTTCTTCATAAAATCTACAAAATTAATTGTTGTTTGACTCAAAATAACATTTATCCTTACTAATTATGAAAAATAATTCATATTCAGTAGCAGTTTTAGGTGCAGGAAATATTGGCTCTGCAGTTATATCTCGATTGTTACAGCTTGATAATGAGGTAATTAATATAAATCTTTCTAAGGTTTTAGTGTCTGATTCTACTAAAGACAGAAGTTTTGATTCGGATCTTACAACTGAGGATTTTAGTGAAATTGCAAATGATGAAAATATTGATTTAGTAATTGAAGTTTTAGGTGGAGTAGAACCAGGAAAAGAGTACATTAAAGAACTCTTACAAAAAGGAAAATCAGTAATTACTGCAAACAAAGATATCATTGCAGATTGTGGTGAAGAATTGATAAAGACGGCTCAGGACAACAATACCTGTTTATATTTTGAAGCAGCAGTCGCAGCTGGTATACCTGTTTTAAAACCACTCATTGAAAGTCTAAGAGGAGAGGAACTCTCAAGGGTTGCTGGGATTATTAATGGAACAAGCAATTACATCCTGACTGCAATGGAAGAGGGCAGCACATACGGTGATGCATTACAAAATGCTCAAGAATTAGGCTATGCAGAACCAGATCCTACAAATGATGTCGAAGGTATAGATGCAAAATATAAAGCCATGATTTTATCACTACTGTGTTTTGGTGTATCTCCATCGACTGATGATGTTTACACAGAAGGTATTTCTAAAATTACAAAAGAAGATTTCGATTGGGCGAAAAGACTAAACAAGACCATAAAACTCGTAGCTCAAATTGATAATGGTCAAGAAGGTTTTAATGCAAGAGTGTACCCAGCTCTTGTTGACAGCAAGCACCCCCTTGCAGCCATAAGAGGTGCATTGAATGCTGTGCTTGTTGAAGGTGACAATATAAACCAATTAGTATTTTCTGGACCTGGTGCTGGTGCAGCACCAACTGCAAGTGCGATTATTGGAGATGTTCTTAGCGCATGTCATCAAATGGCAAGTAACCAAACCAACTGGTATCCATTACGAACTCCAAAAACAGGAGACAAAGCTATAAAAGATGTTAATTCAAGTTGGTTTATTAGGCTTTCAGTCAAAGACGAACCGGGTGTTCTTGCAGCTATTGCAAACTTATTTGGAGAAAACAGTGTAAGCATCGAAAGTGTTATTCAAGAAGGAAGAGGAGATAACGCAGAGTTAGTTCTAGTTACTCATGAGGCTGCAGAAGAAGATTTAACTAGCTCCATAGACAGTATTGCAAACCTCAAAAGCGTTAGCTCTGTAACATCTACAATCAGAGTTTATTCATAAACAAGTGATCACATACCATTCAACACGTGGAAGCAAATCAACACTCTCTTTTAAAGATGTTGTCTTATCAGGTGTTGCAGATGATAAAGGATTGTATTTACCAAACGGAACCACATTAGAAAATTTAAGCAATTTAACTCAAGAAGATTTAAGTTATGAAGATTTTGTTAAGACAATATTTATTGCCTTAGATAAAAACTCTGCCAACTACCTTGATGATTTATCAATTTATTCAGGTTTTGAAAACTCACCGGAGCCAGTACTTAGAGAGATTGAAAACAATAAATATGTTATGGAACTATTCCATGGTCCTACAAAATCATTTAAAGATTATGCACTTCAACCGCTTGGTGCAATTGCAGATAGAAGATTGGAAGAGGTCGGTGAGAGAGGGTTAGTAATTGTTGCAACAAGTGGAGACACAGGAAGTGCAGCAATTCAGTCTGTTAAAGATTCAAATAATATTGATATTGTTGTACTACACCCTCACAATAAAGTAAGCGAATATCAAAGACGTCAGATGACTGAGGTTATTCAAGACAATGTATTAAATATTGCAATCGATGGCTCTTATGATGACTGTCAACAAATTGCAAAAACTCTTTTACAGGAAAATGCATTTAACAGAAGAGTAGTCTCATTGAATTCAATTAACTGGTTGAGAGTAATGGGTCAGACAGCCTATTATGTATGGCTTACAAAACAATTTACAAATCCTATCAATATCTCAATTCCTTCCGGTAACTTTGGAAATGCTTATTCAGCTTGGTTCGGGAGAAGCAAAGGCCTTCCAATAAATGAAATATTCTGTGCATCAAATATGAATGATGTACTTACAAGATTCATTGCAAGTGGTACCTTGGAACCAAAGGAAACTATGCCGACTGTCGCACCGAGTATGGATATACAGATACCATCTAGTTTAGAGAGATTGATTTATGATTTAGAGGGAGATACATCATCTTTTTATGACCAATTACAAAGTGAAAAGGTTGCAACATTAAGCGAAGACGCAACAAGGAAATTACAAAGTATCTTTTCTTCAAAATCGTTTGATGATGAAATGATTTTGAGAGAAATCAAAGACTTCAATAAAAATTATGACTGGATTGTCGATCCTCATACTGCAACAGCTGTTTCGGAGAAAGTCTCTTTCGGCTCGAATCTTCCAGTTGTTGGAATAGCGACGGCATCTCCCGAAAAATTTAGTAATGTAATCTCCTCCGTGATTTCATCATTTTCAGTAAAAAACTCAGAAAATACTGAGGATTATATTGTTTGTAGGTCCGATTCTTCAACAGTTGAAAATACAATAAAAGAGTATTTTTAAAAAAATTTTCAATTCTTAAATAAATTATTGTAAGATGCCCATATGGCTGATATCCAACAAGACGGTAGAGCAAGACGGCAGCAAGATATTTTTGACCTTAATAGGATAAAACTTATCAATACAGCTGTTGATGTCATAAATGAAGTTGGAGATATTAGAGAAGTTACTCTGACACAAATTGCAAAAGAAGCAGGTGTTTCGCCTGCAACAGCATACAATCATTTTCCCGACAGAATGGAAGATGTGTTTTCAGCGATTGTTCACTCAAAAATGGATGTAGCTGCAAACATGGGTGCTACACTTGCAGACAACTCTTTAAGTGTCGTAGATAAATTAAAACAGATTCCAGTTACGTATGCAGAAAACCTCATCAGCCTTGGATACACTGGAAAAGTTTTAATCATTCAGATGTTTAATTTAGTCAATGTAAACAAATGGCTAGACCAAGATCCAGTACAAGCAATTACAGCTTTACTGAGTAATTCTGAGGAATATAAGGACAGAGCAGATGAAATTGCTGTGAATGTGGCAACTGCATTTAGGGGAGCAATGTTTGAATATGCACTAAATATTGGTGATCATGAGCTATTTAATAGATATTCAGAGGAGTTTTTCTTAAAAACTTCTGAAAATTTAATAGAAAACATACTAAAACAGTACTAAATTTTTTAAAAATAACATTTACTTTAAATCAATTCCAGTTAAACTGAAATTAAGTTAATTAGAATTAAATCTAATTAAAAATAAAGTTGTTGTGTGTGATAAATAAATATTATTTTATATTGTGTTGTCTTAGAGTAAGGTCGTTTTTTCACGCCATCAACTATAAAAAAATCACAACAACTACACTCCATGTCCTTCTGTTTGTAATAATGTTTATCTCTTCTTGGGCCACACCTCAAGAAGAAGCGTACGCAAATGAAATATGGGCATGTAACGACTCTTCAGAGAGAGCGTATTTCTATAAACTTGACTGGGAGTTTACTGACAACTTTTTTACAATCTCTCAATATGTTGCAACATCAACATCGACAGTTAACTTAGATGAGACCCAAGTCAGTTTATCTGGATTAACGGTCGGGGGAACAAGCATAACTGGTGTAAAAGGTATTAATGGTTTGGCCATGTCACCTACTGGAAAGATGTATGTAACAATCACATCTTCAGCAAACGGTACTGATCTTTTCCAAATTAATACTGATGGTTCACTTACACACTTAAAAAATATGGGATCGTATGGAACTATTGGGCAGTTGGATTTCTATCAGCTACCAGGTGGTGGTGGACACTACGGTTTCTCATCTGGTGAGTATGTCTCAAAAGATGGCATAGACAGAATTTATTTCTCACAGGGTGCCTTTGATACTGACTCTGATGGAAATGGTTCAGATATAGCACGACCAAATTCAAATATGATCTACAACGTATCAAACGGTACAACAACTACCTTTCCAGACCCAGGTTTCGTCAGCCCAATTAATGCTGCTGACTATGCCTATGTAGGGGACTGGGATGGATATGAGTTGGTAACATATGATGCAATCAATAACAAAATACATAGATTTGATATTGATAATCCATCAAGCTCTTCTTCAGTCGATCCACAAACAAGTGCGTTTTCTGGAGCAAGTACTGTACTCTCAGCATTCTCTTATAAAACACCCGAGGGTGAGATTCGATTTATTGTAGATGACACAAACGGTATGCGTTTTGAGATTGTAAGAAATGGAACAAATAACTATAGCGTTACACAAAAAGGAAGCTCTTTCTTAACAAACAACTCTGATGGTGCCTCTTGTGGACCTAATGCATTTGATCCATTTTCACCAACATTTAAAGCCACTCTCTCAGCATGTTCAAATGGTTTTGCAACACCACAACTTAAAATCACAAACAACAAATCAAGCACACAATACTTTGATGTAGATGTAAGCGTAGATGGAGGTTCGTTTACGAGTCTTGTAGATGGACAGTCGGTGGCTCCTGGTAATGACGTAACGCTCTCGGCCAATCCGGAATATGACGGCAGAACAATACAATTCCGTATGCGCTACAACTCATCTAATCCAAGTAATTTTGCAACTTCCTACAATGTAGGTTCACTATTAACTGTCAGTGGTTGTGGAAACTATACCTTAGCTACTGGTTCTGTTGCAACTGCAAATGGAACATGTTTAGGTGATGGTACATCAAAGCCCACAATTACTCTTACAGCAACTGGTAACACGACAGTATTTTTTGATGTTGAGTACAAAGTCGGAAGTAGTGCTTGGCAGGCATTAAAAGACGGTGAGCAAGTTGCTGTTGGTTCACCAGAGACATACGAGATAACGTCAGCCGTAGCACACAACTCTTCGGTTACATTTAGGTATATTGTTGGAGCGAGCAATCCATCTGGCACGGATTGGACAGAGACGTCTAGTGTATCTGTTAACTGTCCTGTGTACAGTATGACTGCAAGTCTAAATTCACCTTCATGTACAAATAATCAACCATATAAGCTCTACACATTGACAATTCAAAATACAGGTAATCAACCTGCTTATGCTCACATTCAAGGAAATATAAATCAACAGGGTCAAGCCGGAACTTTAAATTGGATTGATAGTTCTAGATATATTAGTGGTGGTTCGACAACTACTGTTAGTTTTCAAATGTGGCATGGTGTTACACCAGATATTCGTTGGATTTACACTACTACTTCGTCAGGATATAATCTTTTAACAAGTGGTGTTAACGGATCTTATACATCTAATTCAAATTATGGATCCTATGTTAAATCTGGGGATTCCTATCTGACACTCACTGACTCAGAGGTAGACTGTTTCTATGTAGGTAATGGTGGTTCCTCTAATAACTCAAGTAGCAACTATAGCAATACGTCAAAAACTATATCACAGGTTTGTGATGCTCAGGGAAGTGCTATTGCAAGATTTACAATTACACAAAGAGATTCAGCGAACGATAGCTTTAATGGTTTTATTGATGTTGATTACTCAACAAATGGTTCAACGTGGTCAACTCTGGCTGATGGTGTAGCATTTAATGATGGAGTAACGTTAACCTACGACTCACCATCTACATTGTCCTCGGGATCTACTGCGTATTTTAGATTTAGAATTGACGATACAGATCCTGATAGTACAGCAGCATGGGGTATCTATACCCAAGATATAAATTGTCAGGCTGATTTTAATATTTCACAGGCAATAAGTTCATGCACGTCATCAGGTCAAACCTCAACACTTACCATTACAAATAATGAGTCTCAGACAATTTACTACAGAGCCGTACCATCAAAAATCAGTGCCGGGCCTTTAACATCAACACAGAGTAACTATGAGGATGATGATGTACAGCTATTTTCTATTGCTGCAAATACAACCTATACACACACTACAACAAAAACTTATACGTATGGTGTTGCAAGTAATATGTACTGGAGGGTTCAAGGTTCATTTACACAAAATCCTGATTGGACTAATACTACACTCCACAATAGAGTTCACACGGGTGTAGTCGCTACAGATTGTAATCCTTCAACTACAGCTACTTATGCAATGAGTACTTGTACTATCACAGGAAAAACATCAACGCTTACAATAACAAACAATGAGTCAGCAACAATCTATGTCAGGGTTCAGCCATCAGAGGATAAACTCACAACAACAAGTTATCAGGACTCTTCCTATTATGACACTTCACCAGCACCAATTGTTTATGCCATACCTGCAAATACGACAGTAACGTATGATGCAAGTGCTAGGCCTGGATTTCAAGAAACCTACTCATCAGACTCCGGCCAAGTTTATTGGGCTCACTGGAGATATCAAGTTTCCTATGTTGAAAATGTAAGCTGGCAGGCTCAAGCATTTCCTTACGTCTATGTAAGTAGAGCAAGAAATGCGGGTGATATCTCAAGTGGTTCGTATCAAATTGATTGCAATAGATATGAGACTAGCCCAACCACATCGAATTTTTACCAATATCAATTTGAAGACAATACACACCCAAATGCCTGTATAAATGATTCAGCTTGGGTGACAAATGAGTTTTACGATACTGCTTACAACAACAACGCAGATTACAACAAGATGTGGTGGATTTTTGAGTACTCAATCGATGATGGAAGTAACTGGTCAAATGCAAATATTTTTTACAGAAGACATGCGAATTCTAACACTTTAGATTCTGGCAATAACTTTAGATCTCCATCTTCACAACCCACAAATAATGGATGGACAGCAACTACAACTACAGGAACTCTTATTAATACTACTAACTATAGTTATAGATATTTTACTATCGGAACAAGAGTTGCCGATGGCTCCATTGTTAAATTGAGATATAAAAAGGCATTTACTCAAGCAGAATTGGCGAATGTAAATTACATAGAACTTGGCTCACAAAATAAATCACAGGCAGACAGAACTGCAGAATGTGATGTCGATTTAACAGATTTTATTGAGGGTAGTGGAGGTACTGATGTGACCGTAAATGGTACCGTCGTTTCCAATTTACTAACACAAGGTACCTGTCAAAACAATTCTAGTACTGGATATGCTGACACACTATTTTCAATCAAATCAGATTCTGGATCAGCTATATATTACATGAAGTTAGAGAAAAAAGTTGATGGAGCTAATGACTGGACAACGGTTTACTCAAATTATCAATTAAATGCTAACTCATTACTTCAAGAATCTGTACAGCTTAATCATGGACAAACCATTCAATACAAACTACATCTCTCACCAGATACTGGAGACTTTTCGAATGCGACTGCATATACCACACCAGTTCTGACAGTTAACTGTCCAAGTACTGGTGCACAGTTAGTTTTTGCATTAGGAGACTGTGTATCTGGTGGGAATAAACCTACAGTAACAATAACGAATACTGGCTACCTGACAGCCCATTACGATGTCGATTACTCCATTGATCAAGGCAGCAACTGGCTTGATGCATTTGGTGCAGATGTATATCAAACTGTTCTACCAGGTGAAACAAGTACATTTACCTTTACGCCAACTATCACACAGGGTCAGACTGTGACTTTAAAATACAGGCATGCTCCAACATCACCAGTTAGTTCAGGTGCATTCACAACAGTGAATAACACAATCCTTGTTGATTGTGATGTTAATGCAACTATAGGCGATGTGTTACAAGTATCTACAGCAGCAACATGTTATGGAGGAAATCAGCGATTTAAGGTCAAAGTAGATAATGATGAAACTACTTCAATACAGCTTCAGTATAGAGCTTCAGAAGATGGAGGTACCTCTTGGCCACATACAGGAAGTGTTACTGTAAACGCATCTTATGACAACTATGTAACAATACCTGTCGATTTTCAACACGGTGAAAGCATAACATTTGAGCTCAGAACAGAACTTACACCAACATCTTCATACACCACATATACTACAAAAGGTCCTTTTACAGTTGATTGTTCTGTTGACAATTACCTAGCATTTACAGCAACGTATGACGGATGTTCCTCAATGGGACCTGATATATTGGAATTTAGAGTAGCTAAATCATCTGGAAATATTCCAGGTGCAAATTATTACCAGTATTTACACTTTGATATTGAGATTTCTCACGATGGTAATACATGGAATCCATTCGGACCATGGATCAAAAATCATCTCAATAATAATAACTACATGTCTAATAGTTATTACAACGCAAGTTATCCAAGTCACTCAGGGTTTATTGATGTGGGTACTTATTCTGGTAGCAATGCCTATTGGAGTGCATATCATTTCACAGACTCTACTCACGATTACAAAATACGTTATCGATACTACAACTCTACAAGTTCAGGTCATGACCATGCTTCTTTAGCAAATCTTCCGTGGACTGTAATGGATGTAGATAAAGATTTAGGTTGTGAATCAAATGATATTGAACCAGTCACTTTAGTTTCTACACAACAACAATGTCAGGAAAATAGAGGAAAAGTTGAGTTTACATTTACTGATACTACCGTTTCACATAATACCCCTTACGAAGAGGCAACATTAATTTATAGATACTCAACAAATGGAGGAACGACGTACTCGGCTCATCAGAAAGCATATCTGAATAACACGACTTCGTTTTTGCTTCCCGATAATACAACATTACCAAACACCACAGTAATTACTGTTCAGTGGGGATACATTAGAGATTTTAACAAATTAAGTTCTTATTTTGACCATATTGGCACAACGGACAAAAACGGTCTTTATACGAGAATGCCAACTAGTTCTCAAAATAATAATGACACCACTTTGTCAACAAACTTCAGAACAGTAGTATATGAAAATACTACTAATATCTCTGTAGACTGTGATCCTGATTCTACATATTCGCAGACTGTAACTGAGTGTGTGTGTAGTGATGGTGGTGCTAATTCAACATTAACTATTAATAATAACGAAAACTATACAACCTATTACAAGGTTATGTATTCATTGGATGGTGGCTTAACATGGCAGTACTCTAATCCGAATATTGAGTCGGCTTACGACATATCGGTTGCGGCGGGGGCCCAAGACTCATCGCAGACAGTATTTGTACCTGATGGACAAACAATTACGTGGAGAATAAAAGACACTACTAATGGTGGTGACTTTGTTGGTCAAGACTGGGAATCTGTAGATGCAAGCGAGACTGTTGACTGTGGTTGTTCTGGTGGTGTTGTAGATCTTACTCTTGGTTCTTGTGGAAATGGTGCTGCTACACCAACAGTAACTTTGGATGTGAATTCCACAGATACAACATATTTCAAGATTGAGTACAAGAGAAGTACTGACAGTGATTGGGTAGTGTACAGAGCACAGGAAACTGTTACGGGTGGTAATGATGCTCAGTTACAGTTAAATGTTACTGTTCCTCACTCTGCGTCTATTCAAGTTAGATATAGAATCAGCAAAAGCACTTCTACATTAGCAACTGCAGATTTAAAGTATACCGATACATTGATGGTTGACTGTCCATTTAACACAGTTTCGTTTACTCCAAATGCACCAGTTTGTACCACAAACAACGTGCAACAACCAAACCTTACTGTGGTTAATACAACATCATCGACATCGGCAGCTTATGTAAGAGTTCAATATAAAATTATCACCACTGCAACAGAAGGAGAATTATCATCTGGTACATGGGTAAATACCTCTCTATTCGATGATCTCCTTCCAGCAAATGGAGCACCATATATTACTGCAGACTCGATAAATGTCGCTGAAGGCCAAAAAATAGTCTGGAGATATGAATGGTCATATACCTCAACTTTTACAGGTAATTGGACGTATGACAACACTGCTTCATTTGTCAATTGTGTGACCAATTTTACGGTTACTCAATCACTTGGTGTTTGTACTAATGGTGTCAAAGCGTCAACACTTACAATAACTAATAACGAAACATACGGAACTTTATATTTCAAGGTCGAAAGGTCCTTTAACGGTACTAACTGGGAAGTTGTTGATTCAACTATTGAGATTAATCACTCGAGTAATCTAAATATCACACCAATAGATGTTCAACATACACAAAGAATATATTGGAGAGTAACTGCATCAACAGTTCAAAATAATTTTGGAGCTGCATATTCAACAACTGCAGATGTAGTGCAGTCTGATATAGTTGATTGTCCAGTTGTTGGAGGAACAGTTGAATTCACATTAGGTAACTGTGTCGCTGGAGCACAACAAGCCACACTTACACTAAAAAACCCAGTTTCATCAAATGACAATACATGGTTTCATATTCGATACTCAGTAGATGGTGGCAACAACTACCAAACCATAGTTGAGGATGTACAGCCTGGTCAGCAAGAGACAAGAAACGTCTCTGTACCATCTGGTCAGAGACTTAAAGTAGAATATTATCCACATACTCAAGTAGCAAGTCCTTCAGGGGTATCTTATATTGAACTTACTGATAGTGCTGTTTCTGATTGTACTTTTGACACTATTCAATCATTATCAATGGGCGAATGTGATACAAACGGTCAGGCTACAGCTACTTATGTAATCCAAAACAATACAGGTACAGATCTACGTTACAAGATTCAATACAAAATTCAAGGTGAGAGTGGATTTACAACCCACACAGCTGATCTTCTTGTAAGTGCTAATTCCTCGGCAAGTCCATTTACACAATCTGTTCCTTCAGGAAAATATATTGAGTGGAGATATGCTGTATCAGATGATCAAAATACACTGGCAACAGCCCCAGCCCAAGCAGCTTTACAATCAACTGCAGTAAATTGTGACATTATTGATCCAAGTTTCTTAATATCACAAGGGTCATGTAGAGACGGAACCAAAGAAGGTTACTTCTTTGCAAAGAATGGCGCTTCTGCAACATCGGATGTATATTTTCAAGTTGAATCAAAAGTTAACGGAGGTGCGTGGACATCTGAAAACACAGTAATTGTTGCGCCTAATTCTCAAGTGCAAATTCAAAAACCAAATCTTACAAACACTGATACGATTCAGTGGAGATATAAGACTTCCAAGGACAACGTTACCTTCTCAACAAACTATCAAGAAACAACTGTAATGACAATTTCATGTACATCACAAAATGAAGTTGATGGTTCAATTGGAAACACATGTGCATCTAATGGTTCTAAAACCGCAACAGTCACATCAGTAAATAACAGTTCTTCAGACGTATATTATTTGATCGAGTATGCACTCGAACAAAATCCTTCAAACTGGTTATCAGTTACAGACAGTTTTGGATTACCAACTCAGGGAAGTAAAGATGATCTTGTCAACCTACCAGAGGGTAGTTACTTTACCTTAAGGTATAAGACTTCTACTAGTAATAGCTTTACAGGTGTTGAGTATAAAACTTTAGAAACTTTGGGACCAGTTAATTGTTCAGGTGATATTGAAGTAAGAGTTGCATTAGACGCGTGTGTTGATGGTACGAGAAATTCAGTATTTTATTACCGCAATAGAGCAAGCACAGGGGCACCAGCATTTTTTGAAATTGAATATCAAATCGATGGTGGAACATGGACTAATCCAAAAGGCGCACAGACAAATAATTACTATACAGCTATACAGAATGGTGTAGAAGAATCTGTTTCAGTTTCGGTACCTTCAGATTCTACAATTTCGTGGAGATATAAAGATACACTATCTGTGAATGCTTTATCAACAAAATCATTCGAATTGGCAACACCCACTCCTTTGTCGGTATTATGTGGGGGTCTTCTTGAACACACAGTTGCAATTGGATCTTGTGTCGACAGAAAAGCCTCATCAACACTTACTTTGAAAAATGTTGGCTCTGTTGATGTGTATGCGGATATTTGGATTAGTTATGATGGTGGAAATTCATGGAATAACCATGCAATAAGCCAGAAAGTTACAACGACTGCTGATAAGGTATTTACTCAAAACAACATTGCGAATGGATCAATTGTTAAGTGGAAGTACAAGTATGCCAGTACAGCTACAGGTGTTTCAAGTGCTGATGAAGTAACAACGGAGGACAAAACCGCAATTAATTGTGATGAAATAGTTATTAGCCAATTAACTTATGAACATAGTTTCGCTAATTGTGTAGAGGGACAAAGGATTGGAACCTTTAAAATTAACAATCCTTCAACAACAAACAATATTGTTTATGTAGAAGTGCAATATAGAACAAAGTCATCTCTAAATGGTACTTGGTCAGGCTATACGACAATGCCTATCGAGGCAATCAATGCTGGGTCCTTTAAAGAATTTAGCGCACCTGCTTTAAATGCTAATGGTTATATTAACTGGCAATTTAGATCTTCGTTAGCTAATAATGACTTCGCAGGAGCTTGGACAAATGCTTCATCATCCTACAAATCTGAGTGTTCAATAGACTCAACATTTACGCATACTTTAGGTAATTGTGTAGATGGAGAGCAGTACTCTATTTTAACCATTAACAATACAGGATCTGTTACTCAGTACTATAACGTTCAAGTACAAATCAATAATGGAACAGCAGAGACAAAGTTTGCAAATGTCGCAATCTCGTCTGGATCAAGTGGTGAGTTTAAATGGCCAATCAGACAGGGAGAGTCAATCAGATGGCAATTTATTGCATCTATAGACACTGACTTTAGTGATGACAATTCAGTACCATCATTATCTAAGACAAACCAATGTACACCTGTCTTTACATTGCAAACTCAAACAGCCTGTCAAGATGCGTCTACAGTAAATAACAACCAAGAAACCAATACGAAGGTAACATTAACTTTGAATAACACTTCTTCAGTCGATGGAAGTGTGACTGTTCAATATAGATATTTACAAACTGATACATGGAAGACTTTAACGACCACTCCAATTAATGCTAATCAACAAAAGACCGTTGATTACACATTGATTGATCCTTATGTTGAATTTCAATATGCTCCATCTGGAACTACAAATTGGACTAATAGCGGATTAGTTTACAAAATTACAAACTGCACATCAACTGGAAATAGCTTAACTGCGGTAAATGAGTTTATTTGTAGCGAGGATAATCCATTCTCTCAAGCAAAAATCTCTAACCCAACAAGTACAAGTTTGACTGTCACATATTCCTACTCATTTGATGGGGTAAGTTGGAATAATGAGACCCCAGTTTTGATAGCTTCCAACCAAACTCACTTTACGGATTTAATTCAAGTATCTCCAGGAACGCAAATTTATTGGAGATATAAACCAACGAATCTTGCTGATGACGCCTACAAGACGTTAACTGACACATCACCAACAAACTGTCAAAATGGAACAAGTCAACAAATTCTCCATTCGCTTGGAACTTGTGTAGATAATAAAGCGCTTTCAACTATTAAAGTTACAAATCTCTCTAGTTCTCAAAAATCATACTTGCTGGAGTACAAGATAGATAATGGTGCATTTGCTCGATACGAGACTTTAGTCATTGGTGCAGGTAATGATACAACAAAGACCCTACAAATTTCAGACGGACAAAATATACAGTGGAGAATAATTGATGCAACAAGCGATGCCTCTACTATATCTGTTGATGGTAATTGGACTTCATCAACTTCATTAACACTTAATTGTACAACTACTACAACAACTCTTCCTGAGAACTTATTTATTTTCGAACCTTTAATCTCAACGAATAGGGTCTGTGATGAAGACGGTGGTGCTATGTTTGGTATTACCGTTGACAACACAAGGTCCAATGTTGATGCAGAAGTTATTCAAAGAGTATGGGTCGATAAATTTACTGTGTTTGAAAAACAAGAAACTATTCCAGCAGGACAGTTTATTCAGTTCTCTAGTTTTGAAATTAGTGAAGATAAGTTTTTCACTGTAGAGTTTGAAGTTACAAATGTTAAAAACAACAAGACACAAACAATGGTTAAAAACAAGACTTCAGACTGTCTTGACAATGGAATCAGTCCGACTGATGAACAAAATCCTATTGAGGAGATAGAAGTTGAAAATATTATCGATGGAGTTGGCGATGATGAAGAAATGGGAAATAATGGAACAGATATTTTCTTCCTTCCTGGTGATGACTTTGTTGAATGGGTATATGATGAAAATGCAACTTCTCCAAACCCAACACCACTTTGTCCTGGAGATGCCAGCTGTAATAACAATGAAGGATATGCAGTAACAGGAACTAACGTTGGAAGATTGATAATTTTATTTGGCTCTCTACTTATGTTGATTGGTGGGCTTATTTTAAGGAGAGGCTATAGGTACTAGTGCAGTATTTTTTTGTATATCTTTTCATTATAATTCTGAATATTGTAGCAGTCCTTGCAGTCCTAAGGGTTAGAAGAAAAAGACAGAACGATCCGAATGTCATCACCGATGTTCAATATAGTGATCTTATTTACGATTCAGACCTTGAAGACGAAGTAAAAAAACCACGCTTTTCGAGATTTTCTAGAAAAACTAATAATTTAACTGTTGGTTTTAACGATATAGGAATAGATGATAGAGAATTTGTTTATGGAGGAGATTTACTAGACCTTGCTGTTGAAAAAGGAGTAATCAAGAAAAAGGGAACATGGTATTTATATGAAAATGAAAAGATTGGTTATGGAAAACAAAAGGCAAAGTTTTTCTTATTAGAAAATCCTGACATCGCTAATGAGATTAGCAATATAGTTTATGGAACTATACAGGTACAAAATAATGAGATGAGTTCTGAAGAGAGTTCAGATGAAATTTCTATAAATGACAACGAAATAGAAAATCAAAAATCTGTAAATTTACTTACACAAGAATATGAAGTTGAGCTTGCTGAAGTTTATATAAAATCAAATACTTTAAAAAAAATCATTGAAAATACAATTGGGACTGAAGTCTTAATAAGTATTGATATTGGTAAAAAATTTAATCCAGTATTAAATTCTAAAAATTATCTTACAGAAGTAACAGGCATGTTGAATGAAATGGATTACATGATTGCAGCTGTTGAAAATGTAAGTAAAAACTCAAAATATTTAGGAATCGAAGTAAATGAAGAGCTTTTAAGAGAAAGACTTAACTTATTAATGTCGAATCGTTTTACAATTTTATTTACTAAGAAGCCAGTAAATAAACACCTTTCTTTACCAAGTTTAAATTTCAACAACAGAGTAAGCACAACAACTAGACAGAGATCTGGCTATGTAACAAGTAGTGAACGAAGACCTGGGATTCTTCCAATTGGACTTGGCTTATTGATAGCTGGTCTTCTAGTAATTATTTATTCAATAAGTCAAACTTTTTTCTCAATGTCAGTTTTAGATGATGAGCAAAATTTACTTAGTGCAAAATATAAACAAAACCAGAATATTTCACTTGAAGAATTGCGATCTATAAATTCAAATTCTTTAGAAACAAATGTATCGCTTGAAGAAACAGGGGAGTTTCAAGAATCTGTTCTAAGTCTTGTGAGTAAAACAATGAGGAACACAAATGCCAATGAGGAGTTTCTTCCTGATGTTGTAGGAAGATTAATAATATTCCCATCAAATATTGACCACTATGTTGTTTACGGTTCGAGCTTAGAAAAATTAGAGTTTGGTCCTGGTTATTATTTATCTACAGATCTTCCAGGAACAGGTGGGAATTTTGCTATTGCCGGGCACAGAACTACTTACGGTGCCCCATTTAAAAATTTAGATAAACTTAAACCCGGAGATAATATATACTTTCAAACTAATTCAAACCAATATACATATACGGTGAGTGAAATAAAGATTGTAGATCCAAGTGAAACATATCTGTTATCTTCATTTGGAGATGACAGGATTACATTAACAACTTGTCACCCAAAATTTTCAGCTAGGCAAAGACTGGTTGTTGTAGGTTTGTTAACAAAAATTGAGGTATTTGGATGAAGTCTAAAAAATTTATTTCTGTTTTCCTCATATTTTTATTTTTTATAAATGCTGGAGATATTGAAAATGCTGAAATCAATATTTCAGCGCAACGAGTTGACGCAAATGATTTAGTTATTTCCTGGTCAATGAACGAAGTTGAGAACTTACAAAATATAGTTCTGGAGGTATTATTTGAAAATCCCGAAGATGGACAAATTGAAAACCCATTAATCATTGACAATATCACAATGGACGAACTTATTGGTTCAAGAACTATTAATTGGAGTGGTGAGTCTAAGTTATTCATAAAATTAAAAATATCTATATTTAATTTTGTTCAATACACGGGCGATGACTGCACTCATACTTTCTGTTTAAGAGAAGTTACAGAAGAGTATGAATCAGAGGAATTTATTATTGATGAAATACCCGAACTACCAATAACAGTTCCGACTACTATTGCAACACCGGATATCAATTTAGACGCTATAGAAGAAAGTTCTACAGTTGGTAATATCGAATTTACAAACCAATTAATAACAACTATCCCACTATTTAGTGATATAGACTTTTCAGATCAGGCAAAAAATGCATTTGCATTTGGTATTACCTCTATGATTATATTTTTATTTTATGCTGTTCTATTAGCACAAGAATGGTTCAATAGAATTATTTCACACTATAGAGTGAAATGGATAAGAAGAGAGAGTGTCTTACAGGAAAAAACCAGACTAGAGACATTCATGGAGATTTCATTGATGGCAATGATTACCTCTTTGATATATGCTTTTGTTGAAGAGGGTTTTACATTTTCTGTAGAGCCACAAAATTTAGCAATATTTCTTGGTGTTTTGTTTGGGTTGGTTATTGTAACATTTTCTTATGAGGGAATTGAGTCTTTGATTGAATACTTTAAATATAATCAAAAAACAAGATTTAGTTGGAATCCGCAAGCTATGTTCTTTGCTATTTTATCCACAATACTGTTTATTGTTATAGACCTTCCCTTTGGTTTTATATTAGGTTTCATAGCTTCTTTGCACATAGTTTCAAATCGTCGCCAAGCAAATCTATCACCCAAGTTTTTTTCTATGATTTCTTTGGCTATTGTCGGATATTTATTCTTCTATGCAACCTCATTTGATTCGGTACAAAACTCAGGTGTACTAATGGCGGTTTGTAAATTGACTTACCTTATGTGTCTTGAGGGTGTCATCTTTAAAGCTGTTCCATGGGGTGGCAATGAGTTGTTTGATGCAATTGGAGATTCAAAAGGATTAAACCAAGCATTGCCTGTTGTTAGCTTCCTAATAAGTGTATGGCTGTTTATTAGAATTTTGGTATTACCTCCGGACAGTGAATTTAATGCCATGCAACAGACATTGTTGCAAAGTGGATCATTAGCGTATAGATTTGCTCTAGTTTTGCTTTTCTATATTTTAATTATTCTTATTTTAGGAAATTTCATGAAAAAATATGCTGAATTAAATAGACCTCTGGATTACGATGGCAGTGAAATTGCTTCAGATGAAGAAATCGGTGAAATAATTGAGGAAGAGTTAGAAGACTCAATTCGCTAAAGCTTAATGAATAATAGAGCAAGATGGGTGGCTTTTTCAATACTAGCTATTGGTATATTCTTAGCTGTTTCATACAACAGTGTCCTGAGCGATGCAGTAAGTATTTCTTCCACAACATCTACAACAACAACATCTACAACAACAACATCCACGACAACTACATCCACGACAACTACATCCACAACATCTACAACAACAACATCCACGACAATTGCAACCACAACGACTACAACTACAACATCCACGACAACTACAACTACTACTATTCCAACAACAACCACAACGGTTGAGGTAACTCCAGAGAAAGATTCGGTGACTATAAATGATGATAGTCCTATTGACGTCACCCCATACGAAGGTGTATTTGTAACTTTTGATGGATTCGAGGGTGAAAACCAAACTTTATTAGATACTTTGGTACAAAATCTTCCTGAAGCGTACAAGCAAACAATGTTAGGAAAAATATCATTTATAAATGGTTGTCACCTCTACGGGGTAGAAATGTTGGGTGAATGTCCATTCGGTGTATGGGACTCAGTAGGAACATTTAAAAATGGAGATACAAATGCTGATTGGAAATTATCGATATGGGTATCAAATAGAGCCTTTAAGGCGAATAGGGCTTTTGATACATTGCTACACGAGTCTTCACATGCATTTTCTTACCTCAGTAGGAACTGTATTGCGCCAGATGGTTCAAACAAAAGAAAGCAGGCCCAGGAGTATTTTGGTAGTGAAGAACTTTTTGCAGATTCTTTAGTTCTCTATTTCGGTGGAGATTATGTTTTTTATCGAGAAACAGGTGTTTTAACTGATACAGAGGTTAGTTACTTAAAAGAATTTATAGATCTCTGCAGCTAAAGTTTTCAGTAAAACAATAATAATAAAAAAAATTAATTAATATCTTTAATATGGAAAACTTACAGGGATTAATTGACTCGTCGCTTACTTTAAGAACGATACCCCCAATGATTCCAGTACTTTTTTACTTTTTAGGAACACAGTCTTCTTTGGAAAGTATTCAGACTACTTTTAAAGACAGGAAAACATTCACATATGCTTTATTATTTCAAATAATAACACTTCCAGCAATAGGTCTCATTCTTTCTCAAATTTTTAGTGATAGTATTTTTTCTTTATCAATAGCTGTAGTACTTTTGGCTCCTGGAGGTTTTATTTCTGGTATTCTCACTCATTTTAAGGATGGCAATATTCCATTATCAGTAACACTCACTTCAATTACTTCATTTGTATCTCCTTTAACAACTGTTTTGTGGTTGAGTTTGATAAGCGTAAACTTAGATGATTTTAATTTCAATATTCTCCAGACATTTGTACAGTTAGCATTACTTATATTTGCTCCCTACATGACTGGCTTCTACCTAAATTATAAAGGAGTAAAAATAGTTAAAAAAACATCACCTTTTCTTGATAAGTTTTTAAAGATTTATATTTTAACAATTACAATTACTGGACCATATGAACTTCGAGAACCGCTCATTAACTATTTTGGTGAAAGTATAATTTTGGTCTTTAGTTCTATTTTCTCTATATATGTTTTGCAAAACTTAACATCAAAATTAACCCAGATTAGTAGGGTCGATGATAGAACAGTGCTTATAGAGGCGCTTTGTCAAAACTTTCCAATTGTTTTGACATTATCAATTATCTTGAATATACCAGAAATGGCAATATTTGGAATTGTATATTATTTAATGACATTAATTTTTGTTGTTCCATATTCATTAATCAAAACTAATTAATTTTAAATCTTGTTGATTTAATAAATATATGTATATAATGAGAATGTCTTTCAGGCAAACACAATTCACAAATCATTTCAAACAAATTTGATTTATATATAGGAGAAAATATGTCCGCAAGATCACAGTTACAATCAAAACCAGTTGCAGACTTGAGGTCAATAGCTGAAAGTTTAGGTATTGAACATAAGGGACTCCAAAAAGCAAAATTAATTGATCTACTAGTTGAACACAGTGATGATATTTTAGAGTCAATTGAAGAAGAGACACCGGAAATTATAAGCAAATCTAAAGATGATGATGCTCCTGCTGTTGTCAGTTCTGGAAGCAGCGAAATTAAAAAAGGTGAAATAAGAGAAGGTATCTTGGATACATTACCTGAGGGATATGGATTTTTAAGATGCAATGGATATAAGCCAAGCGAAGATGATGTATATGTTGCAGCTGGTGTTATTAAGAAATACAGAATGCGCAAGGGGGACCTTGTTAGCGGTCCAATACGTGCGCCAAGACAAAAAGAAAAGTATCCAGCACTAATCGAACCTAAAACAGTTAATGGTGCAGATCCAGAGTTACTTGCTAGGAGAGTAGACTTCAATAAATTGACACCATTGTTTCCAGACGAGAGATTAAAACTAGAAGTTGAAGGAAGCCCAGACAAAATTCTTCCAAGAATAATTGATCTAATTGCACCGATTGGAAAAGGTCAAAGAGGGTTGATTGTTTCTCCGCCAAAAGCAGGTAAAACAACAATATTGAAAGAAATTGCTAATTCTATCACTTCAAACAATCCTGAAGTTTATCTGATGGTAGTACTTGTTGATGAAAGACCTGAAGAGGTTACAGATATGCAAAGATCTGTTGATGGAGAAGTCGTCTATTCAACATTTGATAGACCACCGGATGAACATACACAAGTCTCAAGACTGGCTATTGAAAGAGCAAAAAGACTTGTAGAAGAAGGAAAAGATGTTGTCATCTTATTAGATTCAATTACTCGTCTTGCTCGTGCTCACAACCTTGCGACACCTGCTAGCGGTAGGATTTTATCAGGTGGTGTTGACTCAACAGCATTAACTCCTCCAAAACAGTTCTTTGGTGCAGCTAGAAATATCGAAGGTGGCGGTAGTTTAACAATTCTTGGTACCGCTCTTGTTGAGACAGGTTCAAAGATGGATGAGGTTATCTTTGAAGAGTTTAAAGGAACAGGAAATATGGAGTTACGCCTAGATAGACAATTGGCAGATAAGAGAGTTTTCCCAGCAATTGATGTTACTCCTTCAGGCACAAGAGAAGAACAAAGGCTCGTATCTCCTAAAGAACTAGAGTCTTTATGGGCATTAAGAAGAGTTCTTGTTGCTCTAGAAGGTGGAGCCGCTACAGAGCTTTTGATTGATAAATTAAAAGAGACCAAGAGCAATGACGCTTTCTTAAAAGACGTAGCAAAAGCAAAATAATCATATAAATTAGATGAGATATTATTGTAAAGTAGAACTATGAAACAAGGCATACATCCAGACTATAGAGAAGTTGTTTTTCAGGACGAAGACGCAGGTTTTGCGTTCTTAACTCGTTCAACTATAAAAACAAACGAAACTATTCAATGGGAAGATGGAAATGAATATCCATTAGTTAAACTAGAAATCTCTAGTGCAAGCCATCCTTTCTTCACAGGTAAGCAAAAACTTGTTGACTCTACTGGAAGAGTTGAAAGATTTAAACAACGTTACGGATCTACAAGCACACGACAAGCACCTAAAGCTGAAGTATCTTCTCAAGAAGAAGAATAACTTAGCTGTTCTTAATTTATTATGTCTGATATTGATATTTCTTATGGTGGCCAAGCTGTAATTGGCGGTGTTCTTATACAAAGTCCAAAAGGGTGGTCTCTTGGTATAAGAGACAAGGATGACAATCTACATAGATATTATGAACCAAGGATTCCTCTCGTAAGAAGAAATAAGTTTTGGGCAGCTCCATTTATCAGAGGTTTTGGCGCACTAATTGATTCAATGTATGTTGGGTTTAAGGCAATTACATTATCTGAAAAAATATATTCCAAATTTGAAGACGAAGAGGAAAGTTTATTGTCAAAGGTTATTACTTACTCAGTACTAATTGCAATCCTTTTGCTTTTCATTGCAGGTCCACGCCTTCTTGTTGAAATGATAAATTATGAACAAATTGGCACAGGAATTATTGAGGGATTATTTCGGGGATTGATAGTGATAATTTATATTTATTTAATCGGTAGAACAAAAGATGCTCAAGAACTATTTGAATATCATGGTGCAGAGCACATGACGATAGCTTCCTATGAAGACAAGCAGTCACTAGAGTTTGACAATGTAACTAATTATCCTAAAGAACATGTTAGATGTGGTACATCGTTCTTATTTTTGATTGTTTTTATCAGTCTTCTTACTTTGCCATTTATTCCAAATTTAAACATTGCTATGACAACAATTACGAGACTTTTACATGTGGTGGTAGTTTCTATGATTTCTTATGAAGTACTTAAATTTAATTTTAAAAACTCAGACTCAATTATTGCCAAGATATTTGCTACTCCTGGAATATGGACGCAAAAAATAACAACGAAAAATCCATCAAAAGAACAAATTGAAGTAGCAATTTTATCAATGGCTAACTGTATCGCACATTCAGAAAACACAGATAGATTTAATGAAATTCTTGCAAACACAAGTGAGGTCGAAATTGGATAAGTCACTACAAGAAAAACTAATTACAATCGAAGCTTCTTTACCTGAAATTGAAAAACAGTTGTCAGAAATCGATATTTCAAGAGATCAAAAAGCCTATGCAGAAATGGCAAAAAAACATAGCGATGTTTCTACAATCGTTGAATTATTTGTTGAGTGGAAAGACATTAATCTCGAAATTGCTGATGCAGAAGAACTCTTACAATCTGAGTCTGATGAGGAAATGAAGACTGAGTTTGAGGGAATAATTTCAGAGAACAAATCAAAGCTCGATCCATTAATTCAAAAAATAAAGATTTCACTTCTACCAAAAGACCCATCTGATGACAAAGATGTACTAGTAGAAATAAGACCTGGAGCAGGCGGAGAAGAGGCAGCGATCTGGGTAGGTGACTTATACAAAATGTACACAAGATTTGCAGAAAGAAGTTCTTGGAAGGTAGAGCCTATAGAAATTACTGACTCTGATATGGGTGGTTATAGCAAGATTATTTTTGCCATTAAATCTAAAGGAGTCTATTCAAAATTAAAATTTGAGGCTGGTGCACATCGAGTGCAGAGAGTACCCAAAACAGAATCACAAGGCAGAGTCCACACTTCTATTGCAACTGTAGCAGTTTTACCAGAGGCTGAAGACGTAGATATCAATATTGACCAAAACGATTTAAAGGTTGACGTATATAGATCTAGTGGACCAGGGGGACAGAGTGTCAACACCACTGACTCAGCAGTAAGAATCACTCATATTCCTACAGGATTAGTTGTTTCTTGCCAAGATGAAAAATCTCAACTTCAAAACAAAGAAAAAGCTATGAGAATTTTAAGAGCACGTCTTTTAAAGGCTGAGCAAGAAAAAGCTGCGGCTGAAAGAGCTAAAGACAGAAAAGAGCAGGTAGGTTCTGGAGAGAGATCAGACAAGATAAGAACTTACAATTACAAGGACAATAGAGTTTCAGACCATAGAATTAACTTAACCCTGAAAAAATTAGATCAAGTTCTTGATGGAGATTTAGATGAATTTGTTGATGCATTAGTTTCTGATAATGAGGCATCAAGACTTGCAAACCTTGATGAATAATGGGAATTCAAAGTATTCCCGAGCACGAATTAGCAAGATTGCGTGAAAAAGCCAAAGAAATCACAGGCTCTCAGTTTGATTACCAGTCATCATATACAGAGTTGCTTTCAAGAAGACTAAATGGTGAACCCTTACAATACATTGAAGAGTACGTTCCTTTTTACTCTATTCAAATAAATGTTGATCAACGGTGTTTGATACCTAGGCCTGAAACTGAATACATGATTGAAATTATCAAAAACAACATTGATATGCCAAAAAAAATCTTAGATGTTGGTACTGGAACCGGCTGTATTGCACTAATGATGAAAAAACTATTTCCTGATTCTGAGGTACATGCAGTAGATATATCTAATGATGCTTTATCTTTGGCAAAAGAAAATGCTGAAATAAAT
>QCCZ01000004.1 GCA_003281085.1 OCS155 cluster bacterium AG-349-E07
GTCACTGATTTTGCTAAATTTCTTGGCTGATCAATTGACTCCCCATTAAGGTTAGCAACATGATAGGCAATGAACTGGAGTGGAATTATAGATATAACTGTAGTTAAAATTTCATTACTATCTGGAAGGGTGACATATTCGTCAGATATATTTTCTAATTTTTCAGATTGATTATCACCAATTGCTATGACATAAGCTCCTCTAGCAATAACCTCTTGTACGTTACTAGTTGTTTTGTCTAGCAAGTGATTTTGACTAGCAGTTACAATTATTGGAGTTCCCTCTTCAATTAAAGCTAAAGTTCCGTGTTTTAGTTCTCCGGCCGCTAACGCTTCTGCATGTAAGTATGAAATCTCTTTTAATTTTAAAGCACCTTCTGCTGCAAGTGCATAATCTAACCCTCTCCCAATAAAATAAATATCATTCTTTTTATAAATTTTTTCAGATATATCTTTTATTTGTTTTTCACAATCCATAGTCTCTTTAATCAATTTTGGTAGTTCAGCAATCTCATCAAAAGAAACATCTAATTTATTTGCAGAATCCCAATGTTTAGCTAATAGTAATTGTCCAACTAACATTCCAAGATAAGCTTTAGTTGAAGCTACGCCTATTTCTGGGCCTACGTGTAAGTAAAAAACGCTGTCAGCCATTCTTGCTAATGAGCTGCCCACAACATTCACTAAAGCAAGCACATGGGCACCATTTTCCTTTAAAAGCTCTGTCGCAGCAATTGTGTCCATAGTCTCACCAGATTGTGAAATTACAATGCCTAAATCGTTTTCTCCAACTATTGGTTCTCTATATCTAAATTCTGAAGCAAGTTCGACACTGACTGGAGCTCCTAAAACTTTTTCAAATAGGTCTTTTCCGAATAAACCAGCATGGTAAGCAGTACCGCATGCAACTATCCAAATTTTTTCATACTTTGATGCTTCATCTTGCTTAATTGGAATTTCTTTAGAAGTTGTTTCAAGTCTTCCAGAAATGGTTCGTTCTATTACTTCTGACTGTTCAAGTATTTCCTTATACATAAAGTGGTCATGCCCTAGCTTTTCAGCTTCGGAGACCTCCCAGTCTATTTCTTGAATTTCTCTTTCAATCTCGTTCAATTCTGAATCAAACAACTTATATTGACCATTTTTAATTTCTACAAAATCTCCATTTTCCAAAAAAATCATTTTATTTGTGTGTTCTAAAATAGCTGCTGAATCAGATGCTAGAAATACTTCGTTTTCTCCAACACCTAAGACAAGAGGGCTCATTAAACGACCTGCAACAATTGTTCCTTCTTCTTTTGTAGTAGTTACAACAAGAGCATATGTTCCTTCTAAAGTTTTTGCTACATTAGTTACAGTTTTCAACAATTGACCATTCCATTTTCTACTTAATTCAACTGCAACAACCTCTGTGTCGGTATCAGATTTAAATTTAAAACCTTCTTCTAAAAGATCTTTCTTAATTTCTGCATAATTCTCGATTATTCCATTATGAATGATTGCAAATTCTTCACTGTTGTCAGAATGTGGATGAGCATTAACATCATTTGGAACTCCATGAGTTGCCCATCTTGTATGACCAATGCCTATATTGCCTTTAATATTGGTATCTTTTAAATGATTTTTTAAAACATCGAGTTTGCCTTCTTTTTTTTCAACAGTAATTTTGTTACCATCAGAAATTGCAATTCCAGCTGAATCGTATCCGCGGTACTCTAATCTTGATAATCCACTAATTAGAATTGGTAAGGGTTCTTTTGGGCCTGAGTACCCGATTATTCCACACATATTTTCTCCATTCCAACGAGCAAGTTGAAATTAAGACTACGTTAAATTGACTCTGTTCAGCAATTTCTTACTGTTTTTAAACAATTTATTACGACCGTAGAGCCGAGTATGCATCCGCCGAATTTTTCGATAACACACTACCTCGTCACCTTTTTCAAGGCCTGGCGCTAATTTGCTCGTTGTTTGTATTATAAGTAAAAAAATTAAGTAAAAAGATAGTTTTTGATATTGTTTATTAATTCATCACTAAATTCATTTACAGAATGACTATCTTTAGCTTCAATTAGCACTCTAAGCAATGGCTCGGTTCCTGAATTTCTAATCAAATACCTTCCATCTAAATCGTATTTATCAGACAATTTTTTTGCAATCTTATTCAATTCTTTAATTTGATTTTCCTCAGGCATAGTAGTCAATTCAAGATTGACTAACTTCTGAGGATATTCTTCAATATTTTCAGATTTAAATTTTGATAATGTTGTATCAAAAAACGCAAGTGCTTTTAAACAATATATCAAAGTTACAAGACCATCACCAACCGGTAATGCTTCAGAGATAATTATGTGCCCAGATTGCTCTCCGCCTATTGAGGCATTGTTTTCATCCATCGCCTCTGCAACATATTTATCGCCTACTTTAGTTTCAATATTCTTAAAATTATTTTTATCCATTGAATTTTTAAAGCCGTAATTTGCCATAACCGTAGATACAACTACTTTATTGTTTAACTGGTTTGTTGACTCAAGATATTTTGCAATTAACAATATAAGCACGTCACCGTTGCAAATGTTGCCTTCCTCATCTAACAGAATGAGTCGATCTGCATCACCATCAAATGCTGCACCAATTTCGTTTTTTCCACTATTTTTCTTTAAGTTATCAAGATGGGTTGCTCCACAATTTAAATTGATATTTTCCCCATCGGGATTATTAGAGATTATTCTATATTTGGCTTTGTTTGAATTAAATAGTTCTTCAATTATTTTATAAGAGGAACCATTAGCTGCATCAAGCAATACACTAAATTTAGATATATCAAAATTGATTAAATTATTTAAAAACTCAAGGTAGGTTTGATATCCATTTTGAGATTCTTTTGAAATGGTAAACTCTTTTGGTAGCTCAATATTAGACATAGCTTCTTCTATTTCTATCTCAAGACTATCAGATAGTTTTGAACCATTTTGGTCGATTAATTTGATACCGTTGTATTGACTTGGATTATGAGATGCTGAAACAATTACACCAAGATCATGATTGAACTCTTTTAAAAGAACAGGCATTGATCCAGACGGGAGGACTCCATAATTAATTACCTCTACATCTTCACTTAAACCTGCACATATCCAATCAAGTAGTTCTAATGATGAACTTCTTGTATCCAAAATTATTGCTACAGACTCTGGTGACAACAGTAACTCTACAGAAGAAAATATTTTCGAAACTAAATCTTTAGTTAAAGTTTCGTTTGGAATACCTCGGATTCCATCAGTACCGAAATATTGCTTCAATTTTTGACTATCTCTTGGTAAACTGCTCGGCTCTTCTTGCTTTCTTAAGACCATATTTTTTACGCTCAACTTTTCTAGCATCTCGAGTAAGTAGCCCAGCTTTTTTTAATTTTGGTCTTAAGTCGGGATCAGCTTTCAATAATGCACGTGATATTCCAAGTGAGACTGCATCCGCCTGAGCTGATAATCCACTACCACTCACGTTGGCAACGACATCATACTTTGAATCCAAGTTAACAACTTTAAAAGGTTTTTCAATTGTCATTTTCATAGATGGGCTCGGAAAATATTGTTCTATGTCTTTACCATTGAAAGTAAATTTACCAGTACCATCAGTCAAAGTTACTCTTGCTACAGAGGTTTTTCTTCTTCCTGTTCCATAAAATGAATTAGCCATTTTCTTCTACTTTCTTTATGTTAAAACTGAGCTCTTTTGGATCTTGACTTTGATGGGGGTGATTTGCATCTGCGTATATATGTAGTTTTTTTAACATAGACCTTCCTAATCTATTTTTTGGCAACATGCCCCATACAGCACGTTCAATTATTTTTTCTGGCTTTCTCTGCCTTAGAGAATTAAAACTTTCAGATTTTATACCTCCAGGGAATCCAGAATGTGAATGATACATTTTTTGTTCAGACTTTTTTGAAGTAATAGATATTTTTGAAGCGTTTATTACAACTACGTGATCTCCTACGTCTAAATGAGGTGCGTATTGAGGTTTATGTTTACCTCTTAAAATCTGTGCAATTTCACTAGCTAGTCTTCCTATAGGTAGCCCACTTGCATCAACTAAGTGCCAGTTGCGTTCAGAGGAATCTATTCCTTCAAATGTTGTTTTTGTATTCATTTATCAATCTTTAGAATTGTAACGAAATACTAGTATAAAGTGCATATATATTTATGAAAACTAGTATTTAACTTTCCAGAGAGTTAAACCGTTAGCAGGAGCTATATAATTTAAACGATTTCCATCAGGTTTATCTAATTGTGATTTTATTTCTTTTAATGTTAATTTATTATCATTAAAAGCCAGTTGTACGCCGACTAAATTTCTCACCATATTTCTAAGGAATGAATTTCCAGTAATTGTATATGTAAAAATATGAGAGTTTTTTTTCCATACACTTTTAAAAATTTCTCTCTCAGGATTTTTATTTTTTTCAACTTTAGCAAATGATGAAAAGTCATTCTTTCCCAAAAATACTTGAGATATTTCATTCAACTTATCCAAATCGAGTGATGAATTATGTTGGTGAGTACTATTAAGTAAATATGGTAATTTTTTTTGATTATCCATTGTAGAGTAAACGTAAGTTCGTTGTTTCGCACTGTACCTAGCATGAAAATCATAACTTATTTGATTAAATGAATTTACTGAAATTTTGTTTCCCAGCAATTTATCAATTGAAGAGATTAATTTTTCATTTATTTTAGTATCTGTAAGAATATTCAATATTTGTTCTTTTGCATGAACTCCGGCATCAGTTCTACCAGAATAATTTAAATCGTAATCTTTAATCAGTAAATCAAGAACTTCTTCTATTTTTCCTTGTACAGTTGGTCTATTTTTTTGTTTTTGAAATCCATAAAAGCTTGAACCATCGTATGCAATACTTACTTTGTAATTTTGCATCTAAACAAAAATACGAATAGGGTCTGAAAATAAAGTTAAGACAAGTAAGAAAGTCACTGTTGTTATACTTGCAACCCTGTCTTCAAATAAAAATGCCGCGCGTAAAGATTTTGATAATACAAAGTACATCCAAACAAAAATAGATAGAGTTGTGACTTGTAAAAATAGTGCTGGGATATTTATGAAAGAATTTATCAATACAACTACGCCAATAAATCCTACAAGTCCATGTGTGTATCCCGTAAAAACTAAAAGAGAAGGTATTTCGACTTGTTGATTAAATGCTCTTGATAGTAAAAACCAAATTGCAAGATTAGCAAAAAGCCACGCAAAAATTCCATCAACAACTCCATAAAAAATTATATCTGCAATATTGACTACTGAAGCATTAATGACCAAAGGTATGTAAATAGACAGCAAGCTCAGCAATACTACTATTAGAGCATTGCCAGATTCATACCTGTCATTACTGATTTCAATAAAAGTTGACTGATCGAATCTTATAAATTTTTTAAATTGTGACCAAATATTTTTAAGTGAGTTCACTCTTTAAACTAGCTCTAAAATAGCTAATTCTGTTCCATCACCCTGTCTATGTCTTGTTCTTGTAATTCTTGTATAACCACCATCACGGTCTTCATACTTGGGACCAATTTCTTCAAATAGTTTTGCTACTACAGATTTGTCTTGAATCATTTTCAAAACTTGTCTCCTGTCATGTAAAGATCCTTTTTTGGCTTTGGTAATTACTTTTTCAGCGTAAGGCTTTACTGTCTTTGCTTTAGTAACTGTTGTCTCAATTTTTTCATGTTGAATCAAAGCACTTATCAAATTACTTATAATTTGATCTTCATGGGAAGATGAGCCCCCAAGTCTTTTGCCTTTAGTTGGTTTAGGCATCAGCCATATCTCCAGAGTCTAGGTCGGAACTTGTTGGTAAACTTAAACCTAATTCATCTAGCTTTGCTACAAGCTCATCTAAGCTTTTTTGACCAAAGTTAGTTAAGTTCAACAAATCATCTTCTGTATATTCAAGAATTTGTCCTACAGTAGTGATATTTTCTCTTCCAAGACAATTTCTTGGTCTTTCAGATAAATCTAAAGCATCAACAGATAATGAGAGATCTGGGGAACTGCCTTCAGAAATTGTAAGCTCACCAAGCTCGAGTCCAACACCTTCATCTATATCAGCAAAAAGCTTCCATAATTCGCCCAAAGTTTTGCCAACTGAAGATATTGCTTCACTAGGCTCAATTGAACCATCAGTTTCAACATCTAAAGTTAATTTATCATAGTCAGTAACTTGTCCAACTTGAGTAGGGGAAACTCCGTAACTTACGCTTACAATTGGTGAAAAAATCGAGTCGATAGGAATAAAGCTAGAGTCACTAGTCTTATTTTTATCTGCAAGTCGATATCCGACACCATGAGCGATTGATACTTCCATGTCTAATGTGGCTCCATCTGAAAGCGTACAAACTTTTAAGTCAGTATTGACAACTTCAACTCCTGCTGGACATTGAATTTGTGCAGCTAGGACATCACCAGGACCCTTAGCTTTGACTGTTAATGTGTGATTTTCTTGATCTTCGACTTTCAAGACTAATCGTTTTAAATTTAAAAGAAGATCTAAAACATCTTCTACTACACCGGGTATAGATGTAAATTCATGATTCACACCGTCAATTTTTATTCCAGTTACAGCAACTCCAGGAACTCTTGATAAAAGTGCTCTCCTCATTGTGTTACCAAGTGTTAATCCAAAACCTGGCTCAAGCGGTTCGATAACAAATTTTGTTCTGTTATTACCAAGGTCTTCTTGAGTAATTTCAGGTCTCTGTAGCATCAACATATTATTTTCTCCTCTCAAATTTTATTTTGAATAAAGCTCTACTATTAATTGTTCTTCAATTTGTGAACTTGCATCATTCCTTGTGGGAGATGCAGCAATCTTTACAATTTTCTTTTTACTATCGACATCCAACCAAGATGGTATAACGTAGTCTTGACCAGTATCAATGGTGTGTTGAATAACAATTAAATCTTGGCTTGAGTCTTTTATCTCAATTACATCTCCAGCTTTAACTTGATGCGATGGAACGTCTACGAATTTTCCATTTAATTTGAAATGTCTGTGCGATACAAGCTGTCTTGCTTGAGGTCTAGTAGATGCAAAACCAGCCCTATAAATTACATTATCAAATCTTGATTCAAGTAAAATTAAAAGGTTCTCACCAGTTATGCCATTCATTCTTGAAGCTTCTTTATAGTAATTTCTAAATTGCTTTTCTAGGACACCATACATATATCTAACTTTTTGCTTTTCTTTTAATTGGGTGCCGTAATCAGTTTCTCTTGCACGCTTTCTTCCATTTTCTCCAGGAGGATATGGTCTATCTTGAAGTGCTTTGTCGCCCTTCCTATTTTCAAATACATTAAAGCCTATTCTTCTTGATACTCTAACTCGAGGTCCTGTGTATCTAGCCATTATCCCCTTCTTCTTTTCTTGGGTCTGCACCCATTGTGAGGTGTTGGTGTTATATCTTTAATAGTCCCTACATCCATTCCCATATTTTGTAGAGTTCTAACAGCTGTTTCTCTACCAGCACCAGTGCCGCTAATGATAATGTCTAGCTTTTGCACACCGTGCTCTGTAGCTCTTCGAACTGCCTCTTCTGCAGCGACTTGAGCAGCATAGGGTGTAGATTTTCTTGAACCTTTAAATCCTACTGAACCACCGGATGTCCAAACTATTGTTTGTCCGGCTGGGTCAGAAATATTAATTATTGTGTTGTTGAAACTAGCTTTAATATGAGCTACTCCTGAAGGAACGTTTTTCTTGTTCTTCTTTTTAGTTTTTTGATCTGCCATTATTATTTAGTCGCTTTCTTTTTTCCGGCAATTGCAAATCTTGGGCCTTTTCGTGTTCTAGCATTAGTGTGAGTTCTCTGTCCTCTGACTGGTAATCCCATCCTGTGCCTTAATCCTTGATATGTTCCAATTTCTGTTTTTCTACGAATATTTTGGGACACATCTCGTCTAAGATCTCCTTCAACTCTAAAATTAGCTTCGATGTATTTTCTAATTTGAGCAACTTCATCGTTTGTTAAATTACTTACTCTTGTGCTGGGGTCAATTTTTAAATCAACACAAATATCATCAGCTCTTTTGGCTCCGATTCCGTGGATGTATCTCAAAGACGCTATAACTCTCTTGTCCCTTGGGATATCAATACCTGAAATACGTGCCATTATAAATTAACCTTGCCTTTGTTTGTGTCTAGGATTTCTTTTATTAATTACGTAAAGCTTTCCTTTTCTTCTTACAATTTGGTCATTTGGACCACGCTTTTTAATACTTGCTTTAACTTTCATTTATGTCTCCAAATAATCCTACCTCTTGTTGGATCATATGGTGAAACTTCCATTTCAACAACATCACCCGGAAGGATTCTAATGTACTTCATTCTCATTTTTCCAGACACATGAGCTAATATTTCAGCTCCACTTTCAAGCTGAACCTTAAAAGAGGCATTTGGCAGTGTTTCCATAACTGTCCCTTGGACTTTTATTATGTTTTTTTCTTTTTCTACCAAAATTAGCCTTGATTATGTGACCGATTTACTAGATTAGTGCGATTTGAAACTATTACAAACACAAAATTAAAATAAGTTTTCAGTAAAAACACGTGTTCCTTCCTCGGTAATTCCTATAGTATGTTCCCAATGTGCAGACTTTTTTCCATCTAATGTTCTAACTGTCCAACCATCTTCATCAATAAAATTCTCTTCTGTACCAAGATTAAACATTGGCTCAATACATATTGCCATACCTGTTTTTAATTCAAAACCTTGATTCTTCTTACCATAATGGGGTACTTGGGGTTCTTCGTGCATTTCCTGACCTATTCCATGACCAACATAGTTCATAACATTGCCAAAATTGTTTTTCTTAGCTATTTTGTCAATCTTATGACCAATAGTTCCCAGTTTTTGACCATCCTTTACAAGTTTTATACCTTCATGAAGTGCATGTTTAGTTTTTGATAATAGATTTTTTTCTTCTTCTGTAATTTCACCAACACCAAAACTAAAAGCTGCATCAGCATGATATCCTTCAAAAATAACGCCAACATCAATAGAAATTATATCTCCTTCATTTACAACATAATCATTGGGTATTCCATGAACAATTACATCATTTGGTGAAGCACATATATGAGCTGGATAATCGTGATATCCTAAAAAACTAGCTTTTACATTTGACTTCTCAATTATATTTTTGGCAATATCATCTAAATCAATAAGTGTCATGCCTGCTTTTGTTTTATCATAAATTTCGTAGTGTATATTTGATACAACTTTTCCTGCAGCTTCCATCTTTTTAAAATCTTCTGGTGTTTTATATGTAATCATTATTTAAAGTGTCTAGAAATTGAGTTGTAAATATCCTCTACTTCCCCAACAGCATCTATAACATTTACCAAGTTTTTTTCATTATAAAAATCAACTAAAGGCTGCGTATCTTTTTTGTAAACTTCAAACCTGACTTTAATTGAATCTTCAGTATCATCGGATCTGCCAGTCATTTCCCCTCTTAGTAAAATTCTTTTTATTAATTCATCTTCGTTTACTTCAAATACAAAAACTTTCGCAACAGGAAATTCTTTATCTAAACTCTCTAAGCTTTTAGCTTGGGGTAAGGTTCTGGGAAAGCCATCAAGGATTGCACCATTCTTACAGTCTTCATTATTCAGTCTTTCTAGAAGCATTTCTATAACTAATTCGTCAGGGACTAAATTTCCTTCATCAAGAAGACTTTTAGCTATTTTACCTAGTTCAGTTGCACTGCTTACATGTTCTCTCAACATATCACCTGTTGAGATGTGGGCTAGGTCAAATTCAGACGCAATTTTCAGAGCTTGAGTTCCTTTTCCTGCACCTGGCGGTCCAAGAAATATATTTAATTCACTCAATCAATGAATCCTTCATAATTTCTCATGCTTAACTGACTTTCAATTTGCTTCATAGTTTCAAGAGCAACACCGACAGTTATTAAGATTGAAATTCCGCTAAAACCTAGAGGTATATCCCAAATCGCAGAAGCTATCGATGGCAATACTGCGACGGATGCTAAAAATATAGAGCCTGGTAAGGTAATTCTGTTTATTATATGTGACAAATAATTTGTTGTTGATATACCCGGCCTTACTCCTGGAACAAAGCCACCCTGCCTACGGATCATGTCTGATTGACGTACTGGATCAAATTGTATAGTTGTATAAAAATAAGTAAAGAATATTATCAATATCCCTAAAAAGAAAATATAAAACCATGTTGTACCCTGGGAATTAGCCAAGTTAACGTCTATCCAATTTCTAATTGCTGCAGTAACAGAATTATCCTGTGGTAATGAAGTAGCTACTAACGCGGGAAAAAACAAAATACTTGTCGCAAAAATAACTGGGATAACTCCAGCACTGTTGACCTTAAGAGGAATATAGGTACTTTGACCACCCATAACTTTTCTTCCTCTTACTCTTTTCGCAAATTGTATAGGGATTCTTCTTTGACCTTGCTCAACATAGATTATTCCAACAATCATTAAAAAGAACATAAGCATTAAAAATGTAAATTGTCCGATTCTTCCTTGGCCAGCAGTTACCTGATATGCACCACCAAATTGTGCAGGAAGCTGGCTTACAATGCTAGCGAAAATAATTAATGACATTCCATTTCCAACTCCTCTTTGAGAAATCAACTCACCAATCCACATAATAAAGGCAGTCCCTGCAGTCATTGTTAAAACTATCAATCCAACTCTAGATGGTGTGTAATTTGGAATAAGTGAAATACCGCCTGTGAGACTACCTCTAGAAAATAAATAAGTTAAGGCAGTTGATTGCAATAGAGCTAAAACTACTGTTATGTACCTTGTCCATTGAGTGATCACTTTTCTACCAGACTCTCCTTCTTCTTGAAGTTTTTGTAATCTTGGTATCACAACTGTTAAGAGCTGAAGAATGATACTAGCTGTAATGTATGGCATAATTCCTAATGCAAAAACAGAAAAAGTCTCTAAAGCACCGCCGGAGAATAAATTTAATAAACCATAAATTCCTGCTTGTGATCCTGAGTCAGTTAGACGTTGAACAGCCTCTAAATCTACTCCTGGTACGGGAACTGCTGCACCGAGCCTGTAAACAGCAAACATAAAAAGAGTGAAAAATATTCTTTTTCTAAGGTCTGGAATTTTAAATATATATCTAAATATTGAGAGTTGCATAATTACTCATTAATTATCTCGACAGACCCGCCAGCACTTTCAATTTTACTTTTAGCTACTTCACTAATCGCGTGAATCTTAAGGTCAATTTTTTTTGTAACTTCACCATCACCTAAAACTTTAACAAGACCTTTTTTTCTAGTTAAGCCAAGTTCCCTAAGAACATCAGGATTAACTTCACCTTCAGCAGCTTTTTCTTCGAGATCACTTACATTTACAACAACATAAGACATTTTAGGTGGATTGTTTAAACCTCTTAATTTAGGAATCCTCCTATATAAAGGAATTTGACCTCCTTCAAAGTATGCAGGAACGGTTTTCCTAGCACCTGTACCTTTAGTTCCTCTACCTGCGGTCTTTCCTCGCTTCCCAGCTTCACCTCGACCTTTTCTTAATTTCTGTTTTGTAGATCCAGGCGCTGGTTTTAAATGATGAAAACGTAACTTTTTCATTAAATTTCCTCAATTTCAACAAGGTGTTCAATTTTGTTAAGCATACCTTGAATCATAGGGTTCACTTCTCTTTCAGTAAAAGAATTTATCTTTTTTAATCCTAAACTTCTAGCAGTTTCTCTCGCTTTGGGTTTCTCTCCTATCAAGCTTCGCTTTAAGGTTATTTTAACTTTCATCAGAAACCTTTACTTTTTTTTCAGCTTTTGTTTTCTCATAAGCCTCAACTAAACCTGGAGGAGCTACCTCAGAAGACTTCTTGCCCCGTAAACTAGCAACACTGTCAGGCGTTCTTTGGTTGAGAAGGCCATTGATTGTTGCTTTGGCCACATTTAAATGAGTTGGAGATCCGAGCGATTTTGCTAATATGTCTTTTACTCCAGCAACTTCAAGAACTTGACGAGCGGCCCCTCCGGCTATAACTCCTGTACCTGGTGCGGCAGGTTTTAAAAGAACTCTTGAAGAGCCGTGTTTTCCAACGATTGAGTGAACTATTGTTGAACCTGCCATAGGTATTTGTGAGATATTCTTTTTTGCATCTTCTATGGCTTTTTGAATAGCTAATGGGACTTCAGAGCCTTTACCATATCCAATACCAGCATTTCCATTTCCATCACCTACAGCAACTAGAGCTGTAAATGCGAAATTTCTACCACCTTTAACAACCTTGGCAACTCTGTTAATATGTATAACACTTTCTTGCAGTTCTAATTCAGACATTAAAATTTGATTCCTTTTTCTCTAATTCCATCAGCTAAAGATTTAATTCTTCCGTGGTAAACATAGCCGCCTCTGTCAAAAACAGCAGATTTAATTTTTAATCCTGCTAACTTTTCACCCATCACTTCACCAACTTCTTTTGCTGACTCTACGGATAGTGTTTTAGTTTTTACCTCTTTAGACAATGTGCTAGCGGAAGCAATAGTTACTTGATTAAGATCATCTATTGCTTGAACATATATATTGTTGTTGCTTTTAAAAACAGCAAGCCTAGGTACTTTGGATGTGCCAGATATTTTTTTTCTTATTCTAATTTTTCTGTGTATTCTTTTATCTTTAACTTTCATAGTTATTAAGCTCCAGCTGTTACAGCAGCCTTACCTGCTTTTCTTCTAACATATTCATCTTTGTATCTTATACCTTTACCTTTATATGGTTCAGGTGGTTTAATTGCTCGTATATTTGCAGCAACTTGACCTACTAACGCTTTGTCAATGCCGGAAACTATTATTGTGTTTTGATCAGGCACTTCATATTTTATTCCCTCAACTTGATTAAACAGTACAGGGTGAGAGAAGCCGCATAAAATTTCAATATCATTGCCCTTTAGAGTGGCTCTGTGTCCAACACCTTGAAGTAAAAGTGTTTTACTATATCCTTCTAATACTCCTTCAATATTGTTAGCAACTAAAGATCTGTACAAACCATGTAAGCTTCTGACCTCTGGAGCTTCGGAAGTTCTTGAGAATAATAATTCATTTTCTTTAATTTCAAATTTAATTCTCTCATCAACAATTTCAGTAGTTAATTCTCCTTTGGGACCTTTAACAATAATTGAATTGCCATTTAAATTCATTTCTATTTTTTCAGGGATTAAAACTGGCTTATTTCCTATTCTGCTCATGACCAAACCTCACAAATAAGCTCTCCACCGAGTTTTCGTTTTCTGGCTTCAGAATCAGGAAGCAACCCTCGAGATGTTGAGATAATTACTGTACCTAAACCACCGTTATTTCTTGGAAGTGATTCGGATCCAACATATAGTCTTCTACCAGGCTTACTTAATCTGTTCAAACCAGCAAGCACAGGTGCACCTTCTTCTGAGTATTTTAAATCAATTTGAATTTCTTTTTTTGAGGACTCTTCTATTACTTTTACATCACTTATATAGCCCTCATTTTTTAAAAGTTTAGACAGTTCCAACTTGAATTTTGAATGAGGAACGATAACTGATGGTTTGTTGACCATTGAAGCATTTCTGATTCGAGTCAAAAAATCTGAAATTGGATCTGAATTCATTTTACCAAGACGCTTTCTTTATCCCGGGTAGTTCTCCTTTAAGGGCTAAATCTCTAAACGTATTTCTGGACATACCAAACTTTCTCAGATTACCTCGAGGCCTTCCTGTAACTTCACACCTATTTCTATGCCTTGTTGGAGAAGCATCTCTTGGCATCTTAGCAATCTTTTTTTGGGCTTCTCTTTTTTCATCATAAGAAGTATTGGGGTCCTTAATAATTTTAAGAAGCTCTTGACGTCTATCGGAGTAAACACCTATCGTTCTTTTTCTTTGATTGTTTTTAACTATCTTGCTTGTTTTTGCCATAATTAATTCTCCCTAAATGGAAATCCTAGCGATTGTAATAATACATAACCTTGGTTGTTATCGTTAGCAGAAGTACAAATAGTAATATTCATACCTCTTATATCACGAACTTTATCGTATTCAACTTCTGGAAAAACTAACTGCTCGTTAAGTCCAAGTGTATAATTCCCGTTTCCATCAAATGATTTTTTATTAAAACCTCTAAAGTCTCTGATTCTTGGAACAACTACTTGAACAAATCTGTCATAAAATTCCCACATACGATCACCACGAAGTGTTACTGCTACACCAATTGGCATGCCTTCTCGTATTTTAAATCCCGCAATTGATTTTTTTGCACGCCTAATTACTGGTTTTTGTCCTGATATAGCTGTTAACTCATCAATCATAGATTCAAGTGCTCTTCCATCTGTAGCAGCTTTACCATCACCAATGTTGATAATAATTTTATCAAGTGTTGGTATCTCATTTACATTATTAAGGCTAAGTTGCTCCATAACTGAAGTTTTCAATTCAGTATTAAACTGCTCTTTTAATCTTGGTATCATACTTCATCACCTGTTTGTGCTAGCACTCGATACTTCTTACCATTTTTATCAAATTTATAACTCACTCTGCCTGACTTTTTCTTGACAACTAAAGCAACGTTGGAGACATCTATTGGCATACTCTTGTCGATTACACCGCCCTGCATTGTTTGACCTTGTGGTTTTTGATGTTTCTTTGTAATATTTACACCCTCAACAAGAACAGTCCCTTTTTTTGGAAATGCTTGCAAGACTTTTCCTTGTTTTCCTGAATCTTTACCAGATATGACTTTAACTAAGTCTCCTTTTTGAATTTTCATTACAAAACCTCCGGCGCTAATGAAACTATTCTCATAAATCTTTTTTCTCTAAGTTCACGACCAACTGGGCCAAAAATTCTTGTACCTCTAGGTTGATCTTGCTCGTTAATAATGACACAGGCGTTTTCGTCAAATCTAATATATGTACCATCTTTTCTTCTAGTTTCTTTTTTTGTTCGGACAACTACCGCGTTGACAATATCTCCTTTTTTAATTTGACCTCCAGGAATAGCGTCTTTTACAGTGGCTACAAAAACATCACCTAAGCCTGCATATCTAATTCTGGAACTACCTTTAACCTTTATACAAAGTACTTCTTTTGCACCTGAATTATCAGCAACTTTTAGTCTTGACTCTTTCTGTATCATCTTGCTCTTTCTACAATTTCAGTAATTCTCCAACGCTTTGTTTTTGAATATGGCTTAGTTTCCATAATTTTTACTGTATCACCAATTTTTGCGTCAAAATTTTCATCATGTGCATGTAATTTTCTAGTCTTCTTTACAATTTTTTTATATTTTGGATGTGGGAATTGAATTTCAATTGAAACAGTAACTGTTTTTTCTCTTGAATCAGAAGTGACAATTCCGGTTCTAGTTTTTCTAAAAGATCTTGATTCTTCTACCATTACTCACCTTCCTCAACATTTTCAACACTAAGCTTTTCAGTCAAAACAGTATTTGCTTGAGCAATCTCTTTTCTAATTTTTTTAAATACAGAGGTGTCTTCTAATTGGCTTGTAGCTAATGCAAACCTTGAATCCATAAGTTCTTTTTTGAGATCAACTATCTTATTTTTCAATTCAGTGACAGAAAGCTCTCTTAAATCATTCACGCTCATAAGTTATCCCTTTTTACAAATTTAGTTTTCATTGGTAACTTATGACCAGCTTTTCTCATAGCTTCTCTTGCAACATCTTCTGGAACACCAGAAATCTCAAAAATTATGCGACCAGGTTTTACTACAGCTACATAATATTCGACGTTTCCTTTACCAGAGCCCATCCTTACCTCAGCAGGTTTTTGAGTTACAGGTTTATGAGGAAAAATGTTGATCCATACTTTTCCACCACGTTTCATGGTTCTAGTTATTGTAATTCTTGCAGCTTCTATCTGTCTTCCTGTGACATAGGAAGTTTCAACTGCTTGAATTCCATAGTCACCAAAATTTACAGTGTTCCCACCTTTAGAGTTTCCTTTTCTTCTTCCTCGATGAGATTTTCTGTATTTTGTCTTTTTAGGCATCAACATAATTTACTCTTCTTCTAAGATAGATTTTTCTTCTTCAAATTCAGCTTGAGCAGTTTCTTTTGTAATTTTTTTACCGCCGCCAGCTTCAACTATATTTGAGGTCTTATCTTCTCCAGATTTTTTACCGCCGCCAGCTTCTAGAATCTTCGATTCTTTTTTCTCTCCCACTGCAGCTTCAGCTCTTGATTTAACTGATTTCACTCTTCCAGCTGCTGGGCCACCACTAGCTAAATTGGCTTCAGCGGAAATTTTTTCTTGTCTTAACTTGTTTGAACCGACAACATCACCTTTGTAAACCCAAACTTTTACCCCAATTGCTCCTACTGTAGTATGCGCGGCTGCTCTTCCAAAATCTATATCGGCTCTTAGGGTATGTAATGGTACTCTTCCTTCTCTATACCATTCTCTACGCCCCATTTCAGCACCGCCAAGTCTGCCTGAACACTCAACTCTGACTCCTTCAGCACCTGCTTTAAGCGCTGCGGAAACAGCTCTTTTCATTGCTCTACGAAATGCAACTCTGTTTTCTAACTGATCTGCTATACCCCTTGCTAACAATTGTGCGTCTAACTCAGCTTCTCTGATTTCAATGATGTTTAATTTAACAGGTTGTTTTGATAGCTTTTCAATGCCTTTTCTGAGTCGATCAGCTTCAACACCTTTTCTACCTATTACGACACCTGGTCTTGCAGTATGAATATCAACTGTAAGGGTTCCTCCTTTATCTCTTCTTTCAATCTCAATTCTTGACACTGCGGCTTTTGGTAGTTCTTTTGAAAGCAACTTTCTTATTTGATAATCTTGATTTACTAAATCCTTGTAGTCTTTGCTATTAAACCAACGAGACTTCCAATCATTAACGATTCCAATTCTAAATGCATATGGATGAGTTTTTTGACCCATTATTCACTCACACTTTCTAGTTCAATTAATAAATGAGATGTCCTCTTATTAATTCTTCCTGCTCTTCCTCTTGCTCTTGGTCTAAATCTTTTCAATGTGGGACCTTCATCAGCAATAGCTTTTGATATATATAAATCAGAAACATTTAGATTATAGTTTGTTTCAGCATTAGATATAGCGCTTTCTAATACTTGTTTAATTTCAACGGCTGCTCTTCTTTTAGTAAATGTTAAAACATTTAAAGCTTCTTGAACATCAAGACCCCTAATTAAATTAAGAACTAACCTCATTTTATAAGGTGATTGTCTTATATATTTTCCTTGTGCTTTAACTGTTGTGTTTTCCATTAGTTTTGTCCCGGATGTCCTTTGAAAGTTCTTGTTGGTGAAAATTCTCCCAGCTTATGACCAACCATTGCTTCAGTTATAAATACAGGTAGATGCTGTCTCCCATTATGAACTGCAATAGTAAGTCCAACCATTTCAGGAACTACTGTTGATCTTCTGCTCCAAGTTTTAATAACAGATTTGTTGCCGGTATTTTGAGCATCTTCTACTTTTTTAAGCAGATGTTCATCTACAAATGGTCCTTTTCTTAAACTTCTAGCCATGTTAATTTCTACCTTTTTGTGATCTTCTTCTAACAATTGATTTATTGCTGTACTTTTTCTTTTTCCTAGTCTTCTTTTCTGGTTTACCCCATGGGCTAACAGGCACTCTACCACCAGAGGATTTTCCTTCTCCTCCGCCTAAAGGATGGTCGACAGGGTTCATGGCAACACCTCTTGTCTGTGGCCTAACCCCTTTCCATCTACTTCTACCTGCTTTACCTAATTTTGTAAGTTCTGCTTCAGCATTTCCCACAATTCCTACAGTTGCTCTGCAATCCATTGGAACTGTTCTCATTTCTCCAGATGGTAAGCGAAGCAATGCTGAATCACCCTCTTTACTCATAAGCTGAACAGATGATCCTGCTGATCTTGCCATCTTTGCTCCACCACCAGGTCTTAATTCAACGGCATGTACAAAAGTACCTGCGGGTATATTTCTTAATGGTAAACAATTGCCATCTTTAATATCTGCTTTTGGTCCTGACTCTACTCTGGAGTCAACGGATATGCCATCTGGTGCAATAATGTATGACTTTTCTCCATCAACATAGTGCAAAAGAGCAATTCTTGCATTTCTATTTGGATCATATTCAATTCCAGCAACTCGTGCAGGGATGCCATCTTTGATTCTTTTGAAATCTATTACTCTATATTTTTGTTTGTGTCCTCCACCTCTGTGTCTTGAAGTAATTCTTCCTTTGTTATTTCGACCACCAGATGATTTTTTTGACTCTAAAAGTGATTTTTCAGGTTTCTTTTTTGTAATATCTTTAAAATCTGTAGAAACCTGACCACGCATTCCTGGAGTAACTGGTCTAATTTTCTTTGAACCCATTATTAAACTCCAAAAGCCTCAATAGTATCCCCTTCTGCGAGAGTAACTATTGCTATTTTTCTTGTACTTTGTTGGCCAATTATATATCCAAATCTTTTTTTCTTTCCTTTTCGATACATTGTGTTGACTCTTAAAACTTTTACACCAAACATTTCTTCAACTGCCTTTTTAATTTGTGGTTTGTCTGTTTTTGTGTGAACAAAAAAAGAGTAAGAATTTGAATCAGAAATTCTATCATATGATTTTTCTGATATAACTGGAGCGATTAAAACATCTTCTAAATATTTCATTATTCTTCTCCTAAGAATTCTGAGATCGCATCAATAGAAAAAACTGTATCATCTGTTGAAATGATGTCGATAGCAGCTAGTTTTTTTACAGATACCAGTCTTGATTTTGGAATATTATTAAAGGATTTGTATAAATTTTCATCGTTATCACTATAAATAAATGTAAAATTTCTTTCTATATTTAACTCATTTAGAGAAGCAACTGCTTGTTTGGTAGATGGTGTAGAAAAATCTGATCCATTAACTACAAAAACCGAACTTTCTTCAATTCTTTGTGATATTGCCATATCTAGTGCTTTCTTTTTCATTTTTTTTGGAGTTCTGTCTTGATAAACTCTTGTACCAGGTCCATGTGCAACACCACCCCCTGCGAATTGTGGGGATCTAAGAGAACCTTGTCTAGCCCTACCTGTTCCCTTTTGTGACCAAGGTTTTGCACCTGTTCCAGATACCTGTGCACGTGTTTTAACACTTGCAGTATTATTCCTAAAATTTGTTCTGCTGCCTTTTACGACTTGATGAAGCAATCCAAGATTTATGTCTTCTAATTTGTTGAACGCATATTGTTTTTTTGAAACTTTGTTATCAGATATATTTATGGTATCAAGCTTTACAGTCATTAGTTAACCTTCACTGCACTTTGTACTTGAACAATATTGCCTTTATTACCAGGGACAGAACCATTAACTAGTAAATAATTTTTTTCTTCATTCAAACCTACGATTGTCACAGATTGAGTAGTTGTTTTTTGGTTTCCCATACGACCTGCCATTTTTTGTCCTTTAAAAACATGTCCAGGAAAAGAAGCATTTCCAATCGAACCGCCAGCTCTATGAACTTTGTGCACACCGTGGCTAGCTTTTTGTCCAGAAAAGTTATGTCTTTTCATAACACCAGCAAAACCTTTCCCTTTCGATATTCCAGTAATGTCTACTTTCTGACCTATCTCAAAAAAATCTTTTACGTTGATCTTCGCTCCTGGATTCAATGCAGAGTCTTCATCAACTTTGACTTCATGTAAAACTTCTCCTGGTTCAACATCATATTTTTTGTAGTGACTCTCTAGAGGTTTTGAGAGATTTTTCTTTTTACCAATAGTTAGTTGAACTGCACTATATCCGTCTGTTTCATTATTTTTAACTTGGACAACTCTGCAGTCTGACACATCCAAAACTGTAACCCCTAGGGATTTTGAATTTTCATCATATATTTGAGTCATTCCAACTTTTTTTGCAATTAAAGTTTTCATAATTTAATTTCTACCTCAACACCAGCAGGTAAATCGAGTCTCATTAATGAATCTACAGTTTTTGGTGTTGGTTCTACAATATCAATCAAACGTTTATGAATTCGCATTTCAAAATGTTCTCTTGATTTTTTATCAACATGAGGTGATCTAATGACACAATATCTATGGATTTTTGTTGGTAGAGGAATTGGACCTTTTACCTTGGCCTGAGTTTTTATGACAGTTTCAGCAATTTTACGTGCAGACTCGTCTACGACATAATTGTCGTATGCTTTTAGCTTTATTCTAATTTGCTGTTCTTTTGCCATTTTTTCCTCAAAAAAAAACCGGGAGTATGAATTCTACTCCCGGTTAGTTTTTATTACTCAATAACCTTTGTCACTTGTCCAGCTCCAACTGTTCTTCCGCCTTCTCTAATTGCGAACTTTACACCCTCTTCCATAGCAATTGGGGATATAAGCTCAACAGAGATAGCAACGTTGTCACCAGGCATGACCATTTCAGTACCTTCTGAAAGACTGACTTCGCCAGTTACATCAGTTGTTCTGAAATAAAACTGAGGTCTATAACCTTTAAAGAATGGGTTGTGTCTACCACCCTCTTCTTTTGTAAGCACATAAACTTCAGCTTCAAATTTAGTATGAGGTGTGATTGAACCAGGTTTAGCAATAACTTGGCCTCTCTCAACATCATCTTTGTCTACGCCTCTTAAAAGTAGTCCAACATTGTCACCAGCTCTGCCTTCATCAAGAAGTTTTCTAAACATCTCAACACCAGTACATACTGATTTAGTTGTTTCCCTAATTCCAACAATCTCAACTTCTTCGTTAACGTTGACAATACCTTGTTCAATTCTTCCTGTAACAACAGTACCCCTACCAGTGATAGAGAACACATCCTCAACAGGCATCAAAAATGGTTTATCAACTATTCTTGTTGGTTCTTCGATGTAGGCGTCAACTTGATCCATTAATTCTTTAACAGCGTTTATGCCTTCTTCTTTACCCTCAAGAGCAGCGAGTGCTGAACCTTTTACTACTGGAACATCATCACCAGGAAAGTCATACTCGTTTAATAATTCTCTAACTTCCATTTCTACAAGATCTAAAAGCTCATCGTCATCAACTTGGTCGACTTTATTAAGGAATACTGCAATAGCTGGTACACCAACTTGTCTAGCTAGTAGAACGTGTTCTCGGGTTTGTGGCATAGGACCATCTGCAGCAGATACAACCAAAATTGCTCCATCAACTTGTGCCGCACCTGTAATCATGTTTTTAACATAATCAGCGTGACCAGGCATGTCTACGTGAGCATAATGTCTGTTTTCAGTTTCATACTCAACGTGAGCGATCTGGATAGTGATTCCTCTTTCCCTCTCTTCAGGGGCTTTGTCAATATCTTCAAAAGCAGTAGCTTCACCACCGCTAGCTTCGGATAAGACTTTTGTAATAGCGGCCGTCAATGTCGTTTTACCGTGGTCAATGTGTCCCATTGTACCAACGTTCACATGAGGCTTGCTACGGTCAAATTTTTCCTTTGACATATTTTCTCCTTTTTTATAAATTTAAACCCATTCAGGTTTAAACTTCTACCTCTACTCCACGAATACTCGCAGTTATTTCTTTAGTTATGCTGTCTGGTACGTCTTCATAACTATCAAACTGCATCGTAAATGTTGCACGGCCTTGTGTTCGGGAACGCAAATCAGTTGCGTATCCAAACATTTCTGATAATGGTACTTTAGCATTGACAACCTTTGCAGATCCTCTTTGCTCCATTTCAGCTATCTTGCCTCTTCTTGAGGAAAGATCTCCGACAACATCTCCCATAAAATCTTCAGGTGTAACTACTTCTACATTCATTACAGGTTCTAGTAGTTTAACTCCTGCTTTTTTTGCTCCATCTTTTAATGCCATGGAGCCAGCAATTTTAAAAGCCATTTCAGAGGAGTCTACATCGTGATAAGTTCCGTCCTTTAAAGTTGCTTTTACATTTACTAAAGGATATCCAGCTAACACACCTGTTTCCATTGCAGCTTCAACACCAGCATTGACAGAAGGAATATATTCTTTCGGAATCCTCCCGCTTTTAATTAAATCTACAAACTCGTAACCATCTTCAATTGGCTCAAATTCCATAATGACGTGTCCATACTGACCCCTACCGCCACTTTGACGGATGTATTTTGCCTCAACATCTGTTTTCTTTTTAAGTGCTTCTCTATAGGCTACTTGAGGCTTACCAATATTAGCTTCAACCTTAAATTCTCGTTTAAGTCTGTCTACAAGTATGTCTAGATGTAACTCTCCCATACCAGAAATAATTGTTTGTCCTGTTTCTTCATCTGACTGAACTCTAAATGTTGGATCTTCTTCAGCAAGTTTTTGGAGTCCTTCTGAAAGCTTTTCTTCGTCTGCTTTAGATTTTGGCTCAATTGCTACAGATATTACAGGTTCTGGAAAAGTCATTGATTCTAATTGAATTAAATCTGATGAGGCTGATAAAGTATCTCCCGTCTTAGCATTTTTGAGTCCTACGCCAGCAACAATATCTCCAGCGCAAATGAAATCTATATCTTCTCTTGAATTAGAATGCATTCTTAAAATTCTTCCAAGTCTCTCTTCTTTACCTGTTGTTGTGTTAGTTACTTTGTCTCCTTTATTGAGTGTGCCTGAATAAACTCTAAAGTAAGTCAATTTACCAACATGTGGATCGCTAACTACTTTAAATGCCAAGGCTGAGAATGGATCTTCGTCACTATGCTCTCTAACAAGTTCATTTTCTTCATCGCCAGGCTTAAATCCTGTTACAGCATCAATATCTAAAGGTGACGGAAGATAATCAACAACAGCATCTAATAAAAGTTGTACACCTTTATTCTTAAATGCACTACCAGCTAATACTGGTACAAATAATCCATCAAGCGTACCTTTTCTAATAGCTTTTTTAATATCTTCGACTGAAAGTTCTTCATCAGCAAAATATTTTTCTAAAACATCATCATCAGCTTCAGCAACTACATCAAGCAACTCTTGTCTTTTTAACTGAGCTTCTTCTAATTTATCATCTGGAATATCAGATATATCCCATTCTGTTCCATCATCTTTTGACCATGTATGGGCTTTCATTTCGACAAGATCGATCACACCTATAAAATCTGCTTCAGAACCTATTGGAATATGAAGTACTGCGGGCTTTGCTTCTAGCCTTTCAACAATAGATTGAACGTCGAAATCAAAATCTGCACCAGTACGGTCTAATTTATTTACAAAACATATTCTTGGTACATTATATTTATCTGCTTGTCTCCATACTGTTTCAGACTGAGGCTCTACACCAGCAACTCCATCAAAAACTGCAACTGCCCCATCAAGCACTCTTAATGATCTTTCAACCTCGACAGTAAAATCAACGTGTCCAGGAGTATCAATAATATTAATTGTGTGTTTGTTCCAAGAACATGTTGTTGCAGCAGAAGTAATAGTTATACCTCTTTCTTGCTCCTGTTCCATCCAATCCATAACAGCAGCACCATCATGAACTTCTCCAATTTTGTAAGTTTTGCCTGTGTAATATAAAATTCTCTCAGTCAATGTTGTTTTTCCAGCATCTATATGAGCCATGATTCCGATGTTTCTTAAATTGTTTAGTTCAACTTCTCTACTCATTTTTTACCACCTGTAATGAGCAAATGCTCTATTTGATTCAGCCATTTTGTGTACATCTTCTCTTTTTTTAACTGAGGCACCAGTTTTGTTACTAGCATCAAGTATCTCTCTGCCAAGACGCTCTGACATGGTCTTTTCACCTCTTTTTCTTGATGAATCAACAATCCACCGGATTGCAAGAGTTGTACTCCTTCTATTTGGAACTTCCATCGGTACTTGGTAGTTTGTTCCGCCTACTCTTCTTGATTTAGTCTCTATTTGAGGTTTAACATTTTCAAAGGCATCTTTTAAGACATCCATAGCGTCGGATCCAGCTTGTTTTTGAACTAGTTCCAAAGCGCCATAAACTATACCGCTGGCTAAATCTTTTTTACCATCTAAAAGAACTTGATTTATTATTTGAGATACTAAAACACTGTTGTAAATGGGATCTGGTTCAGCTTTTCGTTTTATTGATGGTCCTCTTCTCATAACTTAACCTTTTTTACTACCGTACCTTGACCTAGCTTGTTTTCTATCAGAAACTCCGGATGTGTCTAATGCACCTCTAATAACTTTATATCTAACGCCAGGAAGGTCTTTAACTCTTCCACCTCTTACTAGTACTATAGAATGTTCCTGTAAGTTGTGTCCTTCTCCTGGTATATACGCAGTTACCTCAGTACCGGTTGAAAGTCTTACTCTACATACTTTCCTTAATGCAGAGTTTGGTTTTTTTGGTGTCACAGTATATACACGAGTACAAACACCTCTTCTTTGAGGCGAACCTTTAAGTCCAGGTGTCTTTTCTTTTGACACTTTGGACTTTCTTCCTTTTCTGACCAACTGTTGTATAGTAGGCATAAATTATCCAATCAATTTTTTGTATTATTGGCTTACCGAAAAAGTAGTATATGACGAATTTAAACTTACAACAACCTTTTCTTTATAAGTTTTTACTCGTTTTCTTCCTCTTTTTCCTCACCTAACATAGCTAACCATTGCGCAGGATTTGGCAAAGCATCTTCGTCAGATTCCTCCGTAGTAGATGTCATAAACCCTAATTCTGAAACCTCAGGAGCATCTGGTAAAGATGGCTTATAAGATTGATAAGCTTCTGATCCAGTACCAGCTGGAATCAAAGTACCAATAATAACATTCTCTTTTAAGCCGCTCAGAGAATCATTACTTCTCTTCATTGCTGCTTCAGTTAGTACTCTTGTGGTTTCTTGGAAAGATGCTGCTGATAACCATGAGTCTGTTGCAAGGCTAGCTTTTGTGATACCCATAAGCTCTGGTCTTCCTTCAGCAGGTACTTTTCCATCTTTGACTAACTCTTGGTTAGTCTTTCTAAACAATGTTGCATCAACAAGTTCGTTTGGTAAGAAATCAGAATTGTTTGATTTAACAATTCTTACCCTTCTTAACATTTGTCGAACTATCATTTCAACATGCTTGTCATGAACTTCAACTCCTTGGTCTCTGTAAGTCTTTTGGACTTCATCAACCAGATATTCTTGACAAGTTTTTACACCGTTTATTTGTAAAACTTCTTTAGGGTCTTTAGGCCCTGTAGTTAGAGAATCTCCAGCGTTGACACTATCTCCTTGATTAATTAAAAGAGTCTGCCTTCTTAAAACTAATAACTCAACCTCTTCTTTTTCATTTGAAATAAAAACATTTTTGTTGCCTTCAGGGGTTACATCAACAGATTTAACTTTTCCATTTATTGGAGATAGTACAGCCTTACCTTTTGGGGTTCTTGCTTCAAAAAGCTCTACTATTCTTGGAAGCCCAGATGTGATATCTAACCCGACAACTCCACCAGTGTGAAAAGTCCTCATTGTTAATTGAGTTCCAGGCTCACCGATTGATTGGGCTGATATGATACCAACTGCTTCACCTACCTCAACAGGTTTTCCAGTGGCCAAACTGAATCCATAGCAAAGTGGATCCATAGATTCAGGATGTAATGAGTTGAACGGTGTCAAAACTTTAACACTTTCTACACCAGACTTACCAATTGCATCTAAAACTTCCGCATCTATGAAAGTACCTTTAGATAATTTTGTACCATCATCAAGCTCTACAATTTTTTTATCTACTTTTACATCTTCGGAAAGCACTCTACCGTATAGTGTTGAATGCAAATAACGGGTAGCTTTACCGTCATGCATAACTTTCTTTGTCGTACCTCTCCAGTCAATATTTTCATCTCCTAAATCTTTTACAACAATTCCAGCAGCAACATCAACGAGTCTTCTTGTAAGGTATCCTGAGTCTGCAGTTCTGAGCGCAGTATCAGCCAAACCTTTTCTAGCACCATGAGTAGAAATGAAATACTCAAGAACTGACATGCCTTCTCGGAAGTTACTCTTAATAGGCCTTTCAATAATGTCACCTTTTGGATTTGCAACAAGACCTCTCATACCAGCTAACTGCCTGACCTGCATCATATTTCCACGAGCTCCAGACTTAACCATCATATCAACAGGGTTAAATTTTTCTGATTCAAGTTCAGCGCTCATGGCATATTGGACTTGATCTGTTGCTTCATTCCAAATTTCAATTATTTTTTGTTTTCTCTCTGTTTCAGTAATAATGTCTTCTTTATAAAGTTTTTCAACTTTTTCAGCTTCATTTTCATATTTTTCTAAAATTTGATTTTTGCTTGGAGGTGTTTTTACATCATTCATTGCAACTGTGAGGCCAGCCTTTGCACCATATTTAAACCCAACTGATTTCATGGAATCAAGGAATATTCTTAATTCCGCTTTATTATATCTTTCAATTACTTCAGAAATAATTTTTTTCATTTCTGGTTTTCTTACAGAAGCTTGAACATAAGGAAAGTCTTTAGGAAGTACTGAATTAAAGTGCATTCTACCTAATGTAGTTTTTATTAACTTTGTACCATCTACTGGTTCTTCAGTAATTAACTCTGAAAATCTTCCTTTTAAATCACTATGCATTTCAGAACTTCCTGCTAGGTCACCAACTCGAACATTAATAGGCGTTTGTAGTCCAATATGACCACTTTCATAAGCTATCTGAGCCTCATTAAAGTCAACAAAGTTTAAACTTGCTGATTCTAGGTCATCATGACACTCAGTTATGTAATAGAGACCAATAACCATATCTTGACTTGGAGAAACAATCGGGTTTCCAGAAGCTGGTGATAATACATTATTAGTTGATAGCATTAAAACTCTTGCTTCAGCTTGGGCTTCAGCAGAAAGTGGGACGTGAACTGCCATTTGGTCACCATCAAAGTCAGCATTGAAAGCCTCACAAACTAATGGATGAACTTGAATTGCTTTGCCTTCAACCAATATTGGTTCAAATGCTTGGATGCCTAATCTGTGCAAAGTTGGAGCTCTATTAAGTAAGACTGGGTGTTCTTCAATTACTTCTGCCAAAACATCCCAAACTTGCGCTCGTGATCTTTCCACCATACGCTTTGCAGATTTGATATTTTGGGCTAAACCAAGTTCAACCAATCTTTTCATTACAAACGGTTTAAAAAGTTCTAAAGCCATCATTTTGGGTAAGCCACATTGTTGTAGTTCGAGATGAGGACCAACAACAATTACAGATCTAGCTGAGTAATCAACTCTTTTTCCTAGAAGATTCTGACGGAACCTACCTTGCTTTCCTTTTAACATATCAGAAAGTGACTTTAGACCTCTACCTCCAGCACCTGCAACTGCTCTGCCTCTTCTTCCATTGTCGAATAAAGCATCAACGGACTCTTGCAACATTCTCTTTTCATTACTTATAATTATTTCTGGAGCACCGAGTTCAATTAATTTTTTAAGTCTGTTATTTCTATTAATTAGTCTCCTGTATAAGTCATTTAAATCTGATGTTGCAAATCTTCCACCATCAAGTTGAACCATTGGTCGTAGTTCTGGAGGGATAACGGGTATAACCTCAAGGATCATTGCTTCTGGAGGGTTCTTTCCATCAGCAAATGGCTTAATTACTTTCATTCTTTGAATTGCGCGCTGTCTTCTTTGTGCAGACTTTGACTCTAGATCACTTTCGAGCTTTTCCATTTCTGCTTTCAAATCTACTAATTGTACAAGTTCTCTTACTGCTTCAGCTCCCATACCACCAGTGAAGTATTCGTCATACTTATCTATCATTTCTCGCCATAATGTATCATTTTCAATTAATGTCTTCGGCTTAAGAGTCTTTAAAGTTGAGAATGCCTCTTCAATAACTTTAATTTCAGCATCTGACTTAACTTTTTTTTGCTTTATTTCTTTCTCAACTTCTTTTTTTCTAAGTTGGATCTCAGGTTCTGGAATTTTGGCATTTTCCATCGCTTTAATTTCTGTATCCATTTGTTTAATTCTTTTTTGTTCCCATTCTTCAAAATCTTCATTAACAATCTCTACTTCTGCAACAACAGCTTCTTCAAGTTCTGCTAAATCTTTTGTTCGCTTCTTGGCGTCAATAGAAACTACTAAATAAGCTGCAAAATAAATAACTTTTTCTAATTCTTTTGGAGACATATCAAGAAAATAACCTAAACGACTTGGTACACCTTTAAAATACCAAATATGAGTCACTGGAGCAGCTAGTTCTATATGCCCCATTCTTTCACGCCTTACTTCTCTTCTTGTTACCTCAACTCCGCATCTCTCACAAACAATGCCCCTATATCTGATTCTTTTATATCTGCCACATGAACATTCCCAATCTTTAGTTGGTCCAAATATTCTTTCATCAAAAAGTCCGTCTTTTTCAGGCTTCAAAGTTCTGTAGTTAATTGTTTCGGGCTTCTTTACTTCTCCAAATGACCAACTTCTCATTTGATCAGATGTTGCAAGACTAATACTTAACTCATCAAATATTTTTTCCATTATTTATACCTCAGCCTCATCTTGTTCTGGTCTTGTCATATCAATTCCTAATGTTTCAGCTGTTTTTACATATTCATCGCTAATATCCTTCATTGAAATTTCTTCTCCAGCAGATAGGATTTCAACATTTAAGCAAAGGCTTTGCATCTCTTTAAGGAGGACTTTAAATGATTCAGGAATTCCTGGTTCTGGTATATTGTCACCTTTAACTATTGATTCATAAACTTTTACCCTTCCAACAGTATCGTCAGATTTAATTGTCAGCAGTTCCTGTAGAGCATAGCTTGCACCATAAGCTTCTAGAGCCCAAACTTCCATTTCACCAAATCTTTGACCTCCAAATTGAGCTTTGCCTCCAAGTGGTTGTTGAGTAATCATTGAATAAGGTCCGGTTGATCTTGCATGAATTTTTTCATCAACTAAATGTATAAGTTTTAATATATATGTGTACCCAACAGTAATCTTTGAATCAAAAGCTTCTCCTGTTCTGCCATCAAACAAGGTTGCTTTTCCATCTTCATCAACAAGCAAGTTTCCATCTCTATTAGGGTTCACATTTCTTAAAATTTCATGTATTTCATCTTCATCAGCTCCATCAAATACAGGAGTTGAAATTAATGTTCCAGGTTTTGCACCTTTAGCTGCTTTTGTTCCACCTTTATATTCACCCCAACCTTGGTCTGCAGCCCAACCTAAATGGGTTTCTAATATTTGACCAAGATTCATTCGACTAGGAACACCTAATGGTGAGAGCATAATATCAAGTGGTCTGCCGTCTTCCATGTAAGGCATATCTTCAACAGGTAGTATTTTTGAAATCACTCCCTTGTTACCATGTCTTCCTGATAACTTATCTCCAACTTGTATTTTTCTTTGTATTGCGACGTAAACTCGTACTTTTTGATTAACACCTGGTGGCAAATCGGCGCCTTCGTCTCTCTTTAAGATTTGTACATCAATTACTTTTCCTCTTTCACCATGAGGAACTCGTAATGAAGTATCTCTTACTTCTCTAGCTTTCTCTCCAAATATTGCTCTTAAAAGTCTCTCTTCTGGAGTAAGTTCTGTCTCACCTTTCGGAGTTACTTTTCCAACCAAATAATCTCCAGGCGATACTTCAGCACCAATTCTTACAATACCCATTTCATCAAGGTCCATTAAAACTTCTTCCGCAACATTAGGAATATCTCTAGTTATTTCTTCTTCACCTAATTTTGTATCCCTAGCTTCAATTTCGTGTTCAGCTATGTGGACAGATGTAAGAACATCTTCTTTGACTAATCTTTCAGAAATAACAATTGAATCTTCAAAATTGTATCCATCCCACGGCATATATCCAACTAGTAAGTTTTTCCCCAATGCTAATTCTCCACCTTGGGTACTTGGCCCATCAGCTAAAACATCACCGGGCTTTACTTTTGTTCCAACTTTAACTAATGGTTTTTGATTCCAACTAGTTGCTTGATTTGAACGCTTAAATTTGAGTACCTGGTATCTATACTTTTTATTTGTTCCATCTTCTTTGACAGTTATTTCATCACCTGTTACAGCCTCAACGATTCCTGCAATATTTGAAATTAGTGCTTCTCCAGAATCTCTAGCTACATTTTCTTCCATGCCAGTTCCAACGTAAGGTGCTTCTGTTTTTACAAGAGGAACTGCTTGTCGTTGCATGTTTGAACCCATTAAGGCTCTATTTGCATCATCGTGTTCAAGAAAAGGTATTAACGCAGTAGTTACGGAACAGATTTGTTTAGGACTAACATCCATGTAATCTATGTCTTTGTCTGAGACGAAAGCGACTGATCCCCCATCTTGTCTTGCAAGCACCCTTTTGTTTTGAAAGGTTCCGTCTTCATTTAATGGTGCATTAGCCTGTGCTATTGTATATATGTCTTCTTGTGCAGCAGTGAGGTAAACTGCTCTACTTGTTTTTACTACACCATTTTCAACTTTCCAATATGGCGTTTCAATAAAACCAAATTTATTGACTCTTCCGTAAGTTGCCAATGTACCAATAAGTCCAATATTTGGACCTTCTGGAGTCTCAATTGGACACATTCTTCCGTAATGAGATGGATGAACGTCTCGGACTTCAAAACCAGCTCTCTCCCTAGAAAGACCTCCTGGTCCAAGGGCTGAAAGTCTTCTTCTATGAGTAAGTCCAGCAATCGGGTTTGGTTGATCCATAAATTGACTTAATTGACTTGTTCCAAAAAATTCTTTTAAGGAAGCTTGGATAGGTCTTATGTTTATTAATGATTGTGGAGTAATTGCTTCTGGTTCCTGGGTAGTCATTCTTTCTCTAACAACTCTCTCTAGTCTACTAAGACCGACACGTACCTGATTTTGAATTAATTCTCCAACTGTCCTGATTCTTCTATTTCCAAAATGATCAATATCATCTAGTTTGACCGGAATTTCTTTTCCTAAATTGTTTTTAAAACTTTCTTCACCTGAATGCAGGGCAATTACATATTTAATTGAGTCAATCATGTCTTCTATTCTTAACATGCCGTCAACTTCAGTAGAGTATGTTTCAGCATCTTTCTCGCCGTATTCACGTCCAAGTTTTTGCTCAACCTTATATCTTCCAACCTTTGTTAGGTCATATCTTTTAGGAGTGTAGAACATCTGCTTTACCAGATTTCTAGCTGATTCAACTGAGGCAGGTTCTCCTGGACGAAGCTTTCTATATAAGTCAATTAGCGCTGCTTCTCTAGTAGTATCAGGATCTCTTTCAATAGTGTTATGAACTGATGGATAGTCTCCAAGAAGCTCAATAGCATCTTCTTTGTTTTCAATTACATCCAAAGCCATTAAAAACCCAGTAATGTGCTGTCTTCTTTTTCTATCTACTCTTACACCTAAAGTGTCTCTTTTATCTGTGTCAAATTCAAGCCATGCACCTCTTCCAGGAATCATTTTTCCAATAAAAACTTCTTTGTCTGAAGTCTTATCAATTTCTTGAGAAAAATATACACCTGGAGATCTAACTAGCTGACTTACAATTACTCTTTCTGTACCATTTATAACGAATGTACCCGTATCAGTCATAATTGGGAAATCGCCTAAAAATACTGTCTGTTGTTTAATTTGGCCTGTTTCTCTATCAAGAAATTGGGCAGTTACATATAAAGGTTGTGAATAAGTAGAGTCTGTTACTCTGCAGTCTTCAAGAGTCTTTAGCGGTTCTTCAAAATAATGGTTCAAAAATTCTAATGAAAAACGACCAGAGAAATCTTCAATAGGTGAAATTTCTTCAAGTATTTCTTTTAGACCTTCTTCAATAAACCACTTGAAGGAATCTTTTTGTATAATTAATAAGTCTGGAATATCTAGAACTTTTGGAATTTTTGCAAACGAAAGTCTAGAATTCTGAACAGCGGACAACAAGCCTCCTAAAAAAATTAATAACAACTACCCGAAAGGTAGAGTATATTAGTACTTTTTATTTAAGCAAACAAATAATAATAAAATTATTTCAATTCTACAGTTGCGCCAGCACCTTCTAGGGCTTCTTTAGCTTTTTCAGCATCTTCTTTGGAAGCACCAGAAAGTATATCTGAAGGAGCGTTATCAACAAGTTCTTTGGCTTCTTTTAGTCCTAAACTAGTTAAGCCTCTAACTTCTTTGATAACTTGTATCTTTTGTGAACCTGCATCTGCAAGAACAACATCAAAAGAATCTTTTTCTTCTCCCGCTCCTGCGTCATCTCCTCCCCCTGCTGGTGCAGCGGCAACAGCGATAGGGGCTGCAGCAGTAACATCAAACTTTTCTTCAAAAGCGTCTAAGAATTCTTTTAATTCTAATACTGTCATCTCCTCAAATACGCCAAGCAACTCATCAGTTGTCATTTTAGCCATTTGTTATTCCTCCTCATTTTTAACTTCTTCAGAAATTGCAACATCCTCATCAGGAGAGGCAACTTCAGAAACTTCTTCTGTCGATGCTTTTTTATCGACCAATGCGCTCAAAGCATAAGATGCTTTATTGATAATAGCTTTTGTGCCCGCAGCCACTTTTACTAGAGGGGCATTAAATCCTCCAGCAATTTTGGCAAGAAGTACATCTCTAGGTTCAATATTCGCAAGCACATTAATTTGTTCAACAGTTAAAGGTTCTGAATTCATTAATCCACCTTTAACTACAAAGGCATCATTTTCTTTTGAAAAATCTTTTAATACTTTTGCAGCTTCCACAGGATCAGAATCAATAATTGTGACACCAGTAGGTCCTGCAAAATAATCTGAGAGCGAATCTAGTCCAATATTTTCAGCTGCTCTTTTAGCAAGCGACATTTTTACTACATTAAAAGACGCGCCTGCATTTTTTAAAGATCTTCTAAGCTTAGTTTGTTGAGATACAGTAAGGCCTCTATATTCTGCCAGTACCAAAGCGTTTGCAGACTTAAATAAATCTTCTAAGTCTTTAACAGCTTTAACTTTATCTTCTCTTACCATATAAAAAATCCTTGCACACCAAGGACCATAATCACTTTACCTGCGTTAGATTTACAATAAATGACTAACGGTCTTTGGTTTTAATTGTCTTTTAATAATATAAACTTCTTTTAATTTTAAATACAAATAAATTACAGATTTATATCAACTGGTATTGATGGTCCCATAGTTGATGAAATGTAAACACTTTTTATGAATTCACCTTTTGAAGAAGCTGGTTTAGATTTTAAGACTTCTGCAATAACTTCATCAAAGTTTTGTAAAATGCTATCTGCATCAAATGAAACTTTGCCTATGGACATTTGTAAATTTCCAAATTTATCATTTTTAATTTCTATCTTTCCTTTTTTAAAGTCCTCAACAGCTTTCGCAACATTAGGAGTTACTGTACCGGTTTTTGGATTAGGCATGAGTCCTTTAGGTCCAAGAATTTTTCCTAATTGACCAACTTCAGCCATCATTTCAGGTGTAGAAATTACAATATCAACATCTAACTTTTCTTCTGAAGCAATTTTTGTAGCCAATTCTTTACCACCAACTATGTCTGCTCCTGCTTCCTCAGCTTGTGTTAGGGCCTCTCCACCAGCAAAAACAGCGATTTTTACTTCTTTACCAGTTCCATTTGGTAAAGAAACTGTACTTCTAATATTTTGTTCTGCATCTTTTGCATCGATACCTAAAGAAAAAGAAACGTCAATAGATTCATCAAATTTTGCTGATGCTATCTCTTTGCAGGTTTTAATAGCTTCTGATTTCGATTGTTTAGTCTCAGATATTTTCTCTTTGGCTTGTACGTATTTTTTTCCGTGTTTTTTCATTTATACTCCTTTGGTTCGAACGATTTTAATCTCCCAAATATTACTAGTCTTTAATTTTCTACAGTCACTCCCATTGATCTGGCAGTTCCTGCAATAATATTTATAGCTGCGTCAATATCATTTGCATTCAAATCTTGCATTTTCACTTCAGCAATATTTTTTAGTTGATCTTTAGTGATTGAGCCAACTTTTTCTTTATGCGGTTCTGGAGATCCTGATTCTAGACCTATTGCCTTTTTAATTAAATATGAAGCTGGAGCAGTTTTTGTAACAAAAGTGAATGAATTGTCTTCATATATAGTTATTTCTACTGGCACAGTTTCTCCCTGTCTGCTTGCGGTATCATTGTTAAATGCTTGAACAAAATCCATGATGTTTACACCATATTGACCCAACGCTGAACCAACTGGCGGTGCTGGTGTAGCTCCTCCGCCAGGTATTTGTAATTTAAGTAATGCTTTAATTGGTTTTGACATTTGTATCCTTAATTTTTCACTATATCTGTAAAGCCAAGCTCTACAGGAGTTTCTCGTCCAAATATATTAACTAGAACTGTAACTTTTGATTGGTCTAAATTAATTTCCTCAATGATGCCGTTGAAGTCTGCAAAAGGACCTGTTGTGACTCTTACTGTTTCTCCAATTTCAAAATCTGGCTTGAATTTTGGAGACTCTTTTTTGACTTCTACCTCTTCGTTAGATCCTAAAATGCGTTCAATCTCTCTTCTAGATAAAGGGATAGGTCTTTTCCCAGAACCAACAAACCCAATGATTGAAGGTGTGTTCCTAATTTCATACCAAGTAGTATCATCCAGATCCATCCTTACTAGTACATATCCAGGAAAAGTCTTTTTTTCTAAATTAACTTTTTTACCGTTTCTAATTTCTACAACTTCATCAGTGGGAATTACTACATCATATACTTTGTCTTCTAAATGAAGATTCTTTATTCTAGTTAAAATATTTGTTCTTACTTTTTTTTCATGTCCAGATTGTGCGTTTAATACAAACCACTCACCTGGCAGGTCATAAGGATGTGAAGGTGAATCCTCTATTTCATCACTTAATTCATTTGTTTCTTCTGTTGTAACTGTGTCTTCTACCATTATTCACCAAAGGTTAATAGGTTAATCAAAGAATTTTTAAAACTAAAGTCCATTCCAAAAATAAATGTAGTAAAAAATGCAATTGTAATAATTGTTACAAGTGTGAATGAAGTTAGAGTTGAATATGTAGGCCAGTTAACTCTTTTTAATTCGGTCCTAACCTCTCCAAGATAATTTGTAATTCTCTTAAATCTAGAAACTTTTTCTCCGGATTGATATTTGCCAATATTTCTTTCAGCTTTTTTTGCCAAACGCTCTTCACGTTCGGACATTCTCCTCATTTCTCTGTTCATTTCATTCATAATTACCTCTGCAGGGGCGGTGAGACTCGAACTCACAACCTACGGTTTTGGAGACCGTCGCTCTGCCAATTAGAGCTACACCCCTAAGTTACTGCTCCTTCTCTAATTTATTAGACGAGCGTTTTCTTCCAAATATTAAAAATACAATTGATAATATTCCAAGCAATGTCAATAATATTATTTTTGTGCTCTTACTTGTAGTTGTTTTTACTTTTTTATCAAGTGAAGACATTACTTTTGAAGCAAAATCTGTTGGAACCTCTACATCTTTTTGAAATTCATTATCTAACTCCTCTTTAAAGGCTTTGTATCTTTTTCCAGATACCTGACACTTGATGCATGAAGATGCATGTAAGTTGTCGTCGAAACCAAAATATTCGTTACTTAAATATGCTGAAAGCATCTTATTTCTTGTTCTTCTACACAGAATATTTTTTTTCAAATCATTAAAAAAATCTCTCATCGCTCAACTTCCTCTAAAATCTGTCTTAGCTTTTGATGGGCTCTATGAAGTCTAACCTTTGCAGCGGTGACACTTATATCCAAGTAATCTGCAATCTCTTTATGAGATCTTCCTTCTATATTTTTTAGTTCAACGATAATTCTCTGCTCAATTGGAATTTTATCTAATGCATTAATTAATACTGACGATAGGTCGGAGTTTATAGCAACTAACTCTGGATCTTTTTTCTCATCAATTACGATTGGTTCATAAGTGTCGTCAATATTTAAAGTATTGTGCTTCTTAGCTTTCTTTCTCAAAGTCCAGGCAGTATTAACTGTGATTCTATAAATCCAAGTGCTAAAAGTGGAATCACCTCTAAATTTTTCAATAGCTTTCCAAGCCCTAATAAAAGCCTCTTGTGCTACATCGTTTGCCATTTCTCTATTTCCTGTAAGTTTATAAGCAAGAGAAAAAACTAAATCTTGATGCCTAATAACAAGCTGTTCAAATGCAGCTTTATCTCCAAGTTGTGATTTTCTAACTAGCTCCGAATTAGAAATTTCATCACTATGGTTGCTCACCTCTGATGTACTACTCATTATCTATATCAAGAATAATTAGGAAATCTTAATAAATCTATCTTTTTTCTCGATGCAGTGTATGTTTTCTCAATCTTGGACTATATTTCATCATCTCCAATCTATCTGGAGTGTTTGTTTTATTTTTTGTGGTCACGTAATTGTGATCACCAGTTTCAGTACAGACCAAAGTTATTGGTGGTCTCTTATCTGAAGCCATTTTTTCTCCTTTTATTAACTTGTAGCGGCGGGCAGACTTGAACTGCCGACCTCACGATTATGAGTCGTGCGCTCTTACCAACTGAGCTACGCCGCCATAAGACTTATTTTAGCCTCTGAGCCCTCTTCCGGGATTGAACCGGAGACCTCTTCCTTACCATGGAAGTGCTCTACCGACTGAGCTAAGAGGGCAAAGTGCCGAGAGTAGGATTCGAACCTACGAAGGCGTAGCCGGCAGATTTACAGTCTGCTCCCTTTGGCCGCTCGGGCATCTCGGCATAACAATAAAGTCTCTATTGATTTTAGATTATAAATAAAAATTAGTGAGATGAATTTTTAATTGATTAGGATTATTTTATGGACAAAAAAGTAAGAGAATTGTTAAATAGATGGCTAGAAAATGGTCTAATTAATCAAGCTTCTTATGAAAAAATATTAAAGTTTGAAGATGAGTCAAATCCAAATCAAAAATCTAAAGTTGCAAGAGCAATAACTTTAATTGGAGGTTTATTTCTTTTATCTGGTCTTCTTGGAACAATACCTTTATTGTGGATGAATCTTGCATACTGGGCGCAACTAGGACTTTTAGTAGCAACTACTTACTTCTTATTTTATGCAGCTACTTATAGTGAAAAATTAGAAGATGAAAAACTATTCATTTTTAAATCAACAGAAAGAGTTAGCTCATTTCTTTTCTTGATTTCAAATATTTCATTTGGGGCCTCGGTAACTTTTGCTATAAATATTCTCCAAGAAACAGGAATCGTAAATTTTAGTGAAGAGATATCCTTTGTTGTTGTTTCGTTTTTTGTTTTACTTTATGCTATTTATTTGTTTTTAAGAACAAAATTAATTTTTCAACATGCAGCATTATTTTATTGTATATGTTTTCATCTGGGTGCTGTTGGGAATTTATTATTTCCGAATATCGAACCTTGGGCTGCTGGACTTTTTTTAATTGCTATTGGAAGCATTTGGGGTATAAATACTTACTCAACACTTCTGAAACCAAGCTGGTTAGGATATTTACTATCAGCATCTACTGTTTCCATTGGCACAATAATTTTGATAGAAGACCTCATTCAAGTTGAAATAATTAGTATTTTAATTTTAATTTTGGGATCAATATTTTATGTTTGGGCAAGTATTCAGCTTTCTGAACAAGTGATATTTTTTATTGGTGGTTTGGGCCTAGTTATAAACCTTCCGAGGTTGATAACTGAAATATTGCCAGACAACATATGGCCACCTTTAATTCTTTTCCTAGTGGGAGGAGTGCTTGTAGTAGTAGGTTTATATTTAAATTCAATAAGAGAGAATATTATATCTACTGATACAGAATAAAAAAATGAAGCAAAGAAATACTCCTTTATTCCTATCGCTAGGAATACTTCTTATAACTACAATCATTGTTGCTATATTTGGAGTCGTACCTTTACCGAAATATGAAATCTTAGAGAATGAAGACGGACTCAGAGGAAAATTAATTTATCATGTTCAGGTTCAAAGTCAAAATTTAATTCCTCCCGCACCAGATATTATGGACGAATGTATTTTATTGATTGATCTTGAAGCTAATTCATTTAAAGAAGAAAAAATAATTTGTAGTAGCGACCTTTACGATATGTCATATGATATTTACTTTTACAATACTGAAATTTTTGAAGATGAAAATATCTTACTCAAATATTGGGATGAATCATCAGGTGACGAAATGGGGCTAATAATAAATATAGAGACAAAAAAAGTAGTTGATAAGGTACAGCAACCAAATTTTTACTCTGAAGACAGAAATAGGATGAATGTATATGGTGAAAAACTTATTGACCCATGGGACACGTCTGATTATAACTCAAGGGTAATTGGAGTCTACTATGCAAATAGAATGGAGAATATAGAAGTTTTCAAATCGAAAGCACCCACAAACTATTACTTTGAGTCTCTTCACTGGTCTCCAAATGGTGACTATATTGCAGCATTAGACTCGGAGGAAAATTTTATAATTTTTTCCAAAAATAAGAAATCCAAACCAGGAATAATACAATTTTCAGAAGTAAATTTGAAAATTTTTGATGATGAAGAAAGAGAAATACAAAATTTAATAGGTTGGACTGATTAATTAAATTTACTTTTAGGCCTTACTCCAATCTCACTAATGACATGTGCAGCACTTTTATTAGCAAAGTTAGCTGACTTATCTAAAGAGAATTCCTTTTGTAAACCATAGAGATATCCTGCTGCAAAGAAGTCGCCTGCACCTGTTTTATCAATAACTTTTGTTTCGGTAGCTTCAAAAAAATGTCTTTCACTATTCTTTAAAATTACCGCTCCGTCTGATCCTAAAGTACAAATTAATTCTTTAACTTTAGGAAAATTTTCTTCAAAATATTTAAATGATTCATTTGTAGAACTTTGAAGACATAGAGAATTTAATTCATCTTCATTGCAAAACACATAATCAATATCATCTGCAATAAAGCTAATAAAACTATCTCGATGCATCTCAACACAAAATACATCTGATAGGCTTATTGAATTTAGACCCCCAGATTCTTTATTAATCTTTGCTGCATTTAGAAAAGCAGATTTACTTGAAGGTTTATCCCATAAGTAACCTTCCATATATAAAATTTTTGCTTCTTTAATTGCATCCATGTGTAAGTCGTCAACTGAGAGATGTTCACCAGCTCCAAGATAAGTGTTCATCGTTCTTTCACCATCAGGCGTAATAAAGATTGCACATAATCCAGTTTGATTATCTTCACTTTCAAGAACTGTATAATCACTTAGGCCAGAATCTTTTAAACTTGACTTAAATTTTTTACCTAAATCATCATTTGAGATTTTTCCAATAAATCCCACTTTTCCGCCCAATTGTGAGATCCAATATGCTGTATTGGCTGCAGAACCTCCAGCTTCGTAAATTGGATTTTTCATATTTTGAAGAAGAAAATTTGAACGTTCTTTATCTACCAAAGTCATTCTTGCTTTGTTTAAATTTAATTCATCGATTACAAATTCTTCAATTTGTTCTAAAGAATCAACTAACGCATTTCCAATACAAATAATCACAAATAAAGTTTAAATGATTTGTCCTGGATTGCCTTCAGAGTCATAAATTTCTTTAGTAAAGTTTCTTAACTCTTTCATTCCGCCAGACATGTTATAGGCTTCTAAATCTTGTGAAATCATATAGTTAGTTACCCTGGCTGATCTTGAACCAGACCGACATACAAATATATATTTTTCATTTTGGTGAAAACTATTCATATTATCCATTATTTCTCCCATTGGAATATGAATAGCATTTACGTGGTGGCCAGATGTCCATTCATCGTTTTCTCTGACATCAACAAGTACACATCCTTCTTGTATCAAATTTTCAACTTCATTTGGTTGAACCGATGGAGTACTATTAATACCTAATTCCACTTTGAGCTTGCCTTAGTCGTCTTACTCTTTCGATTGTTGGGGGATGAGTTGAAAATAATTTACTAAAACTATTGCCAGAAAAAGCCTTTAATGGATCAGATATAAAAAGTTGACTAACTGCAGGGTTAACATTCATTGGAACTTTTGAGTATCGATCAATTTTTTCTAGAGCTGACGCTAAAGCTAATGGGTTACCTGAGATTTCTGCACCTGTTTTGTCAGCACCAAATTCTCTAGTCCTCGATATTGCCATTCTTATGATTAAAGAAGCTATAGGGGCTGCAATAAATGCCAAAATTATTATTGCAGGATGTGTGTTTCTATTTCTGCTTCCACCACCCCAAAAAGCCATCCTAGACATAAAAGAAACTGCAGCTGCCAACATTGCAGCAATACTAGATACTAAAATATCTCTGTTTTTTATATGTGATAATTCATGGGCCAAAACGCCTTCTAACTCATCTCTATTAAGAAGGTTTAATATACCTGTAGTTACTGCAACTTTTGCGTTTTTTGGATTTCTACCTGTTGCGAATGCATTTGGTTGATCGCTATTAATAACATACAGTTCTGGCATTGGCATCTTTTCTTTTTGAGTTAGGTGAGAAATAATTTGAGTTACTTCACTAAATTGTCCATCTTTTATTGGCTGAGCACGAGTTGATTTTATAGCTAAATTGCCTGAGAAAAAATAGATGAATCCATTAAAAATTAAAGCAAAAAAAAGTGCTGAAACAAGATCAAAACCAAAAGCTGTTGCAGAAAACATTACTACTAGAGTCATAAGCGTTAGTAGAGCGGTAGTTTTTACAAAATTCATAATTTAATTATAAAAACTTTAAATTTATAACTTTTCTGCAATTAAACAGTAAAAGCCTCCTAAACCATTTGAATCAACAATTGCTTTCATTCCATTCAACTCAGAATTAATCTTTAATTTTTCAATTCCTTCAGCGTATATATACTTTTCTTGCAATTCATCAAAAAAAATATTGAATCCATTATCAAGTAAAAAATCTCTTTGTAGTTTTAAAGTCACATCATAACCAAGGTATTTTAGTTCTCTAGATATAGAGGAGAAGTTTACGTCGTAAGTAATATCTAAGTTTCCTGGATCTTCAATAGGGTCAACAGATAAATGATGATTTTTGTATGTTCTTAACAATGAACTATACACTCTCTTATCCCTGTTTTGCTGTTCGTAACCATAATCAAAAAGTAAAATTTTTCCAGGATTGATTTTTTTAATGACTGAATTTAAAAATTTATCAATATTGACTTGAATCTCGAACTCATAATCCTCATTTGGAACAATATTATTTTTATTTACCCAATCAAGTTCTAAATTTCTCATAGGTTTTAAGTCATATGCCAGTGAAGCCTCCTCAAGTAACACTACTTTTTCATACCAAATTTCATCTTTATATAATCCGATAGAGCATGGTATATTGTCTAATATTTCATTTCCAAAAATTAAATCAGATGTTTTGGTAGTTAATTCATCAAAACTTGTATGTGTGTTTATCCCTTTATTAATTAATTCTTTTCTTGCAGTAGAAGATAGTTCAACAGCAGTAATTTCTTTTATACCTATTTGTTCTATCAAGGAACCTGTACCAGAGCCTATTTCAATAATATTTTTTAAATTACTTTCAGAATTGATCCAATTTCGTATTATTTTTCCAAAATATTTCGAAACTTCGGGAGATGTTAAAAAATCACCATCTTTATCAGACCTTACTTGATCAGTATTAAAAAATCCTAGTCTCGAATATAAAGCTTCCTCCATAAAAGTGTCGAAATATATAAATTCTGTGTCATATTTTTCATGTAAATAAGAGAAAAAGTTTTGTTTCGGCAAATCTTAATTGCCAAAAAATATCGAGGATACTTCTCCGAGATAACTGAAAATCCCTGGAAAGATTCCAGAAACAAATGTTATTAGAACAGTGAATACACCAACCACTTTAAGAGGATTTTCAAATTGAAAAATTTTCTCCTCATTGATAGATTTAGGTTCATCCATCCATATAACTTTTGATATTCTCGCATAATAAACTAAAGCAATTACAGCATTTATTGCACCAACAACTCCGAGAGCAATTCCAATTGAATTTGCAGAGCCTAATAAGCTTCTAAATACTACAAACTTTGCGAACCAACCACCTAAAGGTGGTATTCCCGCAAGTGAGAAAAAGAAGATTGTTGTTAAGACTCCGGCTAGAGGTGATTTTCTCGCAGCCCCTCCCCACTCATAGAAGTTTGTTGATCCGGCATAATTACTAAAAAGATGCACGGACAAGAATGCTCCTAAATTCATAAATGCGTAAATAATCAGATAAGTAACACTTGCAAAAATTCCATCTTGATAATCTCCGGTAATTCCAGATATTGCAATTGGGGCTAATATAAAACCAGCTTGCGAAATAGATGAATAAGCTAAAAGTCTAACTGGGTTATTTTGTTGCAATGCGACCAAATTACCAAGTGTCATGGTCAAGCCTGAGATAATCACAAGAATTATCCCCCAGCTTGATCCTGATCCTGCAAAAACTTTGGTTAATAAAATTATGAGAGCAACAAAACCAGTTGCTTTTGAACTTACAGATAGATATGCAGTTACAGGTAAGGGTGCTCCCTCGTAAGTGTCTGGTGCCCATGAATGAAAAGGAACTACGGAAATCTTAAATCCAATTCCAGATATTACTAATATTGCACTCAGTAATACTACTGGAGAATTAGCAAGTGATGCACCAAGCAAATATGAAGAGATCTCGGAAAAAACTAGTTTGCCTGAAAGACCATACAGAAGCGAAAATCCATACAATATAAGAGAAGCTGATAATACGCCTAAGAGAAAAAACTTAATTGCACCCTCATTTGATTTTCGATCACCTTTTTTCCATCCAGAAAGTAAAAACATCGGAGTAGAGGCAAGTTCAATACCAATAAATATAGTTAACAAATCCCTAGAAGAACTGACTATTAGTGCACCTAAAAGAGAACTTAATAATAAGTAGTAATATTCTCCTTGGTAATACTTATCGCTTTCAATGAAGTTAATTGAGAGAAGGAAGGTTAAATAAGTAATTAATATAAATAATCCTTTTAAAATAATTGAAAATTTGTCAATAACAAAGCTATTTTCAAAAGCATATATAGGTGTCGTATAGCTTGCCCATTGAATTACTAAAGGTGCCAAAGAAAATAAAGTTCCAAGAAGTGCAAAAGCAGCTACATAATATTTTGATTTTCTTGGAAGAATCAAATCAAGAACTAGTGTTCCAACTATGGTAAAAACTACAATAAGTTCAGTAGATATTGCAAAATAATTTATAGAAATTTTTAACCCCCAAAGGCTTTGGATAGCATGGCTATAACTGCATCATTCGTTGCACCAAATATTAATTTAGGAAATACCCCAATTAATACTGTTAAAACAACTAGTGGAATCCATGCTGAAAGCTCATAAACATCTGCATCATGAAGATCTTTGTCTAACCATTCATCTGATGGCTCTCCTAAATTAACTCTTTGTAACATCCAAAGTAAATAACCTGCGGTTAAGACAGTTCCAATAGCACCGGCAACCATCGAAGTTCTAAATACAGTTATATTTAAACCATCTAATGGATTGTAAGCTCCTAATAAAGCCATGAATTCTCCCCAAAAGCCAGCAAGGCCTGGGAGGCCTAATGAAGCCATCGCAGTAAACCCTAACAATGCACCCGTTTTTGGGAGTAACTTCATGTTTCCTCCTAATCTGCCCATATCTCTTGTGTGGTAAGTATGTGCCATAGAGCCTGACAAGAAGAAAAGTAATCCAGTGATTACCCCATGAGCAACCATTCCTATCATTGCGGCATTAATTCCTATAGGCGTTAAAGATGCTATTCCTAACATAACAAAACCCATATGACCGACTGATGAAAAAGCGATTAGTCTCTTTAAATCTGTCTGTGCAAGGCAAGCCAAAGATCCATATATAATTCCAATTGCCGAAAGAATGGCTATTGCTGGAGCCCATGCTTTTGCCTGATCTGGAAGTATAGGTATTGCAATTCTGACAAAACCGTATGATCCAAGCTTCAATAAAATTGCTGCCAGTAATACTGAGCCAACAGTCGGTGCTGCTGTGTGAGCATCTGGAAGCCATGTGTGAAGAGGCCACATTGGGACTTTTACAGCAAAACCCAAAAATAATACTGCAAATACCAGCGTTGCAAATGTTCCTGTAAATGCGCCTGAGGTTCCCAACTCAATTAACTCAGGAATACTAAATGTTTTATTTCCCCGATAATAAAGTCCCAAAAAACCAAGAAGCATAAAAGCAGATCCAAATAATGTGAAAACAAAAAACTTAATACTTGCATAAAGCCTCGTCTCTATTTGATTTTTAAATCCAGATACAGTCCTTACAGTTTTATCGCCCCATATTCCGATCATAAAATACATAGGTAGTAATACAATTTCAAAAAATACGAAGAAAAGAATCAAATCTAAAGCTACAAATGTTCCATTCATTCCTGTTTCAAGAACGAGTATTAAAGCTAAAAAACCTTTAGGACTTTTTGGTTCAGGTAAATGCTCTATTGAATAAATTATTGCTAGTACGGTAATAAAAGTTGATAACACTAAAAGAGGGAGAGATATACCGTCTATGCCAATTTCATAATTTGCATTTATACTTTTTATCCATGATATTTTATTACCAAGTTGGAGTTTGTCGGCTGAGGAAAAATCAAATTGAAATAGTAAGACTGCACTTAAAACAAAAGTGATGAGTGAAGAAACTAATGCAAACCTTTTAATTAATTGTTCCTGAGCTTTTGGTATCAATGTAATTATAAATGCACTAATCAAAGGGAAAAAGACTACAACAGAAAGCCCCATACCATTTGTCAATAATTCCACTTTTCCCCTCCTATGTTATAAATAAAATTAATAAACTAATTGTCACTACGCCACCTAAAAATAGCATTAAATATTGTTGTGTCTTGCCCGTTTGTAACAATTTAACCTTACCGCCAAAATTATCAGTTCCGGTTGAAGACATGTTTAACAATTTATCAATTCCATTTTGATCAAAATTATTGTACACAACACTACCCATTAAGGAAGCAACTTGTCCAAAACCATTTACAAATCTATCAATTACATTTGTGTTAAATTTATCTACGGCTTTAGAAATATTAATTTTTACTGGATCAATTACAAACTTGAAATAAAAGTGATCTAGATAATATTTGTTTTCAAGAACTGACCATATAGGTTGAATTTTAATTTTATTATCACCTGTTTCTGCGCTTCCTTGCAACTGATATAAGTAATATCCAAGTGCGATACCTAGCAAACCAGCTAATAAGCCACTCGATAGTGCGAATAAGTCAAAGCTTTCCGGATGGTATTCAACAATTTTATTCTTCCTTGTTGTAACCCAGTCTGTAAATCCTGTGTAAACCCCAGGAATATTTACCCAACCTGAGGCTATTGCAAAGACAGACAGTGTTAGAAGCGGAGTTGTCATGAGATTGTGTGATTCGTGAGGATGGCCATGGCCTCTATACTCTCCAAGGAATGTTAAAGAAACTGCTCGAGTCATATAAAATGCTGTTATAAATGCACCTAAAACTGCTATAAAAAAGAAAGTAGTTTCTCCCTCATGATTAAATGAAGCAAGAATTTCATCTTTAGAGAAAAAACCTGCAAATGGTGGGAGTCCAGCTAAAGCAATAGTTCCAATTATGAATGTAGCAAATGTCTTTGGCATAACTTTTCTCAAACCACCCATTTCTAACATACTATTGCTATGAACAGAGTGGATTACAGAACCTGCTCCTAAAAACAATAAAGCTTTGAAAAATGCGTGTGTCCACAAATGAAATAATGCAGCGGTATATGCGCCTGAACCAATTGCAGCAACCATATATCCCAACTGACTTACTGTTGAGTATGCAAGTACCTTTTTTAGATCGTCTTGTACAACCGCAATTAATCCAGCAGCTAATAAAGTAATAACACCGAAAAGCATCACAACATCTAATGCATCTGGTGCCATTGCTTTATAAAATGGAAACATTCTTGCTAATAAATAAACACCAGCTGTGACCATTGTTGCTGCATGCATTAGTGCAGAGACAGGTGTTGGACCAGCCATAGCATCAGGCAACCAAACATGTAATGGAAATTGAGCACTCTTACCCATCGCACCAACAAATAATAAAATTGCAGCAACAAACGCAACGGTAGATAACTTTTCATAATCATGTGTTGACTGATAAAGAATTTTAGAAATTCTCAATGTTCCAGTGTTTAAAGCTAAAATGATTATTCCAATCATCAACCCTACATCAGCTATTTTATTTGTAATAAAAGCTTTCATGGCTGCAGAGGAATTATCTTTCTTCTCCCAGTAGTGACCTATTAGTAAGTAAGAGCAGACTCCAACAAGTTCCCATCCAATTAAAATTTGAATAAGAGTTGGAGAAGATACTAAAACTAACATGCTTCCGGCAAATAGAGTTAGCGATGTAAAGAAAAAAGTATATCTAATTTCACCTTCCATATAATTTGTTGCATAAATGAAAACAAGTAACGCAACCGTTCCAACAACAAAATACATCATTATTGATAGTCCGTCGACTACCCAGCCAAACTCAATATCAAATACACCAATACTTCCAACGTTTATAAAAAATTCATTTACAACACCACTTGTGATGTGTAAGTACATTAGTGCGGCACTGTACAAAAATATTATTCCAATAGTAGTTAGGGCTACTTCTGCTCCTTTCAAAGGTAAATATTTACCTGTAAAAGTTATGACTAATGCAGCCACAAAGGGTAACACTACTAATAACCAAGCATACTCTGCTAAGATTCCCCCGTCGGTGTAAACTAATTCACCTTCAGCAAAAACAGTGGGTTTGAAATTTACCATTTCATTAAATCAAATTCGTTTATGTTAGCTGTTTGTCTGTTTCTAAATAACATGAGTACAATCGCTAATCCTATGCCTACTTCAGCTGCTGCAATCGTAATAATAAAAATCGTAAAAATTTGTCCCTGCATTAAAGTATCAGCGAGCATCGTATCAAACAAGATGAAATTAATATTTACAGAGTTAAGAATGAGTTCGATAGATAAGAGAACCATTACAGCATTCCTTCTGACTAATATTCCATAAATGCCTAGCGAAAATAAAGCAGCTGCTACTACTAAAACGGGTTGGACAATCAAACTTGATCCTCATCAATTAGTGCTTCATCTTTTCTAGCTAATGTTATTCCTCCAATTAGAGCAGCAAGTAAAACAAACGAAACTAATTCAAAGGGAAAAACAAATCTACTAAGCAGTATTTCTCCTAGCAGTTCAGTAGAAGAGCCGGAAGTTACGACAACTTGGCCATCAAATCCATTTACTAATATGTATGAAAACAAGAAAAATATTGAGCCTGCGATTGCCGCCCCTAATTTTTTATTTTTATCGTTATCAAGCTCGGCATTTTTTCCTAATGGTGCCCGAGTAATCATAATTCCGAATAAAAAGAGAACTATAACCGCGCCAATATATACAAGCACTAATACAAGAGCAACAAACTCCGTTGAAAGAAGTAAAAATAATACAGAAGTCAAGGCTAGTGTAAACACAAGGGATATAGCAGCATGAATCACGTTTGAAGTTGTTACTACCCTAAGAGCGGTTGAAACCAATAAAAGAAGAACGAAGTAAGTTACAATCTCAAAAATTTCCATTTTTAACTTTCGAGTCCCTCAGGATCTGGAACAGTTTGGAGCCAATCGTCTAGGCGTTCTTTGTCGTGCAACATGTCACCCATGTTGAATTCAGAATATTCATATTCTGGTGACCAAAACAAAGCATCGAATGGGCAAACTTCTACACAAATTCCACAATACATACATAGTGCATAGTCAATGTCAAACCTGTCCAAGACAGCTCTACTTCTTTGTCTACCTCCAGGTTTTGAAGGAGGTTGTAATTCTTTATGGCCTTCTATATAAATACACCAATCAGGGCACTGTCGTGCACACAACATACAACTGGTGCATGCTTCTTGGTCTAAAGCAATAACCCCTCTTGCTCTTGGTGCGACTTTTTCTTTTTCAAATGGATAGTTGACATTTGGTTTTGAATGGAATGGAGATAAAGTTTTAAGCATATTTACAATGACAATTTTTATTCCGATTAAAAATCCTGGTATTTTTGGCTTGAATGTCTTCATTAAAATCCAACTTTCATAATTGCAGTTACAAGAATATTAACTAAAGATGCCGGAATAAGTATCTTCCAAGCAAGGTTTTGTAATTGATCTTCTCTAAATCTTGGTTGTGACCACCTTATTGCTACCAAGATAAAACCTAAAATAGCAGTTTTAGTTAAGAGAACAACAGGTCCATAAAAGTTTACCCATTCTGTTGGTAGTAGAGGCACATGATAACCACCAAGAAATAGTGTTGAAGCAATAGCACATAAAATGAACATATTCATGTATTCAGAAATATAAAAAATAAGAAATCTAATCCCAGAATATTCTGTCATAAATCCCATAGTTAATTCTGATTCACCAATTGGCATATCAAATGGCACTCTCATCATTTCAGCTGTTGCGGCAACCATAAAAATTAGAAAACCAACTATCTGTCCACCAACAACAAAAGGAACTCCCCATTCAATTTGTTTCTCTACGATCCCAACTAATGACATAGTTTCAGCTTGAATAACAACCCCGACTACAGCAAGTATCAGTGGGAGTTCGTATGCTATGAGCTGTCCTGCCGCTCTTAGTCCTCCCATAAGGGAGTATTTATTTGCTGATGACCATCCAGCAGTTAATACACCTATGGTTCCTAAAGAGCTAATTGCAAGTGCAAAGAAAACACCTAGTTCTAAATCTGCAACTACTAATGTAGGACTCATTGGAACTACAGCAAAAAGAGCAACACAAGAAACCATAACATACGCAGGTGCCCATTTAAATACTGGCCTGTCAACTTCAGTTGGAATTATGTCTTCTTTTTGAACAAATTTTAGTATTTCAGCTAACGGAAATATAAAACCTCTAAGTCCAACATGTAAAGGCCCTGGCCTTCTCTGCATCCAGGAGGCACCTTTAACATCCATAATTGTAAAAATGATTGCGCCATTTAATGCAGCAAGTGCAAGAAAGCCAACTTTTGCTAAGACGTCTGTCATCTGTCAACATCTCCCAACACAAAATCTAAACTACCCATTATTGCAATTAAGTCTGGTAGTAATGCACCCTCAAGCATAATAGGTAAAATTGAAACATTGCTAAATGAAGCTGTTCGAACTTTAAGCCTGTATGGTCCAAGCCCTCCATCTGAAATTATGTAGTAACCCATTTCTCCCTTTGGATTTTCAGCTCTTACATAAGTACGACCTTTAGGGACTTTTATAACTTTAGGAACTTTTGCTTGTAGCGGTCCAGAAGGCATTGAATCAATTGCTTGCAAAACTATTTTTGCTGACTCAACCATTTCTTTTACCCTGACGTCCCATCGATCGTAACAATCTCCATTCTCTCCAACAGGAATATCGTAATCAAATTGATCATATGGCAAATAATCTGTTTGTGTTCTGAGGTCAGACTTAACTCCTGAAGCTCTAAGTATTGGCCCTGAAACACCATAGGCTTCTGCTGTCTCAGCAGTTAGTACTCCAACATTTTTTGTTCTTTTTTTAAATACTTCATTTCCACCTATTAAGTTCTGAAATTGATCAGCAGCTTCTATTACTTTTTCCATTGCAACTTTGGTATCTCTATAAAATCCAGCAGGTAAATCTTGAATATTTTTTTTCGAAGTAGGACCTGCTCCAGCTGCTGGTTTTACTCCACCTATTCGATTAAAGTTTGGATGAAAGCGACCACCAGTAACTGACTCAATTAAATCTAAAACTCTTTCTCTATCTTCCATCGCATAAAAAATCGGAGTTAATGCACCAACTTCAAGAGCATAAGCTCCATTAAATACAAAATGTGAAGAAATTCTAGCCATTTCAGTAAGAATTAATCTGATATGTTTAGCTCTTTCAGGCACTTCAATTTCCATTAATCTTTCAGCACCAGCAATAAAAGGAATTTCATTAGAAAACCCTGCAACCCAATCAATACGGTTTACAAGTGTGGTTATCTGGGGATATGTTCTAACCTCTGCTAATTTTTCATATCCACGATGCATGTATCCAAGTACGGGTTTGACATCATGAACTTTTTCTCCATCTACTTTAGCGACCAATCTAAGTACTCCATGGGTTGATGGATGTTGAGGTCCAATGTTCAGCGTCATGTCTTCAGTTTCAATTTCTACTGATACAGATGCCTCAGAAAAGTTATTCATATTTTGAGGATCTAGTGCATTAATCATCAGTTGTTTCATCGCTTTCTGATTCTTCAGGCATTCCTTCTACATCAACATCTCCCGGCCAAGGCTTTACTTCCCTACTAATTAGTTCAAAAGATTTAAGCATAGGATTGCCTTCGTATCCGTCAGGAAGATATAATTTTTCAAGATTTGGATGATTTTCAAAATTTATTCCAAACATTTCGTGTGCTTCTCTCTCATGCCAGTTTGCTCCTGCATACACTTCTATAAGAGAGTCAATCTTTGGATCTGATTTACCAATACTTGTCGAAACAACAATTAAATTAGTATTTGCTAAGTCCGATAAGCATGTAATTACTTCGAAACAGGGTGAAACGCTTTCTTTAGGAGCTTCACCAACAGAAACATCATTGTCCCAATCTACTGCTGAAAGCCAGGAGAAAAATTTCAAATTAAATTCATCTCTAAGTTTTTTATGTGCTTCAATCCACTCTGTTGAGTCAACTTTAATATTTATTGTTTCAAACTCTAATACAGCGTCTTTAAAGCTTTCTTTTATATTGTTATAAAATTCTTCCATCTTAAATTGGCTCAGTTTGAACTTCTGTCCATTTTTCTTTCATATCTTCTCCACGAATTTTTTTCTGAAGAAGAATTATGCCCTCCTGAAGTGCTTCTGGTCTTGGCGGACAACCTGGAACGTAGACATCTACAGGAATTAGTTGATCGACGCCCTTGGTGACTGAGTAAGAATCCCAATATGGACCGCCACTATTAGAGCAAGAGCCCATTGAAATAACATACTTTGGTTCTGGCATTTGATCATAGAGCCTTTTGACAGAAGGAGCCATTTTGTCTGTTACTGTTCCAGCTACAATCATGAAATCAGCCTGTCGCGGAGATGCGGGAAGTGGAATTACTCCTAATCTCATAAAATCGTGCCTAGGTCCACTTACAGCCATAACTTCAATGGCGCAACATGCTAATCCGAATTGAAAATACCAAAGTGAATATGATCTAGCCCAGTTAAAAACTGATGATATAGGTTTTGGAAGACCAAATTTGTCTATGACTCCCACTTAAGCACATCCTTTCTTATTGCATATATAAGACCAATTAAAAGAATGAATATAAAAACAAACATTTCAATTAATCCAAAATAACCCAGCTTTTCTAAATTAATAGCCCATGGAAATATGAAGACTGCTTCAACATCAAAAATTACGAAAAGTAAACCAAATATATAGTATCTAACATATGTTTGACTCCATCCTGTACCTACAGGGTCTACACCACATTCATAAGTTTGCAGTTTTTCAGGATAAGGCTTGTTTGGTCTGAGCACAGAGGCCACCCCGAGTAATAATACAACAAGAAATAAGCCGAATCCCAGCACTGCTCCTATGGTCACGTAGTCTTGAAAATAAGAAATCATAATTTATAGTTTAGTTAAGCCTCTAAAAAGTTTAGTTTTTTCTCAAACTTCAGTGTAATTTTTTTGTAAGATTTTTTATAAGTGATTAATAAAAATTTTTTAGAAGAACCCAACATAGTAGATCTTGCCAAAGAAATCTTTAAAGAAGTGGTTCAAAATAAATTAGAAATAAATACAAGATTTAGTCTATTGTCAGATGATCTATATGAGGCAGACACTATAAACTTCATACTGGCTGACGGACTCGGTTATGAAAATCTAAACAGTACAGATTCTTATCTAAATAAAAATGTTACAAAATCTATTAATACAACATTTCCTTCCTCAACAAACGTGGCTTTATCATCAATTTCGTTTATGAAAAATCCGATTGAGCACGGGCTGATAGGTTACTACATGTATGACAAATCACAATACGGACTAATAAATGCATTAAATTGGAATGAAGATAATAAAAATTTATTATTAGGTAATCATTTTCAAAAACAAAATTCAATTTGGAAAATTTTTAAAGAAAATAAAATTTATGCTTCTAATTTTCAGCCTAGAAATCTAGTAGGAACTCCTCTCTCAGATTGTCTATATGAGTTATCGAGCACTATTCCATATGACGATGAGCAAAATCTTTTAGAATTACTTTCAGAATCGACAATTTTGGAAAATAGATTTAATTTTATCTATTATCCCCTAATTGATGTTACGGCTCATATATTTGGGGTGAATTCAGAAGAGTGGCAGATAGAAATAACTAAATTTGAAAAATTGGTTAATGAGATTACAAATATAAGTAATAAGAAAACAAAAACTATTATTTCTGCTGATCACGGTCTTGTAAATATTAATACAGAAAATCGTCATGATCTGAATTACAATGATGATTTACAAATATATGGAGATCAACGTTCAGTTTATATAAATGGATCTAAAGAGAGTGTTTTAGAAGCTTTTTCTCAAATACCTGGTGTCTTATTGGAGAAACAAGAGTTATCTTGTCTCCTAGGTGAACCTACAAATGAATTTTTAGAATCAATTTATCCTGATTTTTGTTTTTTAGTTGAAGATAAAAATATTATTTATCCAAAACACCTTTCTGCACAGTTGAAGGGTTACCATGGAGGTTTGTCTAAAGAAGAAATAAAAATTCCAATAATTGAATTATCTAACTACTAAATTACTTATACTTGACATGTGAAAAATCTTAAACTTTTATTTTTTCTTTTAACTTTTTCTTTTTGTTCCCAATCAAGTGAGATGACAATGGGAATGCCTGAACCGTATTTTGGAGGAACTGAGGACATAGCTTTTTCTGAAACTTCTTTATCACGAGACGGGTCTTTTTCACAAGGCGACTATATTATTAAAACTGCTTATGCAAGCACAGACGTAAGTTCCTCTAATTTTGAAAATACAATCGATGAAGTAGAAGATTTAGTTAAGAACTACAACGGCAATATTTCTAATACTTATCTTTCAACTAATTATCAAGGTCTTAAAAGTTATAACCTAACAATGAACATTCCAGCAGAAGAGTTTGAAAGTTTCCTATTGAAAGTAGAAGAAATTTCCAAATTTACAAATATCAATTTGAACGCAAATGATGTAACTAAATATGTGCTTGATATTGATTCAAGATTGAAATCATTAAAAGATGAGAAGAAAGCGCTTGAAGAAATAAAAGAAGAGGCAGTATCAACATCTGACAAACTTCAAGTACAATCTCAGCTTCGGTACATCAATCAAGATATACAAGTGCTTGAAGGACAAAAAGAATATTATGAAAATTCAGTATCGTACTCTACTTTGACTCTAGATATCAGAGAAGGTTCAGGAGTTTCATTATTTTCTTGGAATTATTATGTTCAAAGAGCTTTAAATTGGATTGAATCAATAATTGGTTTTGGTGTGTCATTTGGCATAATTGCTGTTCCATTGTTGCTGTTATTACTAGGGTTTAAAAAATTTAGGTCTAAAAGCTAATGGCACTGTCTTACATTGGATTATTTTTAATCATTATTCTGCTTATAGTTTTTGGAAAAAAAATTAAATAAGAGCTTAATTTGGTTGATACGTTCCAAAAAATACTTGCCAGGCAAGACAAGTCTTTGCTAACAAACTAAGCCAAATGTAAGCTCTTTCTCCATATAAATAATCTTTCCATTTACCTACTTGCTTGTATTGCAATATCATATTTATTGAAAAAGTATTAAAGAATAAAAATATACTTACAAAAATCCATACTACAAATTGTGGAACTCCCTGAGGGTTAGAGTCAGTTGCAACACCATCACCTATTAGATTTATAAATATAAAAATCCACGGGGCAACGCCAACTAAGCAGCCCATTATATAGCTTGTCCAGTCAACTTTTTCAGTATATTGATTATTAACTTCCATCATCCAACCAAACCAACACATTGCAGCATTCATGAAAAATATTCCAGCTAATGCCCATACGTCATAAATTCCTACTAATAGAGCAATAAGAACAATCATCACTGATGCACTAATTGAGTATTCAATCCAACGCACCTTATTTATTCCTTTTGATAGGTCTTCTTTATATTTGTTGTAAAAAGGTCCAGAAATAAGGTAGTGAGCAACTGCTGAAGCAAGTAAGAAGGTTGCTACTGCTGGACCGAAGTTTGTAATCTCTCTCCATACTTCAAGTTCAGGAACCAATGCAAAGCTTGAGGGATCTTCAGGAGAACCTACTCCTACTAATTGGGTTAATGTTACAGGTACAACAAAATCTGAGTTTACGACAGTACCCAACCAAAAAAGTAAGCCACCCTGCAAAAGGTGTACAGTGCCCATGATGATATTGAATCTTTTAAGTTTCTTAATCTTAAGTTCCATGTTTCCCTCAATTAGAAATAATTAATATAAGTTTAGTTTTTTATTTAGAATTAAATGATGGATAAACAACTAATTTTTTCAGAAATTGAATCAATGATTTTTGACATTGAAACCGCAATTAAATCTCTTGCAAATTCAAGAGAGTATATCGCAGAAGATAATTACTCAAGAGCATTTACTCACTTGGCAGAAATAGAAATTGAATTGCAGACTTTGGCTGGAAGAGTGGCTTATATTAAATCAAGCCTTTGAAGGAAAAGTAGTTACCTCAGAAATTTCAATATTAATTCTGTCACCAGCTTCATAAATAGTGTTTGGTAGTGATCTAGCTCTAAAAATTTCGCCCTTGCTATTTTGAAAGGATATGACTTGATCGTGTCCATAAAATGTACATTCCTTGACTACATAATTTCCTTCTGTGTCTAAATTAAGTTCAATACACTCTGGCCTTATTGAAACATCTAAGGCACCGTCATAAGCTGAAACAAAAGTACCGAGAGAAGTCTCTACCATTCCATTCACAGAAAATCCTTTAAGAATATTAGGGTCACCAACTGAATTAGCGACTGTCTGACTTACTGGATTGAGATAAATCTCTTGTGGAGTCGCACTTTGAATAACACTTCCATTTTCTAAAACACTTACAACATCACATACAGAAAGTGCTTCCTCCTGATCGTGTGTGACTATTATTGCTGTTGTTTCTGTTTCTCTAAGAAGCAACATAACTTCATCTCTTAAATCTCTAGCCATGTGCGCATCTAAGCTTGTAAAAGGTTCATCTAAAAGAATAACTTCGGGATTCGGTGCTATTGCTCTTGCAAGAGCGACTCTCTGCTGTTGGCCGCCTGAAAGTTCTTGTGGCAACTTGTTTCTATAACTACTTAAATTACACATATCAATAACTTCTTCCAATCTTCCACTTTTAATTTGATGTTTTGATAAGCCAAATGCAATATTATCTTTTACATTTAAATGAGGAAATAATGCATAATCTTGAAACACCATTCCAACATTTCTTTGTTCAGGTGGCAAATAAGTTTCATCACTAGAAATAACTTCATTCCTCATTTCAATTATTCCACTATCAGGTTTTTCAAATCCAGCGATTAATCTAAGTGCTGTTGTTTTTCCTGAACCAGATACACCTAAAATTCCTACTATGGCGCCATTCCAAACATCAAGATTAAAATCAACAAGAACTTTTTCAGATCCATAAGACTTAGCTACGGAACGAGCCCTAATTATTAAGCTATCATATACCATTAGTTATCTAAATTCCTTGTACTAAGTATATATGTAGGGAAAGCACTTATTGCCAAAAGAATAAATCCAGAAAAAGCTGCTTGTGTAAACAATGCTTCTGATGCATAAGACCATATGTCTACGGCCATTGTACTGAAGCCAGTTGGTCTTAATAATAATGTCTGGGGCAACTCTTTCATTGTTGAAAGAAACACTAATGCGGCACCAGCAAAAAGCCCCTTATAAATCAAGGGAAATGTAACTTTAAAAAATGTATCTAATCTTGATAATCCAAGCCCTGCACTTGCTTCAATATAAGATACTTTTACTTGTTCCATTGATGCTTGTCCCCCTCCAACAGCCTGTGGCAAAAATACAATCAAGTATGAGATTATTAGAGTTATAAAAGTTTGATAAATTGTAGGAAATATTTTTATCGTTATAAATAACATTGAAATCCCAACTGCAATATGCGGTAGCCCATAAAGAGTAAGTGTGACTTTCTCAAATAAATCTCCAAATTTTGATTTGTATTGGGAAATCATTACAACTATTGGGGTAGCTATGATCATCGCAAAAAAAGATGTAACTGTTGCTGCGGTTAAAGAACCAGCAATGCCTGCTAACGATCCTGTAATTGGATTTCCATTAGATATACCTCGAATTAACCAGTATGAGAGTACACAAACAGGTAAAAGTAAACTGAAAAAAATTAAAGTACCAAAAAATAGTAGAACTAAATATTTATTTCTTTTTGAGAGTTCTAACCTAACCGGCTCTCTAGGTGTGCCGGATACTTTTGCTGACTTACTCATCTCACTTCCTCTTTGAGCAAAACTTATGATCAGGGCAAGAACAATTAAAATCGTTGAGTAAAAAATGACTGGATCACCATTTATATTTATTACATAATAAGAGTAGATTGCTTTTGTCATAGTTCCATACTTCATCAACGAAACAGCACCAAAATCAGAAATAACATACAAACCTACTAAGAGTGATGAATATATCATAGGTTTTTTTAACCTTGGAATGACTACACTTGTATACATTTTTATTCGTTTTACACCTAAAGATCTCGCAGCATCTTCTACTGTTGAATCTAAATTTCTTAAGGCACTACTGCAAATTAATTGAACATAAGGATATGTAAATAATGTTAAAACAATCCAGCTTCCAACAAACCCTTCTATTCCAATTATTTCAGACAAACCATATCTAGAAAATATTTCAACAAATAAACCCTTAGGAGAAAAAACAGATACATACGTTAAAGCTCCAATATAAGACGGAATTACTAGCGGTAAAATTGTTAAACTAAATAAAATTTTTGATCCAGGGAATTTATATCTAACAGTTAGGACAGAAATTGTTAAGCCAAGTAAAAGGCTTGTAAAAACAACTGCAAAAAAAAGCAATACGGTATTGAATAAAAGAGTCGATACATCCCATGAATTTAAAAAACGAGATAAATTTTTTGATAAATCTGCAAAACGCCAAAATAAATAAAAAAGTGGCATTAAAAATAAAGATAGGATTATAACGTTAGTTGTTAATAAAAGTTTAGGTGTTTTCACTTATTTAAGAATATATTGAAAAATTAGATAATAAAAGAAAAAATTCTGGTCAGATTTCTCTGACCAGAATTTTTGGCTTATGTTGATGCTGACCGAAGGATTAATATCCTGCCTGAGCAATTAGTTCAACAGCTTTTTCTTGCCATAACGCTAATGCAGACCAGTTTAAGTTTGAAGGAGAGTTCAAGCTGTTTATATCTGGCAACAATTCGTTTGGCTCAATTCCTGCTACAAGAGGGAACTCATATACAGTGTTTGTAAATGTTTCTTGAGCTGATTTTGAATGTAAAAATTCAATGAACGCCATAGCTGCTGGTTTATTCTGGCTTGAGGACAAAATTCCAACACCTGCAGGCATAACCATTGCTCCACAACCACCATCTAGGTACACATTCTTAATTGGAGCAGAAGAATCTTCTGCTAAAACTCTTAATGTGTAGTAATGGTTAATCATCCCAATATCAAGTTCTCCTGCAGCTGCAGCAGCAACTTGTGGAGAGTTCTTTGGATATTCTCCGTATCCAAGACCATTAATTGTTGTTAACCAATCTAGAACTTTTTCTTCACCATCTGATTCGATCATACATGCAACCATTGCAATGAAAGATCCATTAGTTGGTGCTAAACCTAATCTATTTCTAAACTTTTCATCAGCAAGACCATAAATATCACTTGGCAACTCTGCATCAGTGACGTCTCTTGTATCAACAACTAGAGACCTTGATCTTCCAGAAGTACCAACCCAGTATCCGTTTTTGTCTACCGCCCATGCTGGAACATTGTCTAGAACGCTATCCGGAAGTCGGTCAAATAATCCTTCTTTGGCAATTACACCAAGGCTTACAGGATCTTGTGAAAAGAACACGTCTGCAGGACTAATGGCACCTTCAAGAACAACTGTTCCTGCTAATGCCGGGCTTTTTGCATATCTTACTTCAACTTCAACACCTGAAGTTGCAGCAAATTCTGCAATGATATCTGCGACTAAGCTTTCTTTTCTACCACTATAAATTACTAGTGTTCCACCTACTTCGGCTTCTGGTTCAGAAAGTGCTGCTTCAACAGCAGCATCTATAGCTTCTTGTGATACTTCACCTGCTGGTCCTTGCGCACCTGCTGGTCCTTGCTCTCCTGCTGGTCCTTGCTCTCCTGCTGTTGGAGTACAAGCAGTTAAAACCATCATTAAAGCAATCAAAGTAACTGTTAATTTTTTATTCATTTTAACCTTTATTCGCTTAACTTTGTTAATAGTACTTAACAAATATAGTTAATGGTAATTTATTTTTAGTTTTTTTTAAATTATAATTTATCCTTAGAAAGAGAATATTTTAATATAATAAAATGGACTTACTTGAAAACGAAGGTGTACTGCTAATCAACCTAGGGTCACCAAAAGAGCTAAACAAAAAATCCGTTAAAGAATATCTCCGTGTTTTTCTTTCAGATGACAATGTTGTAGATATACCAAAGTTTTTTCAACAACTCATACTTCGTTTGTTCATTCTCCCCTTTCGACCAAAGAATACTTTAGAAGCTTATGAAAAAATTTGGACTAAAAATGGTTCACCATTAATTATTTCTACTGAAAGTATTGCGAATAAATTAACTAAAAAAACTGGCTGGCAAGTTGAGTATGCAATGAGATACGAAGAACCGAGTATTGAACAAGCATTAAATAGCTTCAAAAGAAAGGGTGTAAATAAAATTTATGTTATTTCTTTATACCCACACAACGCAATGGCGACAACTATAACCACAGAATTAGAAACTAGAAATGTGGCAATGAATATAGCAAATGACACTGAGTTAATATTTACAAAGCCATTTTTTGATAATGAAGAGTATATAAATGCAATGGTAAATTCAATTAAGCCCTTTGTTGAAAATCAATCATTTGACAAAATTATCTTTAGTTACCATGGGATACCTAAAAGGCAAGCAAAAAAGACAGACGGAACGGGTGAGCATTGTTTTTCAGTTTCCAATTGTTGTGAAATTGAAAACGAAGGTTCTAAAGACTGCTACAGGTCTCATACTCGAATAGCATCTGACTTAACCGCAAAGAAACTTGGTTTAAAAGATGATCAGTGGGAAATAGCTTATCAATCAAGAATTGGTCCTGGATGGTTGACTCCATTTACTGACAAGAGATTAGCTAAACTTCCAGAAGAAGGTAAAGACAATATTGCCATTTTATGTCCATCATTTATATCTGACTGTTTAGAAACTCTTGAAGAAATTGACATTCGTGGTAGAGAGACTTTTTTTAATGCAGGAGGTAAGAATATGACATACATACCTTGCTTGAATGATTCTGAAGATACGATAAATTTACTTGAAAACTTAGTGAGAGCTAGCTGATTTTACAGGTTTTTTTAAGCTTAAAGATTTAACAACAAACTTGCCTCCATTGCGGACAAACCACATAAAGCCAGCAAGAATATATGCATATGGACACATCATATTACTGATATTATACATCAAATAGTAGAATACTAATAATGCAAAAAGATCCAAAGCTCGTTAGAAAATATGAACCAATCCTATGGTTGTTATTTTTTGGACTTACTTTTGCAGTTGGGTGTCCTGCATTTTAAAATTTTTATACTTTGAAGTTAACAGGTGTTAACATGAACAGTAATGAATAACAACCCATACATTTTTACCGAAAAAGAAATAGAAAAATTACCAAATTCTTTTTACTCACATGCTGAAGCTATTTTTCACTTGACTGAAGTTGGAATAGAAGTCAAACAAACTCGTGTTGCCGAATGGCTGGGTGTTAGTAGAGCAAATGTTTCTCAGGTAATTGGAAGAATGCAAAACAGTGGTCTCATAAAAATGCAAGATGAATTGGAGCTGTCTGAAAAGGGAACATACCTAGCGAAGATGATAGCAAGAAGACATAGAATAGTTGAGAGATTTCTATCTGAAGTTTTAGATTTGCCATGGGAACAAGTTTATAGGGAGACAAAAAAATGGGAAAATGTTTTAAGTTCTGTAACTGAAGATGCCATGCTTAAAGTTTTAGGTTATCCAAAAACTGGAATTTTTGGTAACCCGATACCCTATTCAAGCTACTTTGAAGGCCCAATGACTAGATTGATTGATGCAAAAGGTGATACAAATAAAAAATATTCCATTGTAAAAATATCAGAAGAGCTAAAAAGGGACAGTTCAATAATATCTTTTCTTCAAAAGAATAATATTTTACCTGGAAATCAAATAAATATTTATGATGCGAACGATTACTCAATTACAGTCAGTGTTGTTAAAAATCAATTTTTTGGGTTAGATCAATTTATTGCTGAGAGAGTTTTTATCAGTTGATTAAATTTATGTTTACGCATAGAAATTTTATAATTTTACTATGAGTAATTTAATTGAAAACATTCCCTATGAGCTTTTCAGCTATATAGGTGGTGGTATATTTCTTTTCATTATTTTATACAAATTTTTTCCAAAATTATTTGTAAAGATTCATAAACCGATTTTTTTTACAATAGGTATTCTTTCACTTTCATTAGGCTACGTAGGTATTGTGGTTCCGGGCTTGCCTACAACTGTATTTATATTGATTGCAGCTTGGGCTTTTTCAAAGTGTTCGGAAAGGTTTACTTTATGGCTTGAAAATCATAGAATATTTGGGCCAATAATTTTAAATTGGCAGACTTATAAAGGTCTGTCAAGAAGAGCAAAAAAATTGGCAATTTCAATGATTGTGCCTACATTCGCATTAACTATTTACTTTGTATTTTCGCTAGTAGGAGATTTAATCTTTGGTTCTTTTGGTTTAGCTCTATGTATTTGGTTAGCTACCAGACCGGAACCACCTTTAGAAAATAGAGCTTAAATCAATTAGCCTCGGGGATTTGATAGCCAATTGGTGAAACCTTATCTAATTCAAAAATATCTCTTGCCTGAGCTTCGTAGTTCAAACCTATAGATATCTGGTCACCTTCTGTAACTCTATTTCCTTTTTCGTCTAATCTTGCATTCATAGTTGCTTTTTTCCCCGATTTGCATATAGTTTTAATTTCAGTCATTTCATCTGACCAAGCTAGTAGATATGCACTTCCAGGAAAGGGCTCTCCTCTAAAATCTGTTCTCAATCCGTAACATAAAACTGGTATTTTTAATTTATCCACCACCAAAGTAAGCTGTAGAACTTGTTTTGGGCTTAAAAACTGCGCTTCATCTACTAGAATACATGACACACTTTCTCTTTGGTGTTCATGTGCTGTCCAGACGTACAAGTCGTCATCTGATGTAAATATTTCACAATCTCTATCTAAACCAATACGAGAAGTTATTCTTCCTTCACCGAATCTATCATCTAATTTTGGAGTAAATAATAGAGTTCTCATATCTCTCTCTTCATAGTTATGAGCAGATTGAAGAAGAGTAGTGCTTTTTCCTGCATTCATTGCTGAGTAATAAAAATATAATTTTGCCATTTCTTATATATTAGTTCTTAAATAAAAAGTTTCTATCTAAGTGCTACTATTCTTCCAATTGTTTTTCTACTACCAATAAGTTCTAGATACTTAATAATTTCATCAAAATTTATTGTCTCGTATACAGGTTTAATAGTTTTATTCAAATAGCGATCAAATATAATCTTCATCCTTGTTTCTAAATACTCTTTATCATCATTTTCAAAACTAATCATAAAAACACCCATTATTGAAATATTTTTGACCAAAAGATAACTAAGTAGCTGAGAGGGAATATTTCCGCTCGCAAAACCTACAATAAGTGCCCTGCCTTCAGATGATAAAAGCCTTATTCCTTCTTCATAAGGTTCGCCTCCAACTTGATCATAAAATACATTTACTGATCTTTTGCCAAATTTTTCTTCAACAACATCTTTAAGATTTTCCTTTTGATAATTAATAACTAGATCTGGTTCAAATTGTTGAATAAACTTCTTTTTTTCATCTGAACCTACAGCAGCTATAACTCTTGCACCTTCAATTTTTGCTAGTTGCACAGCAGAAATTCCTACTCCACCTGCGGCAGCATTAACTAAAACAATCTCATCATTTTTTAATTGAGCTCGTCTGTGGAGAGCAAAATCTGATGTTAAATAAGACATAAGGATTGCAGCGCCAACTTCATAAGAAATTTCTTCAGGGAGTTTATATGCTAAATTTTCTGAAGCAACGCAGTATTCGCCAAAGCTACCATGTCTTCCTGATCTAAATACTGTAGTTGCTGCAACTACTCTATCTCCTACGGCAAATTTGCTGTCAGCACTGCACTCTTTAACAGTACCTGCAACTTCAAAGCCAGGAACAAAAGGTGTTTTAGGGTTTGATTGATACATGCCACTTGATAAAAGTAAATCTGCAAAATTTAACGTTGCTGCTTTTGTTTCAATTATCAATTCTTTTTCTCTAATTGCTGGGTACTTGATTGATTTATATTTTAAATTCGAAAATGGTGCAATATCGTCTTGTACCCATGCATGGTAATTCTCCATATGAATATTTTAAATGAATTGCCCTATGGTATCATTTTGCTATGGAAAATATCTTAAAATACCTACTCATGGTTGGATTGTCAATTTGGATTGGTTCGATGGTTACTTGGGCAGTTTTTGCACCAAAACTTAATAAATTTGATCCTACAAAAAATACAACAAGTGTGCTCCGAGACTCTTTTAGTAAAATTTCTTGGATTTCTTATGCTGTTGCTTTAATCGCAAGTATAACAATTAGATTTACAATAGAAAGTGGCACATCAGATTGGTCAATAGTGATAGGTGCCTTACTTTTAGCGGGAGCAGTTATAGCATTTCACAGTGTAGCAACAAATGTAAGTGATGCAGTAAGAGGTATCTTTAATGGCTTAATGCTCTTATTGGCTCTAGTAGCACTGTATCTTGCAACAATATATATCTAAAAAGAATTTATTAAATCTAAATCTTCTTCTGCAATAATTCCATATCCTCGAGTAAGAATATTTTTAGTATCTTTTTCAATCAAAAACCAATATATTGTTTCGTTAGAAGGTATGTCTAAGTGTGTTAAAAACTGATCTAGGTCAACATAAGCAGTAATTGTTCTATCTCTTATTCTGTCATCTCTAATTCCTGCCCGCATTATTCCGTCTAAGTAGACTTCAAATAATTTTGAACTCTTTTGTACAGTTGGAACCTCAATAATGTTATGTGTGTCACCAAATCCATTATTTTCTAGCAAAGATATTGATTCATCTACTAAAGGTTGATGCCATTGTTGAAACGCAACAATAATAATTAAATTTTTATCAACAAAATCATCTGGTACAACTTTGTCTCTTTTATTTAAATCTCTTCCATTTATCTCTGGAAACTCTCCATATTCAACAGTCACTTCATTCTCCTGTTCTGCCTGACAACTTACAGAAAAAAATAAAATTAATACAAGGAAGCTAGTCTTGAACCGGACCAAGGACTGCCTCAAGATTTTTAATTTGTTTATCCATTAATTTGTTAAAAATAGGTCTTATAAAGATTCCCAATACAAAAAAAGGAAAATTGTATTTAATATCTACAGAATAAGTAACTTCAGTACCTCTTGAATTTGCTGACAAAAAAATAGTGTCAACAATTGTAAATATAGAAGTGCTTGCTTGTAAAGAGACTCTTAAAGGTGGGCCCCATTCAATAATCTCATAGTTATATTCTCTTGGCTTATTATTAAAATGTGTTTTTACTTTGAAGACTGAGCCTTGTCTTAAAGGTTCTTTTGTAATAAGTTCACCTTCGTCGCCTTCAGCCCATTTTTCTAAATTTCTAAAATCTGATAAAAAACCATAAGCTGAATCAATATCTGTATTAACTGTTACTGTTCTTGAAAAGTTTGGCATACGTTTATATTAAGTTGATTAAATTTTTGTAGGAAATTGTTTATCTAAGATTTAAAGATCTATTTCTAAATCCTATAAATCCTATTGCCAAAAATATTGCTATTTTACCAATGACGAGTAACAAGTCTTCAGCAAATAATCCATCTTGATAAGGGTTGCCATATGCTCCAAAAGAAGAAAGGTTATCATCAAACCACTGAAAGAAATCATTTGTTCCAGCTAGTGAGTTAGTTAAATATTCAAATGCCATTAAACCTCCACCAAAAGCCCAAGCCATTGAAGATTTTCCAGTAAATGCTCCGAGCGCAAATCCAAGAGCACCATAGGTAACTCCAGCCAAAGCAGCTTGAAGTGTTGCTTTCATAAGTGGAACATAATCAAGTGTTTGACTAAGTTCTATAGTTGCAATTGGAATAAACATAATATTTGTCCATGCAAAAGTTACAAATAAACCGAATACAACAACAACAATTGATTGTGTTAAATACACAGAAGTTCTTGTCATTGGTAAAGCAGCAACAAATTCAAAAGTCCCATCCTCTTCTGCTTTTGAACCTAATTTATTTAAAAGAATTATTGTGGCTGTACCAATTAAAAGAGGAACAAAGGGAACTAAAAAATAAGTTGTTACCATTCCTTCTAATGTAAAAACATTGTCCCAATCCGAAATTCCCAATAAATTCATCATTGTTTCATTTTCTGACATTCCTCTAAAAGCTTCTCTTTGTGTGTCAATAAGCAAGCTTTCTACACTTGAATTTGCAAATGCTAGTGGAAGTATTAATAAGTAAACTCCTCCAGAAATTGCCCAATTTAAAATAAATTTTCTTGGAACTGTAATCATATATTTGAAATAATTAAACATTATCCCTCTCTTCTATCATAGAATGTAAAAAAAGCATCTTCTAAATCTTGACCTTCTTCTTTTGCTTTAATTAAAAATGTCTCATATGTTTCGTCATATACTTTTGCACCTTCTCTTAAAACAGCCATCGAGTCGGCAACTTTTTCAACCTCAGAAATAATATGTGATGATAAAAGTATCGCTGAACCATTTTTAGCAAATTCTTTTACAATTTCAAAAAAAGTTCTTTGATGAAAGGGGTCTAGGCCTGAAGTTGGTTCATCTAAAATTAATGCCTTTGGCTTATGAAGTACCGCAAGTATCAATGCAACTTTTTGTCTGTTACCTTTAGATAATTCTTTGAGAGTTTGATCAACCTCCAATTCAAACTTTTCTGCTAATTCCATAGCATAATCAGTTGATTGACCTCTCATGTCTGCACCAAGTTTAAATAGTGACTTTGAATTTAAATTTTGTGGAAGTTGAGGATCTCCAGGTAAATATCCTATTATTTTCTTTGCCTCAACAGGGTTTTCAATTGTATCAATTCCCTCAACTGAAAGTGAACCTTCAGAGGGCATCAAAAATCCCATAAGACTTCTCATTGTTGTAGATTTGCCCGCCCCATTAGGACCAAGAAGCCCTTTAACTTCGCCATTATCTACAGAGATATTGATATCTCCAACACCTTTTCCATTTTTGTATCTCATAGTGAGATTGTTAATTTGAATCACAAATATATTTTAAGCTAAAAGATTAAATTAAATATTTTATTCTTCAGATTTTTCATTTTTTTGTTTATTTCTTAACCAAGTTAAAAGTAAAGCTGGTATTAAAAACATTAGCATTTCATCCCAGCCACCTTGGTGTTGAAAGGCTGGCGGGGGTATTATCTTAATAAGCATTTTCTAAAGATAGTTTTCTACCATCCATCTTGTGATGTTTACAAGAGTATTTGGTAAAAGTCCAAAATAAATTGTCGAAGCAGCCATAAATCCAAGTAAGACTTTATCAGAAATGCTAATTTTTATCTTTTCAATTGAATTATCAGTTTTTTCAATTGCAGCTACCCAAATTGGTCTTAAGTAAAAATAGAACCCAGCAACCGTTGTAAGCATTAACACAGTCACAATTAAATATTTTTCATATGACCATAAATTCGTAATCAAAATAAATTTTGAAACGAAACCACTAGTTAGAGGGAGCCCTGCAATGCCAAGCATGAATATAGAAAATGTAATGGTTAAAAATTTATTTTCTTTAAACAATCCTGACAAATTTGAGATTTTAAAATCTGAACTCAATTGTCCGCTTATGATTGAAAATACTGTAAAAACTCCAATTAATTGTATGATGTACGTGATTAAATAAAATATAGATGCACTTATGCCATAGACACCAAAAGAGATCCCCGAAAGTATAAATCCAGACTGTATGACTCCACTGTATGCAATCAGCCTTTTAATATCAGTTTGATTTGTAGCGAATAATGCGCCAGCTAAAACTGACAAAATTACAATTGCTGTAAAAAATAAATCAAATTTATCAAGGATGAATCTTAATGAAATAGCGGAAAGCCTTGCTAAAACTATAAATGATGCGGCTTTCGCAACAGCAGCCATATACCCAACATATCCTGTTGGAGAACCTTGGTAGACATCAGGTGCCCATGCTTGAAATGGTGCGGCCGCAACCTTAAATAAAAGTCCAACTAGTACCATTATCAAGCCAATCAAACTTGTTAACGGAACATTGTCAGGGCCAATAAAACTGATTGCGATGCTTGTTTCGTATACTCCACTTATTGATAAAGAGACATATAAAAGTGCAACACCATAAATTAAAATACAAGAAGCTAATGATCCTAAAAGAAAATACTTTAAAGATGCCTCGTTACTGAGTTGATCACCTCTATTTAATCCAGCCAATGCATACAGACTTATTGATCCAATTTCTAAACCAATAAATAACATTATGAAGTTTTCTGCATCCACCATAAGTAGAAATCCAGATGCAGACATCAAAATTAAAATCAAAGCTTCTGTAGTTTTATTATCAATTACTTCTGAAGTTTTCCAAAAGGAATTAAATGTTAACAGTAAAACTAATCCAATAAGAACATTTCCGACTAAAGAGAACTCATCAAGAAGTATCTTCTCTGAAAAATAAGACGTTATACCATCTCTTGCAAAAAGTCCAAATTTAAGAAAAATTGTAAATAATGTAATAAGAATTCCAACAAATGAAATATATTTTTTAACATAAACGGGTGTTGAGATTGTAATTGTGCAAAAAAGCAACACTAGAGTTGTAAATAGCAGTGCTAGGGTTGGACCAATCACAACAAAATTAATACCTAAGAATTCAGAAATACCGTTCATTTTATATCCTTAAATAAAGCAATTGTTTCACTGATAAATCCTGCTTCCTGAATAACAAAACTTTCAATATAGCTTGGGTAAATTCCAATAAATAACATGAGTAAAACAAGAGGAACAATTGATAGAGTTTCTCTTATATCTAAATCTTTCAAGCTTTCATTTTTTTCATTAGAAATCGGACCTGTAAAGATTCTTTGATAAGCCCATAACATGTAGATTGCAGCTAACACTACACCAAACGCTGCAATTGATGTTAAGACTTTGTAGCTATTAAAGCTGCCCATTAATATCATAAATTCACCAACAAAACCATTTAATCCTGGAAGTCCTATCGAGGCAAAAGAGGTGAACAAAAATATTGCCGCGTATCGTGGCATTGTAATTTTAATTCCTCCAAATGAACTAATATTTCGGGTGTGTCTTCTTTCATAAAGAAATCCTACAAGCATAAATAGTGCACCAGCTGTTATACCATGATTTATCATTTGAATAATTGCACCCTCAATACTCAGATATCCTCCAGCAGAAATACCCAACATAACGTACCCCATATGACTTACGGATGAATATGCAATTAACTTTTTAATGTCTATTTGTGCAATTGCAACTATTGCACCATAAATAATTCCGATCACTGATAGAACAGCAACAAAATTTTTATATGCTAAAAATCCCTCAGTAAAAAAAGGTATTGATACTCTTAAAATTCCGTAGGCCCCTACTTTTAATAAAACACCTGCTAATAAAATACTTCCAGCTGTTGGCGCTTCAACGTGTGCATCTGGTAACCAAGTGTGAAGAGGAAATATTGGAACTTTAATTAAAAAACCAAAAGTAAATAGCAAAAACAAAGTTTTAGATTGTGAAGAAGTAAGAGCTAAGTTTGCAAGTGAATCAAAATCAACGGCTAGTGAGCCATTAGCACCATAGCTTATTACAGCTGTGTATACTGTTCCGATGAAAATAAAAACTGAACCAAAAACTGTGTAAAGAATAAATTTTATTGTTGCATACCTTCTATTTTCTCCTCCCCATATACCCATTAAGAAATACATTGGAATTAACAATGCTTCAAAGAATATGAATAGAGAAATTAAATCGCCACTAATGAAAACACCATTAATTGCAAAATGTAATGCAAGTAATGAACCGATAAAACCCTTGCTTTCTGCATGTTCATTTCCAATTGATAATAGGGAAACACATATTAAAAGTGAAGTTAACAATAATAGTAATGTTGACATGCCAGAAATTCCGAAGCTGATTTCAAGCCCATAAGATTGGATCCATTTGTAATTAGAAAGAATTACAAATTTTGTTTTTCCATAGTCGCTGAATAATAAATAAAAACATTGTGTAAGAGTAATAAGGGAAAATATTATGCCAATTGGCCTAAATATTTCTTTTCTAGAATTGGGGATCATAAATACTAGTAGTGCACTGAAAAGTGGAACAATTAGAAGGGAAATTATTATTCCGGTCATTGTGGCACCATCGGAGTAATAATAAATAATCCAATTAGGAGAAGTAGAAATAATCCAAAATACACAACATAGCTTCTAACTAGGCCAGTCTGGGTCGCGGATGCAACTCTAGAAGTTTTACCAAATGCAGTTGAAACAAAATTAACAGAACCATCAATAATTAATCCATCAACAATTACTGCAAACTTTCTTGTAAAGTTTTTCATTCCTGAAACAAAAATTGAGTTACCAAATCTATTTAGATAGAGCACATTAAATGACAAATCTTTTACTAAATTGATCGGATAATCTAAATTAATTCTCTTCAAGTTGAATCTTTTAAAAATTTCAAATGAAAATATTAAATATGCTATTAATAATCCTGTAAAACCAGCGCCAATTGATAAAACTGCAAGCACAATTAATGTAATACCTTCTGGTAGATGAGTTATTTCAACTTCCTCTAGAGAATAATGAAGAACTTTTTCAACTCCGTGGAAAAAAGGTGTGTTAATAAACCCTATAAAAATTGAAAACAACCCCAGAATAATCAAAGGCCTTGTCATAGTTTTTGGGGCCTCGTTTACATTAGAGTGATCAAAACCATTGTCTTTTTCAAAAATTAATAACCAGTGTCTTCCCATATAAAATGCCGTTAAAAAAGCTGCACCTAAACCAAGTGCCCAAAATATGTAATAGATTCCACCATTTGCAAATACTGAAGCCAAAATTTCATCTTTCGACCAAAAACCAGCCAATGGAGGAATGCCGGATATTGCTAGCGTTCCAATTCCCATCATTGAAGCAGTAACAGGCATTTGTTTTCTTAATCCACCCATCTTTCTAATGTCTTGTTCGTGATGCATAGAGTGAATAACTGCACCTGCACCTAAAAACAATAAAGCTTTAAAAAAAGCATGCGTTACAAGATGAAAGATAGCTGCTACATATGCCCCAGCACCAATTGCAATAAACATAAAACCTAATTGAGAAATAGTCGAATAAGCTAATACTTTTTTAATATCATATTGGTTTATTGCTGAAAAGGCAGCAAGTAAAGCAGTTAAAAGACCAAATGAAATTATCACCATTCCTGCTATTTTTGAATGCTGAAGGATAGGTGAAATTCTAACTAGCATGAATACTCCGGCTGTCACCATAGTCGCAGCATGGATTAATGCACTTGCGGGAGTAGGTCCTTCCATTGCATCTGGAAGCCAACTAAAAAGTGGGAACTGAGCAGATTTACCAAATGCCCCAAGGAGTAAAAATAATGTTATTAAAGTAATCGTATTTTCTGGAACATCTGATGCATTCTTCAAAATGGTGTAAAAATCGAATGTATTAAAAGTATTTAATATAATCATCAATCCAATCAAGAAGCCGAAGTCTCCAACCCTGTTTAAAATAAAAGCCTTGTTTCCTGCTTTTGCTGCTGCTGTTTTTTTTGACCAAAATGATATTAATAAATATGAACTAAGCCCTACTAGTTCCCATCCAATAAACATAACTAAGAAATTTGAAGACATTACCAACATAAGCATTGAAAATACAAAAAAATTAAAA
>QCCZ01000005.1 GCA_003281085.1 OCS155 cluster bacterium AG-349-E07
TTGAGAAATCTCCAACTATATCACTCTTAAAACTTTCTAGTTCATATTTATTAAGAACATTCGATATCATGTTTTCATTTATATTGTCATTAAATAGAAAATATTTAATATTTTCCAACAAAGAAAGCTCGGGCATGAGGGATGGGGAAGAGCCAATCTCCATTAAAGAAGTGTCTTTTCTGCGAATATTAGAGTTAAAAGTGTTTCCTATAAAATTATTACTTATACACATGATTAGCGTAGTTTTCCCCGAACCATTTTTTCCTGTAATTTCATAATTTTTTGAAAAGTTTAAAGAAATTTCTAGATTTTTAATTACAAGTTGATTGCCGTAACCGAGCGTTAGATTGTCAGATTCAAAAAATAAACTCATAATACTATTGTATTAGCTTCTGATTTTCTTAGGTAACGCAAAATTATTTGAAGTTCACTTAAGAAATGTTGAAAAGAGTATTCCTCATTCAAATTATTGATTTCAAATAAATTATTAGGATCGTTAAAATTTTCTACAAAAATTTGTTTTCCTTGAATCTTAATTCCATGATTTGATAGCTTTGAATTAAGGTCTTTATTATTTTGTAGTATTTTATTAAATAAATCTGAAAATTCTTGGTGTTCCACAAGTATGGATAACAATAATTTGTATTTTTGAGCATTTTCAAAGTCTAAATTTTTTGAGTAATTCTTAATTATTTTTTTTATTTCTGAAATATTTATATCTAGATTCTCAAAATAATTTTTAAACTCTTCATTTTTTTGGATTAAGTAATTTTCTAAACTGAAATTCTCTATGCAAGCGCATTGAGAATTTAATAATAATGAAATATCACATATCTCTTTTCTTGCATTATTTTTCTTGCACTTTATTAATTGAAATATTTCTTCTATCGACCTTTTATAATTAACTGCTTTTGAGTAACTTAGAAAAGGTCCAAATTTGTAAAGTGTATTTTTTGTACTTTCAATTTTAGAAATTTCAAGTCTAAGTTTATTACTTTTTAACTTAACCCAATAAATATTTTTTGGTACTTTACCGCTTCTATTGTAAGTTGGTTTGAAAAAATTAATTATTCTATGCTCTGCAATGAGTGCTATTAGTTCACTATCCAACTCAATAAAATTTAAGTTATTTGAATTAGTTACTATTTTATTTGATTTATAGCTTCTCGCATAACTTAGGTGTGATCCAATTCTATTTCTTAGATTGTTTGATTTTCCTACATATTGAATTTTGTTATTTTGCAAAAAACAATAAATACCTATTGAATTAGGTATATCTTCATAGGAAAATTGAACCTTTAGTTCATCATCAACTTCGTTTAAAAAAGAATTTAAATGTGAAATACTTTTCTTGTTTGTAATTCTTTCATCACTAGCAAGATTATTAAATACTTCATAAGTTGTTAAAACATCGGCTTTTGCGTTATGGTCATTCTTATTTGTTGTCTTAAAGTAACGACTTAATGTAGATAGTTTATGATTTCTAACTTTATTCCTCAACAGAGCTCTTGATAACTTTAAAGTATCTATGTTTTCGTTAGCAATATTTTCAAACCCATTATTTATTAAGTCATAATTTAAAAAAGATAAATCGAATTTTAAATTATGACCTATAACAACAGAATCACCTATAAAAGTTTTAATATTTTCAATTTCCTGGTCAATAGTGGGAGAGGAATTGACATGCCATTGATATATCCCTGTTAAATTTGAAATGAATAATGGAATTTCAATTTCTGGATTAAATTTTGAATGATATTCTTCTATAACTTCATTGTTGCAAACTTTCAGCATGTAAAGTTCAATAATTTTGTCAGTATTAGCTTTTATTCCAGTAGTTTCAATATCTAAAACAACAATATTTTTATTTTTTACAAATTCCAATTATTTTGTCAGCTCCCACATTGCTATAGCTGCTGCTGTAGATGCATTTATTGAGTCAACATTATTTGTTGATCTAATAAATAGGGAAGTGTAGTTAGAGTTAAACCAATTATCAGATATACCATATTGTTCAGCACCAACTACCAATGCAAAATTCTGATTAGGAATAAAACCTTCAAGACTCTCATCTCCCTCAGGGTCTAATAACAGTACTTGGTAATCATTAGCCTCCAATAATGAAATTATTTCATCATTACTTCCACTAGATATATTTGAACTAAATAAGTGACCTATTGAAGCTCTTATAACATTAGGATTATATACATCAGTTATTTCATCAGATAATAATATATTATTTATACCAAAAGATTTTGAGGTTCTAATCATAGTTCCTAAATTTCCTGGTTTTTCAATTTGGTCAGGTATAAGAATAGGGCCAGATATTGTTTTTGGTAACTTGTTTTTATTTACATCAAATATAGAAATTATTCCGTCTGGTTTATCACGATAAGATATTTCTTTAAATACTTTTAATGCTACTTGTACAATTCGAATATTTTTATTTTCAAATTTTCTAATGAGTATTTCATTATTTTCACCTACAAACAATTCTGGACAGATATATAAAGTATCAACATTTAAGCTTGAATCTATTAAATTTGAGTTTTCCCGGTATCCTTCAGCAATAGATTTATTTTCAGATTTCCTATTTCTATTTTTTTTAAGAGATATTAAAAATTTATATTCTGGATTATTTAAAGATTCAATATATTTATTTATTGAATTGTTCATAATGTACAAGTTTTTTCTTTATTTTTGTTTTTGATTTTTTGTCAATTTCAATATTATCTTCTACTCCTGCAGTTATCATTCCAATAATTTTATATGTATTTGGAATATTTAACATTTTATGAATGCCGTCCCTATCTGTATTGTGTAATCCCATAAAACCACTTTTTAATTCTTGTTCTTCAATTAATAACATACAATTCATCATTGCTGCACCTGCATCTACATACCAATAAGGAATATCCCAATCTTTTGAACTTACGCTTTTAATCTTGTCAGGACTCTCGTATCTCTGGTGGTATGCATTCTCATTTAATAAGATAAAAAATAAACAAATGGAATTTGATATCCACTTTGGCTTTCCTTTTTTGATATACTCCAGCTCATTAAAATGTTCAGCAATGTTCTTAATGTTTTGTTTATTAGTTACTTGCAAAATTTCTATTCCGCGCGAAAACCCTGCAGTAGGAATTTTTACACTAAATTTTGAAATATTTTTTAATTTTTCAGGGTCAAATTCGATTTTTTTATAATTTCTTACAACTTTTCTATTTAATATAAGGTTTTCTAGGTAAGTGAAATCTTCACTCATTTAAATTAGATAATTCTTCAACTACTGAATCACCAACTTCTTCAGTAGACATTCCCATTTTCCCAGCTGAAAGAGAATCTAATTTAATTGCCGTATTAATGATTGCTTTTTCAATGTCGGATGCATATTTTTCTTCACCTAATTCTTTGACCATCATTGCACTAGCTCCTATACAAGCAAGAGGATTAATAATATTTTTACCTGTATACTTTGGTGCAGATCCTCCTATAGGTTCAAACATTGATGTTCCTGAAGGATTGATATTCCCGCCTGCAGCGATTCCCATTCCACCCTGAATCATTGCACCTAAATCAGTGATAATGTCTCCGAACATGTTATCTGTAACAATGACGTCAAACCATTCTGGATTTTTAACCATCCACATACAAATTGCATCTACATGTCCATAATCAGTTTCAATTTCAGGATAATCTTTTGCAACATCATAAAAAATCCTTTCCCATAAATCATGTGCATAAGTTAGTACATTTGTTTTTGCACAAAGAGTAATTTTTTTTCTATTGTTGTTCTTTGTATATTCAAAAGCGTATTTTATGCATCGGTGAATTGCATGATATGAATTGATTGATTCTTGAGTTGCTATTTCATTTTCAGTTCCATAATGAATATAGCCTCCGGCTCCAGCATATAATCCTTCAGTATTTTCTCTAACAACAATAAAATCAATATCTTCAGGCTCTTTGTTGGCAAGTGGGGTTTCTACACCGGGATATAAAACGACTGGTCTGAGGTTAATATATTGGTCAAACTCTTTCCTAAGTTTGAGAAGAATACCTTGCTCTAATATTCCAGGTTTTACATCTGGGTGGCCAATTGCGCCGAGAAGTACCGCATCAGAATCTTGAAATTGTTTAATATCATTATCTGTGACTAAATCTCCAGTTTTTAAATATCTATCTCCACCAAGATCATTCTGAGAGAAATTGAATTGAGTATCGTAATAAGATGAGGTTTTAACTAGTACTTTAACTGCTTCATTGACTACTTCAGGACCTGTACCATCTCCAGGGAGAAGTGAGATATTAAAAGTTTTACTCATTTATTTAATGCATTTAGAAATGATTCAACTGAACCTTGAACTACATCTGTAGATACAGCACGTCCTTGTTTCATCAAATGACCATCATTTACTATTGTAACGATTTCTGCAGTTGCATCTGAACCTTTAGTAATACTTTCTACACGGTAATCAATCAATGTTGCATCAGAATCTAATATCTTCTTAACCGCAGTGAATGCTGCATGAATCATTCCGTCACCAGTTGCCTCTTCTGTCACTTCATTTTCGCCTACCTTAAGTGTTACTTTCGCAGATGCATATTCATCCTTACTATTTACAGATACAGATATTAACTTTGTTGAATTTTCTTTGTTTTCAACTTGTCCAACAATAGCTCTTAATTCATTTTCAACTATCTCACCCTTTCTGTCTGCAATTTTCTTAAAAGTATCAAATGCATTACTAAATGAATCATCATCAAGGCTTATATTTAAATTGTCCAAAGCATCTTTAAATCCAGCGCGACCAGAATGTTTACCTAAAATTATTTTTGCTTCTTGACCTACAGAGTCTGGGGACATTATTTCGTAGGTCATAGTATTTCTTAAATAACCATGTTGATGAATTCCAGACTCGTGACTGAATGCATTTTTTCCAACAACCGCTTTATTGTATTGAACAGGATATCCTGTTAATTTAGAAACTAACCTAGAGGTTTCAAAAATTTCAGTAGTTTCTGCTTTTATATCCACTCCAAACTGATCTTGTCTTGTTTTTATTGCCATAATGATTTCTTCTGTTGAGGTATTACCAGCTCTTTCCCCAATACCATTAATTGCACCTTCTATTTGTCTTGCTCCTGCGGTTATTGCAGTAAGAGAGTTAGCAACTGCTAATCCAAGATCGTTGTGACAATGAGTAGAAATAATGACATCTTCATTACCGCCCTTAACATCTTCATATACCGATTGAAGAAGGTCTAGATAATCCTTAGGAGTTGCATAGCCTACTGTGTCAGGAACATTTATAGTTGTAGCGCCCTCTTCCACAGCAATTTTTAACACTTCTATTAGGAAGTCTTTATCGGTTCTTGTTGCATCTTGTGCAGAAAACTCAACATCTTGACATAATTTTTTTGCATACTTTACAGATTCTTTTGTGTCTTTAAGAATGTCTTCCTTTGTCTTTCGTAGCATATGTTCCATATGAATTTCTGATGTAGAGGTAAAGACATGAATCCTTGAATCTTTAGCGACTTTGATTGCTTCCCAAGCTCGTTCAATATCATCTGGATGACATCTTGCAAGAGATGCAATTGTAGAATTTTTAATATTTTTTGCAATTAGATTAACACCTTCCCAATCACCAGGGGAGGATGCGGCAAATCCTGCTTCAATTACATCAACTTTAAGCTTTTCTAACTGCTGTGCTATTAAAAGTTTTTCTGACGGAGTTAAAGCAATACCCGGACTTTGCTCTCCATCTCGAAGCGTAGTATCAAATATTACAAGTCTATCTTCACTCATTTATCTTTTTTAACGTCTTTAGCATCCAAAAAAGGCATCATATTTCTTAAATTTTTTCCAATTGCTTCAATCTGATGAGCTGAAGCCTCTTCTCGCTTTTGATTGAGAAATGGCGCACCTTCTCTTGCTTGTGACATCCACTCTTTTGCAAATGCACCAGATTGTATTTCTTCTAGTACTTTTTTCATTTCATTTTTTGTTTCACTTGTAATTATTCTTGAACCACGTGAAAAGTCACCGTATTCAGCTGTGTCTGAAATTGAATGCCTCATCCACTCAAAACCACCTTCATACATTAAGTCAACAATTAATTTAACTTCATGAAGAGTTTCAAAGTAGGCACTTTCAGGCTGGTATCCAGCTTCTACAAGTGTTTCGAAACCATTTCTAATCAATTCTGTTAACCCACCGCAAAGAACTACTTGTTCACCAAATAAATCAGTTTCTGTTTCTTCCTTAAAAGTTGTATTTAGAATGCCAGCACGTCCACCACCGATAGCTGAAGCGTATGAAAGAGCAATTTCATGCGTGTTTCCACTTGAGTCTTTTTCGACAGCTACTAAGCACGGCATCCCACTTCCTTCTTCATAAGTTCTTCGTAATAAATGACCTGGACCTTTCGGCGCAACCATACCAACAGACAAATCTTCTCTTGGAATGATCTCATTAAAATGAATATTGAATCCATGGGCAAATAGTAAAGTTGCACCTTCTTTTATATTGTCTGCAATCTCAGAGTTATAAACATCTGCCATAACCTGATCTGGAAGAAGCAACATTACAACGTCTGCACCAGACGCAGCATTTGCTAAGTTTTCAACTTTTAAACCCATTTCTTGTGCTCTTGAGTATGATTCTGAATCCTCTCTAAGACCAACAGTAACGTCTACACCTGAATCATGTAAATTTAATGCATGTGCATGACCTTGGCTACCAAATCCAATAACACTAACTTTTAAATCTTTAATTAGATTTTTATCAATTGATGAATCGTATATAATTTTTGTTTCCATATCTCTCCTTATAAATTTGTTTGAATAGCAATCCTTCCACCTCTAACCATTTCAATTATTCCAAACGGTTTCATTAAATCCTCAAATTTATTTAATTCTTTTGATGAGCCTGTAAGTTCAAAAACTGCATAATCTTGGCCTACATCTACCGAATTAGCTCCTGAGAGGCTAGCTTTTTCAATTACAGATGTTTGGCTATCTTTATTTATTGACACTTTTAATAATAAAACTTCAGTTTCTATTGTCATCTCTGGATCTAGCTCAACAATTTTTATAACATTAACTAATTTATTGAGCTGTTTTTTTACTTGTTCTACTGCATCAAGTTCAGTAACGATCGTCATTTTTGATCTTCCTTCTATGTGAGTAGGTCCTACAGACAAAGAATTTATATTAAAGCCTCGTCTTGAAATAGTAGATGAGACTCTAGCTAGTACACCAGGTTTATCTTCAACCAAAACTGATAAAATTCTTTCACTCATAAATTTTTCAAATCTTCTTCATTTAAAATTATTTGGTCGTTGCTACCACCAGCTGGGACCATAGGAAATACCATATCTTCAGGATCTACTACACAGTCAATTAACACAGGTTTATCATTTATTTTTAACATTTCCAAAAAGACATTTTTTACTTCTGATTTTTTAGTCATTCTTAAACCTACAGCACCCATTGACTCAGCTAGCTTTACATAATCAGGAACTACATGACCTAATTCAGATGCAGAGAATTTACTATTGTAAAATATTTTTTGCCACTGTCTAACCATTCCATGATTACCATTGTTAAATACTACAATTTTGACTGGTATATTTTCTGTTGATGCAGTAATCAATTCTTGACAAGTCATTTGAAAACAACCATCTCCATCTAAAGCTAGCACTAATTTTTCAGGATATGCAGTTTTGGCACCAATAGCTGCAGGTAATGAATACCCCATAGTTCCAAGACCCCCTGAATTTAGCCAAGTATTTGGTTTAGTAAAATTCCAATGTTGCGAAATCCACATTTGGTGTTGTCCAACACCTGATACAACAATTGCCTCTTCTCCAGTTAAATTTTGTAGCTCCTCTAAAACAAACGGAACTTTCAAAGGACCATTTTCGTTTTGATTATAAGAAAGTGGAAATTCATTTTTCATACTGTTTAATTCATTTATCCAATTTTCAGTATTAAGTTTTGTATCTCCAAGAGCATTAATAAGACCTAACATTACGCTCTTTGCATCACCAACTATAGGCACTTGAGCTTCTCTTACTTTTCCAATTTCAGCAGGATCAATATCAGCATGAATTACTTTTGCATTCTGTGCAAAAAATGAAGGATTAGCAGTTACTCTATCATCAAATCGAACACCAATAGCAATGAGCAGATCTGATTTTTGTATAGAAGTTGTAGCTGTATAGTTTCCATGCATTCCAGGCATTTCTAAACATAAATCATGACCGTCAGGAAAAGCACCTCTACCCATTAATGTTGTAACAACAGGAATGTTAAATTTAGTTGCTAAGTCAAAAAGTTCTTGGTTTGCTTTGGAGTGAATAATTCCGCCACCAACATAAAGTATTGGTTTATTTGAATTTTTAATTAAGTTGGCTGCTTGCTGAATCATTTTTGGATTTGGTTCTAATGTAGGCTTGTATCCAGGTAAATCAAGCGGACCCGGTTCAACCCAATCAGATTTTTGATTTAAAATATCCTTTGGAATATCAATTAAAACAGGACCAGGCCTTCCTGAAGTTGCAATATACTTTGCCTCTTTTAACACTTGGGGTATTTCAGAAGCATCCGTTATTAAATAGTTGTGTTTTGTAGCAGCCATAGAAAGCCCCACAGTGTATGCCTCTTGAAAAGCATCATTACCAATTGCTTCAGAAGCTACTTGACCAGTAATAGCTAACAGAGGAGTGGAATCCATCAATGCATTTGCTAAAGGAGTTATAAGGTTTGTAGCTCCAGGTCCAGAAGTGGCGATTACAACACCAAGTTCGCCAGTTGATTGTGCATATCCCTCTGCCATGTGGCCAGCACCTTGTTCGTGTCTTGCCAGAATATGTCGTATAGGACTATCGTATAACGGATCATATGCAGGTAAGATTGCACCACCAGGCACTCCAAAAACTGTAGACACATTAAGGTACTCCAAACCTCTAATAACTAATTCTGCACCTGTAAGTTGTTCTTTATTCATAAAAACTAATTTACTCCATCTTTACTAAAAAAAAACCTCCCGATTTGGGAGGCGCTCATCACAGCAAAATGAGCGCTAAATAAGTAATAGCACTAATACTGAAATGAATACAGCTAAATTTTTCATTAAAATAACTATAGTAAAATCAAAAAAAAATGAAAGATATAAATCTTAATAATTTCATAGTTGAAAATTCTCTTGATATTCCAGTTGATGTGTCTATTGGAGTCGTATCAGTACCTACAGGCTTAAATTATTCTGATCAAATCAAAAAAGTAAAAGAGCAAAATCAACATGCGAACATGAAATTTACATTTTCTGATCCAGACTATTCAGGTCTTGTCGATAAATTTGATTGGGCAAACTCCGCTCTAATTTTTGCATATGATTACAAAAACAAGGTTAATAATTCAAATTTAACAAATATAGGATATGGTCAGATAGCAAGATTTGCTCAACAAGATTTTTATTTACCATTGAAAAAAATAATCAATCAATTTCAAGAAATATTTAATGATTTAAATATCAAGCATCAAACATTTATTGACAATCCAAAACATTACGATAGATCTTTTTTTGAAAAGTCTGGGATGGGATGGCAGGGTAAAAGCACAATGATGCTGAGTCCAGGTATTGGTCCGTGGCAACTACTAGGAACAATTTATGTTGAAACTAATTTCCAGTCTACAGATGAAAAAACTTACTCATGTGGAGAATGCAACTTATGTCAAATTTCCTGTCCTACAGGTGCATTGGATAATGAATACAAACTAGATTCAAATAAATGTATTTCGTATTGGCTCCAGTCGCCTGAAATAATTCCGTATGATATGAGGGAATCAATTGGAAATAGATTTTATGGTTGTGATGAATGTTTGATATCATGTCCACCTGGTCAAAGTAATAAAATTAAAATTAAAACAAAAAATGAATTTGAAGTAAACCTAGAAGAGTTACTTGAAACAAATGATGAAGTATTACTCAAAAATTATTATTGGTTTTATATTCCAAAAAGAAATGTTGATTATTTAAAAAGGAATGCAGTCATTGCATTAACAAATAATCCTAAGAAAAGTACTTTTAATTTTTTTTTGAAATTGTACACAAATTCTTCAGATTTTTTGAAGATTTACATTTTGTGGGGATTCTGGAAGTTAGGAAAAATTTTTGAAATAAGTAGTTTGCTTGATAATGAAGTAAATGAAAATTTAAAACTTGAATATGAAAAATTAAAAAAAATGACTTCATAATTGAAATAATCTATTCTTATTCTATGGAAAAAATATCTGATGACGTAACAAAAGGAGCTAGTAAATCCGCTGCTAGAGCGATGTTAAGGGCCGTTGGGCTTCAAGATGATGATTTTAATAAGTTTCAAGTAGGAGTTGTATCAGCGGGTAATGAAGTTACTCCATGTAATCTGACAGGTCCAGAATTATCTGAGTTTGCTAAAAAGGGCGTAAGTGGCCCTGATTCTGCTGCATTAATATTCTCTACAATTGCTGTTTCCGATGGTATTTCAATGGGTCATGAGGGGATGAGAGCATCTTTAATTTCGAGAGAAGTAATTGCTGATTCAGTTGAATTGGTAATGCATGCGGAAAGATTCGATGGAATGGTAACAATTGCAGGATGTGACAAATCTCTTCCAGGAATGTTAATGGCTGCAGGAAGAATTAATCGTCCAGCAATATTTTTATATGGTGGAAGTAGTTTACCAGGAGTCTACAACGGAAAAGATATATCAATTGTTGATGTTTTTGAAGGTATAGGTGCTTTTGAAAAAGGAATCATCTCAGAAGAAGAACTTTACAAAATTGAGTGTGCGGCTTGTCCTGGAGTAGGGTCGTGCGCTGGAATGTTTACTGCTAACACAATGGCATCAGTTGGAGAAGCAATAGGAATGAGTTTACCTGGTACTGCTGCTATTCCAGCTGAGGATGCAAAATTACGAGATGCTGCAGTTGAATCTGGGAAGCAACTCAATTATTTATTAAAAAATAATATAAAACCAAGTGATATTATGACTCATGATGCATTTACTAATGCCATAACAACCGTACTTGCTCTCGGTGGAAGCACAAATGCCGTACTTCACTTATTAGCTATTGCACACGAAACTGGGGTTGAACTATCGATCGATAAATTTGACCAACTTAGCAGAAACGTTCCTCACTTAGCTGATATGAAACCATTTGGAAAATATCATATGGTTAATTTGAATGAAATAGGAGGAGTTCCAGTAGTATCAAAAATACTTCTTGAAAATAAATTAATTAATCCGGATTGCATGACTGTTACTGGACGAACTGTTGGTGAGAATCTTGAAAAAGTACAAATTCCAAAAAACCAAGATGTAATAAGTTTTCCAGACAATCCTATATCAAATGAGGGTGGTATTGCAATCCTCAAAGGTTCATTAAGTCCAAATGGATCAGTCGTAAAAACTGCAGGAATAGATATTAATACTTTTTCTGGGCCCGCAAATGTTTTTGATTCTGAACAAGATGCTTTAGATGCTTTGTTTAATAACAAAATTTCAAAAGGAGAAGTTGTAGTTATTCGAAATGAAGGTCCTAAAGGGGGGCCAGGAATGAGAGAAATGCTACAAATTACTGCTGCAATTAAAGGTGCAGGATTGGGTAAAGATGTTTTGCTAATAACTGATGGAAGATTTTCTGGAGGCACTACGGGTTTGTGTATTGGCCATGTTGCTCCAGAAAGTTATGACAAAGGACCTATTTCAGTATGTCAAAATGGAGATATCATCACTTTGGATATAGAAAATAGATCTTTAAATCTAGAGATTGAAGAAAATGAATTTGATGACAGAATAAGTAAATTAAAATTGCCTCCTCCAAGATACAACTCAGGTGTTTTGTACAAATATTCAAAGCTAGTTAGTGGTTCCGATAAAGGTGCTGTTACAAATTAATAGATGATATTTATTTCAGACGTCCATAATCAATTAGAATTTTTAAAATTATTGCCAAAAAAAAATGAGCCAGTAGTTATATTAGGCGATTTAATCAATTGGATAGATTACAGAAATGGCGATGGTATAGCCAAAGAGGTATTTGGATTAGAAAATGTGCAAAAGCTTATTAATTTAAGAAAAGAGCATAGATTTGAAGAAAGAAAAGATTTATGGAAAAGTTTATATTCTAATGATCCAGAAGTGATTATGAAAAATATGAGAGATGCTATTGAAAATCAATATGAAGAAGTTTTTAAGATTTTGAAAAAATATAATGTATGGTTTATCCCTGGGAATGTTGATGACGTTGAGATTATGAATAGCTACACGTCGCCTACTATAAAAAATGTTGATGGACTTTTAATTGATTATCAAGGCATTAAGTTAGGTTTTGCAGGAGGGGGAGTACCTACTCCTATCAACGCAAGAGGAGAAATCAGTGAAAATGAATTTTCAAAAAAATTAAATAAGCTTAAACAGGCTGAAATTATTTGTACCCATGCACCACCATATGTAGATGAATTAATGACAGATGTAGTTACAAATAAAATAGAACAGGGATGGAAAAGTCTGCTAGATTTTATAAATACAAATCATCCTAAATTTGCGCTTTTTGGAGATGTTCATCAACCTAAAGCTTCTACTTGGATAGTAAACAATACAAAATGTATTAATACTGGTTACTTTAGAGCCACTAACCAATATTTAGAATTATCATCAATAATATAATGAATTGCTTATCTTTTGATGTTGGAGGCACAACAATAAAATATGGAGTTATAAACAATAGTTATGAAGTCATTCACAAAGATAAAATCCCCACCCCCAAAGATGAAGAAAAGTTTATAGAGTCGCTCTCAGGAATTATTCAAAAAAACATTAATAACATTTCAAAAGTATCTGTAGGAATGCCAGGATACGTAAATGTAGCAAGTAACAAATATTTGTACGGTCCACATTTACCATTTGCAATTGATTTTTCAAAATTATCAAACTTTTCAGAGTACGAATTTTATCTAGACAATGATGGAAATGTTGCAGCTTATTGTGAGTATTTCTTAAATTATAAAAATAAATACTCAAATTTAATTATGTTAACTTTTGGCACAGGGGTTGGCGGGGGAATAATTTCTGAAGGTAGATTATTAAGAGGAAGCGGAAATGCAGGAGAGGTTGGGCATATGCTTACTTCAAATGATAGAAATGTTGAGGGTGATAGCGGAAAGAAAGGTAGTTTTGAGACATCAGTTGCAGCATCAGTATGGACAAAGAAATGTTACGAACTAACTGAAATAAATAAAGATTCAGAACTGGCTCAAGCATTTGCTTTAAAAAATATTGGTTCAGTACTTTTCGATACCACATTAAGCTTAACCGACAGAGAGGCCTCTGTTAGAGATGAAATAATTCAAAATATTTCAAATGGACTTTTAAGCTTATTTGAAATATTCGATAATGAAGTTTTTGTTCTCGGCGGAAGCATGTCCTCTGAGCCTTTTGATTTAATCGAGCTTATACAAAGCGATATAAAGAACAGATACAAATTTCCTTCTAGAACTTTTCCCGAAGTATTTATTGCTTCACAAGGAGAAGATTCTGGGATAATTGGTGCTGCAGCATTAGCGTTTGATGAAGAATAAAAATTCTTTATTACTGCCACCACAATTTTTTGAGACTGATTCTGATGAAAAAATAAGAAATATTCTTGATTTGGATGTTGATGCATTGTATCTTTTTGATCATTTTAAAAATCCCACAGACTCAAGTAAGCCCACTTATTTATTTTCTGAAGAAATCTTCAGCTTATATAAAAAAGTAGAAAATCAAATTGAGGTTGGCGTTTGTGTATTGAATGTAAATGCAAGAGATACAAATATTTTATTTAAAGACATTATTGATCCACTTCTTGAACTTAAAAATATAAATATAGGTTTAGGTACTGGTGACAACAAATATGAAAAGCATGATGAGATATTTGATAATGATATTGAGGAAACTATTACCTATATTTTGAAAAATAATAATTTTATTTCAAATAATTCAACATTGTTTATCGGAGGAAGTTCACAATCTAAATTAGATTTAGTACAAAAGTACAATTTAGGGATTAATCAGTGGATGGGTTCAGATTCTGATTTTATAGATAAACAAAATGTATATAAAAATTTAATAAACCCCATAGGGAGACTTTCAAGATGTGTTACTAATAAAAAGATAAGTGAATTTGATTACGAGAAAATATTCGTTGTAAAAGATTCTAATTTGAAGATTTTTCAAGAAACTATAGATAATATTTTTAAAAATGACTAAATACTCAAACAATTTAATTGATAACTTTCCTGATTATTTGTTTAATAAAATTAATCAGCAAAAACTAGCTTTGCGTCAAAGTGGTGAGGATGTTATTGATCTAGGCTATGGGAATCCTGACATTCCCTCTCATGAATTAGTTGTAGAAAAATTAATTGAGTCTGCTCAAATAAAAAAGAATCATAAATATTCTGTTTCAAAAGGTATTTATGGTTTACGAAATGCTATTGCAAATAAATATTTGAGAGAATACAAAATTAATTTAGATCCTGGTAAAAATATTGTAAATACAATTGGTAGTAAAGAAGGATTGACTCACTTACTAATGTCAATACTAAACAAGGGTGATAATGTTATTGTTCAGGACCCTAGCTATCCTATTCATCATTATGCTCCATTAATTGCTGGTGCAAATGTAATTAAAATTGAATGTTTGAGCAGTGAAAATTTCTTAAATAATCTAAATAAAACTTTAACAAGTCAAGAAGTTAAAGCAGTGCTTGTATCATTCCCACACAATCCAACAACATTAACTGTAAATCAAGAGTTTTATGACGAACTTGTGAGTCTTGCACGGAGATATAATTTTTTGATAATAAATGATTTTGCTTATTCGGATATATATTTTAATGAAGAAAAACCTCCATCTTTATTAAATTCTGATCCACAATTTGATCACACAGTTGAGCTTTATTCACTCACCAAGGGTTATTCTATGGCTGGATGGAGAGTTGGCTTTGCCGTTGGTAACGAGAGTGCAATAAGTTCTCTCACAAAACTAAAATCTTATATCGATTACGGAACTTTTCAACCAATACAAATTGCATCAACAGTTGCGATAAATGAATTAGACGATTATCCAAAAGAAGTATCTTCTATTTATCAGGATAGAAAAATATTGGCAGAAGAGTATCTAACAAAATATGGATTCGAAGTCTATAAAAGTACTGCAACAATGTTTTTATGGGCGAAACTACCTGAAGTTTATAAACATGATTCTATGAAATTTTCAATTGACCTGCTTTCCAAATCTAATGTTGCAGTTTCTCCAGGTGTTGGTTTTGGAAACTGCGGAGAAGGACATATAAGACTTGCTTTGGTTGAGAACAAACAACGTATAAGACAAGCAATGAAAAATTTCTCAAAAATAATTAATAGTGTTTAGAAAATTTTTATCTGAATTATTTTTCAATACCTCTTTAGGTAGTGGTTTTTATTCAGATCTATCTGCAGGGACATTTGTAGTATTAATTATTTTTATAATTTTGAGCTTCCTTTTAATCAAGTTTTCAGAATATATAAAAGTTGAATTTTTTTTTGGCTTAGGGTTGCTATTAAGCTCCATTACAACAATTAATGTTTTAAGGTACAAGCCGTACGGTGGTGATGCAAAGATTTATTGTGATTTAACTTTTATATCAAAATCAAGCAATTTGTCAATATATGATGTTGAATATAAGTACACCTTTAATTACCCACCCATTTTTAGGCAAATATTAGATTTTTTATGTGATTTTGGATACCAATCAAATTACTACTTCTTTTTACTTCCTGCTTTGGTTCTATTTTTATTAATTTTAAGAAATGAAAATAGAAATGTTTTTCTAAGCTCTATGTATTTATTTGGAGCTTTTCTAGCTCTTTGGTGGGTTCTTAAGACTGGAAACTTTGTTATGTTGGAGTTAGTATTTCTAATTTTGTTTGTTTGGCATTACAAAAAGAAAAGTCATTTATCATATTTGTTTTTGATTCTTTTTGGAATTCAAAGAATTTGGTTTCTTTTACTAGTTCCGATTCTTTTTTACTTAGACAATACTAATTTTGCTAAAAAAGCAAAAACAATAATTTCTGCTTCACTGTTTGCGATGTTAATAAACATTAATTCTGTTAATGAATTTTTAGATAGTATTTTCAATTCAAATTCTCAATATAACGTTTTGAGAGAATCACCTGGTCACAATACGCCTTCAATATATTTAGGTCTATTAAATATATTTAATATTGACTCAAATTTATTTTTACTTATTATTTATGTCTTAGTTGGTATCTATATTTTGTTTTTAATTATAAGAAAATTAAAAATGTCTACTGATATAAAACTCATTACAACTTTCACTTTAGTTTTACTTATCAATCCCTATCTAAAGCCTTATCACTTTATATTTATTGTTCCTTGTTTATTACTAGTTAGTGATTCTTTACTTAAAGATAAGAGAAGCATTATCATTGCAATTATTATGCCAAATTTGTTTTGGATAATATTTTCAAACTTATCTTCAGGCACCTCTTTAGGATTTTTTCAATTATTGTTCATAATTGCATTTATTATTAATCTCATATCTTTAGATAAGGAAAAAAATGAAATTGATCGATTTAAGATCTGATACAGTAACTAAACCTGACAAAAATATAATTGAGGAGGCTTTACAAGCTGAATTAGGAGATGATGAGTATGGTGAAGACCCTACTGTAAATAATCTTCAAGAAAAATGTGCAGAACTTTTAGGTTTTGAAAGTGGCCTTTTTGTTTCTTCTGGACTTATGGGAAATCAAATCTCACTACTAATTCACAATTCACCTGGTACTGAAGTTATTACAACATCTGATTCACATATTAAAAATTATGAACATGGTGCAGCATCATTTCTTTCTAGAGTCCAATTTAGAGAAATAGATCATAAAGATGGGGCGTTAAATTTAGATACAATAAAAAGTGTTTACGAAAAATCAAAAGTACATAAACCTCAAATTAAGACTATCGCACAAGAAAACACTCATTTAGCTTCAGGAGGGTCGATAGTTTCTTATAACCATCTTGCTGAAGTTCATTCTTTTGCAAAAGAAAAAGGTTTAAATATTCATATAGATGGAGCAAGATTATGGCATGCAATACTAGGTGAGGGATCTACAACAAATTATGGAAATATTTCTGACAGTTTGACTTTTTGTTTTTCAAAAGCATTGGGTGCTCCTATAGGTTCAATGCTTCTTGGCAGTAAGGAATTTATTAAAGAAGCCAGAGAGTACCGAAAAATACTTGGAGGCGGTATGAGACAAGTAGGAGTCATAGCTTCAATGGCAAATAAATCACTAGATTTACGGGAAAGAATATTAGAGGATCACCAAAAAGCTAAGGATGTTTTTGATTTTATAAGTGAAAAACATGAATTTGATGCCTTTTTTAAAGCAGAATATAAAAATACAAATATGATATTTCTTAAATTTAGTGATGGAGCAAATTCTCAAAATTTTATAAAAAACCTAGAAAAAGAAGGTGTGCTATCAGGATTAATAAATGATAAAACAGTTAGGCTAGTTTTTCACAAGGATGTTTCAACTGATGATTTGGAACATGTAAAAGGGAAAATTTATTCCTCTTCATTAATTTGATTCCATTCAGTAATCGATTTTTCGGAGAGATTAACCAAAATCATAGTTCCTATTAAAGATGAAAGATTAACCAAGAATATATATAGAGCTATATCATTAAAGCAATCACCATTAGAATCAGCTAAACAGAATGCATTTCCTAAAAGATAACCTATATAAGTAGAGAATAAAATAACTGTAGAAAAAATTAAAAAACGTGTTTTGTTGCTAAATCTCATATTTATATTAACTTTAGCTTATTATGAATTTTCCTAGTCCTTGGATAACGATTTTAACTTTTGTTGCAATATTTTTTTCAGGTTTCTTTTCTTTTATGTTTAGTAAAAAGACTGTGGAGTTATATTTATCAAAAGTTGAAACTAAATTTTTGAAATCTTTAGAACCGCTTATTGGGTCAATTGGATTTGTCTCTTCATTTGGATTAAGTTTATTAATTTTATATTATTTTATAATTCAAGTAAGTTAAATAACCTAACTAAGTCAAGGTGCGTATTATATTATTATCAATAAATTGAATTTCACAATTTTTAGGTCTATACATTGAAAAATTTTCGTTATTTGTAAAAAAATATGTAAATGCTCTTATTGTGTCTTGATGAGAGACAAATAATGTATTCACATTATTTTTATATTCTATAGCAACTCTTTCATATACACTTTTTAATGTCTCCTCAACGGGACTCAAATCTAAAGACGATTTTCTTTCTGAATATTCTTGTGAAGATTTTATTTCTTCAATTGTCTTTCCTATCCAGTTGTTAATTCCAGTCCACTCTGTCAGATTATTTGAAAAGAAAATTGGAATATTTAAAATTTCAGAGATAATTGAAGACGTTTCGCGTGCTCTTAATAGGGGAGATGTAATAATTTTTTCAATTTTTTTATTACTATTTTTTAATAATTTTCCAGCTGCAACACTCTGCTCTTTCCCATAATCACTTATTTGAAATCCTGGTAAATTACCATACTGAATATTTTTCTTATTTAATACTTCAGCATGTCTTAAAAATAAGTTTGTCATAAATTTAGCGTAGTGTGGTAAATGATTAATATCTATATATGGCATTAAACAAAAAAGAACAAGAAATTTTAAACCAAATTGAGCAAGAACTTTTGAAAGAAGATCCTGAACTTGCGAACACAGTAAAAGAATCAACACTTTCCAAATACACAAGAACAAGAGCTGTTGTTTCATTTTTTATTTTTTGTATTGGCCTTTTAACTATGTTTAGTACCTACATCATTCAACCAACTATAGCTCTAGCCGGTTTTGTTATTATGGCATTGTCTGCATACATTTTTGTATCCAATACAAGAGCACTTTTAAACGCTGAAAATATTTCTGAATGGAATTTTAAACAGGTATATAAAATTTTAAGAAACAAAGATACCTCTAGACAAAATTAAATCTTTAAATTAAATTAGTTATACATCGATTTTTTATAGGAGTAAGGTTTTGAAAAAAGATGCATTTACATCTAAGCAAGCTTGTTATTTGTCTGGCTGTACATCTCACCAATTAAGATATTGGGACAAAGTAAACCTTGTTAATCCTTCAATACAATCATCAAATGGAAAACCCGGTGTTCCAAAGATGTATTCTTTCAGAGACATTGTTGCATTAAGAGTAATTAAAACTTTACTTGATAATGGAATGAGTATTCAAAGAGTAAGAAGAGCGTGGAGATACTTATCAAAAAATGGTGATTTGACCAAACATTTGTCTGAAGTTAAATTAGTTTCTGACGGAAGCACAATTTATTCTGTAGGTGATGAAGAGGTGTTCGATGCACTTAAAAATGGACAACTTACATTTTTTGAGACAATTGACAATATTACAAAAGAAGTTAAAGAAGATGTATCAAAATTTGAATTAGATAAGGAAAGATTTTTAAATTTATTGACTAAAGTAGAAGATGATGTACTTAGTCAACAACTGCAAGCGTAAAATTTTTACCTCAAATTAATTTATGGAAAAGTATCGTAGCCATAGAACTCTTATTCTAAATTCCACTTACCAGCCGCTATCTGTTGTTCCATTTAACAGAGCAATATCATTATTAATAAACAAAAAAATAAATTCTATAAATGATTCTGAAATAATATTTAAATCAGAAAATAAACGAATTGCTTTACCTAATGTTGCATTATTGAACTATTTTGTCAATGCACCTTATTCAAGGAGAGTTGCCTTGAATAAGGAAAATATCTTCATAAGAGATTTTTATACTTGTCAATATTGTGGGGACCAAGCAGAATCAGTAGACCATATTATTCCCAAATCTAAAGGGGGAGAGCATATCTGGGATAATGTCGTTGCTTGTTGTAAAAAATGTAATTTAATTAAAGCTGATAAAGATCTCACAGATACAAGGTTAAAATTAAAAAGAAATCCTCAACAACCTGTCGGAGCTTTTTGGATAAAAACAATCGTTGGATCAAACCCGGATCCATCATGGGAAGAATATTTAATTTCAGCGTAAAAAATTTTTTTTCAAAAAGTGTTGCAAAGTGGTAGATAGTGTCATATAATGTGTAAAAGTGGTTCAAGGCACGAAAGGCGGAGAAAGTGTTCCTTGGTGAGTTTCAACATACAATGGACTCTAAAGGTAGGGTTGTAATACCATCCAAGTTTAGAGACGAGCTTCAACAGGGCTGTGTGATCACCAAGGGGCAAGACAACTGTCTCCAAATACTAACTAAATCAAATTGGGAAGAAGAAGCAATGAAAATGGCTTCACTTCCATCCACAGACAGAACATCAAGGCAATTGAGAAGGGCTTTATTCAGTGGTGCTATTGATGTGAAAATAGACTCAGCAGGAAGGGTGCAAATACCTGAAAACTTGCGAGTATATAGCGGAATTGATATCAATGAAGAAGTTACTGTAACTGGTTCAGGTCCAGTTGTGGAAGTTTGGTCGACTAGAAGTTGGAAGAAAATTCAAAATGAAGCTGATCAAGCCTTTGCAAATATAAACGAAGTGAAAGGATAAGTTCATAGCCAGCTCTCTAGACAACTAAATTGGAACACCCTTACTCCGCCCAACTTTCCAATTGGTGCCAGTGCTAGAGAGCTGGGTATGAATAACAACAGGGTAGGGTACTTAAAGCATGTCGGAGTGATGATATCCGAAGTTAATGAAATAGTATCTAATTCACCTGCAGGAATATTTATAGATGCTACTTATGGTTATGGTTCGCATTTTAACTATTTAAAACAAAAGAACGGCCATCTTGAATTTATTGGAATAGATAGAGATTTAGAAGCAGTTAAGAATTCCTCTGATGAAGTCTTAAATATAAAATTTTCAAACATTACTGATGTATTATCTATTAAAAATATTTTCGATATATCAGGAGTTTTCTATGACTTTGGTATTTCCTCACATCAAATTGATAACCCAGATAGAGGATTTTCATATTTGAATCCAGGACCACTAGACATGAGAATGAACCAAGATGACAAAATCACTGCAGATGAAGTATTAAATCAATTTGAAGAAGAAGATATTGCAAATATTTTGTATAAATATTCTGGTGAAAAAAATTCTCGTAAAATAGCAAAAGCAATTTCTAACTCAAGACCATTAAAATCTACCGAAGATTTTTCTAAAGTTTTGAAAGATGTATTAGGAAAACAGAATCCAAAATATATAAATCAGACAATAAAACGATGTTTTCAAGCAATAAGAATTTATGTAAATAGTGAACTTGAGGAGATTGCTTTATCGATAAATAAAATTCAAAACTTTATTAAACCGGGTGGTGTAATTGTTTGTCTTACCTATCACTCTCTTGAAGACAAAATAGTTAAAGATATTTTTAATGATTTAACTGTTACATGTGTTTGCGATCCGAGAATTCCAATTTGCAATTGTGATACTACTCAAAATTTTAAATTTGGTAAAAATAAAAAATTGTTTCCTTCAGATGTTGAAATCAATAAAAATTCAAGATCAGCTTCAGCTACTTTGAGATATGTGGTGAAAATATGAAATTTAGAAATATTATGTTACTAATGGCAAGTGTTTTTATTTTGTCAATGCTATCAGAATTGTATTTCAACTTAAAAATTAATGAATTATCTAGTGATTTAGAGCAAATTAATAATGAAATTTTAATACTTGAAATTGAAAAGTCTAAGGTTCATTTAAAACATACTGAAGAATTTTCAATTGGAAATATTGAAAAACTTTCAAAGGAAATTAATTTTAAAAGATTAGATATTCAAAAGAAAAATTTTGATTTAGTAAGACCTTATAAATTGATTGAAAATTCTAATCCTATAATTGTTTTGGGCTTTGGAAAATGACTAATTTTCAAAGATTAAAAAATTATTTTCTAATCTTTATAGTATTTTTTACAGTTTTAGGTTCTTCGTATGTTTTTATATCAACAGTGTACGAACTTCAATTTACAAATTCTGATTATTTTAAAAATCAAGCTTTGTCTTATCGAGTTAAAACTGAAAAGATAAAAGCGTCAAGAGGCAATATTTACGACAAAAATCTTTTAGTATTATCTTCAAGTTCTAGGTCATATAATATTGGAATTTTTCCAACAAAAATTGATAATTTAGATGAAGTAGTAAATTCGCTATCTGCAATATTATCTGTAGAAAAAGATTTATTACATAAAAGAATTATATCCACTACTAACTTTTTTTATCTTGATAGAAATATAGATTATGAAAAAGGAGAAGAAATAAAAAGTTGGAATCTTGAAGGGGTCATTCTAGAACCTTCATTTAATCGTGTGATACACGCTAATTCAGTTTCAAAAATTATAGGAAAAGTAGATCCTGACGAAAATGGTATAGAAGGTTTAGAGCTTTATTTTGACTCATCACTTAAAGGAACAGATGGTGAAATTAGCTACGAAGCTTCACCAAATGGAAAAATTATTCCACAGGCACCTATTAAAACTATTCAACCAACTCACGGAAAAGATTTAATTTTGACACTAGATTCCGAATTGCAATTTATAAGTGAAAATCTATGTTCTGAGGCACTAGAAAAAACCGAAGCATTAAATTGCTCTATTGTTTTTGCCAATGCAAATACTGGCGAAATATTAATTGCTGCTGAAAAAAGTGGATATCTTGAAGATAGTTTAAACATAGACTTATTAAGTATGAGAGCTCAGTATGAGCCTGGTTCTTCATTAAAAATCTTTTCTATAGGTGCAGGCATAGAACAAGGATTATTTGATGAAAATACTAAATATTTAGTTGACGATAAAATTGAAATTATTGAGGGATCCTGTGCCAAAAATTATGATGGTCTTAAAGGTTGTTATAGAGATTTCTTAAACCATGATCCATATGAAATATCTATTAAGGAAATAATAGAGCGCTCATCAAATGTTGGGACAATTCTCGCTACAAAAGATTTGGATATAAATTATTTAGAAGACTATCTTTATAAATTTGGCTTTGGTGAAAGAACAGGCGTGGAATTGACCGGTGAGATAAAGGGAAGTTTCACCGAATATAACATTTGTAAAACTTGTTTAAGTTCACTATCAATTGGTTACACGGTTAATGTAACGCAACTTCAAATGGTCAAAGCATATAGTATTATTGCAAATGGTGGTAAGAATATAAATTTGTCATTAATTAAAAAACCTACGGAAAGTTCAAATCTTCAACAGGTAATAAGTGTTGAGATGTCTCAAAGATTAAAAAATCTCTTAATAAATGTTGTAGAAGGTGTCAATGGTACAGGAAAGTCATTGAAATTAGATAATTACATAATTGGAGGAAAGACTGGGACTAGTAGAACTCATATTGAGGGAGATGGCTATTCAGATTTTAGATTTAATACTTCATTTACTGGATTTATTGAAACATTAGAAGGACCTGTTGTTGGATCAGTTATTTTATGGGGAGCTTCTGTTAACCCGGAATCTGAATACGTTACAGGAGGATCAACTGCTGCTCCGATTTTTAAAACAATTGTCAGCAACCTAGTACCAGGAGAGTAATGGATAAAATTTATAATTATGACCAATATTTGGGAATGAGTTTAGATTTTTCGGTAATTGTAAATTCAACACTTGACTTAAAACCTGGTTCAATTTTATGTATTGATAATGAAGATATTGAAAAATTAGATTATTTGATAAATGAAGCATTGAATAAAGACGTAGACAAAATTTTAACCAGTTCAAAATCTAAAATTTACGATGACAAGGTATATAGATTCGAAGACTATGAAAAAGTTTTTGAAGATATTTTGAAGAACATAAATCCTAATTTTAAAAATAAAACATTTTTTGGTATTACAGGAACAAATGGAAAAACAACTACTGCTCATTTACTAAACTCTCTACTTGGAGATTCCTCAATTTTTGTAGGAACTATTGACGAAGATAATCTTTTTGAATTTACAAAAGAGGAACATTTAACAACACCAAAACTATTTAATCTTGTAAAAATGTTGTCCTTAGTTGATAGAGATGTAAGCAATGTGGTTCTTGAGGTTTCTTCTCATGCTTTAGACCAAAAAAGATTAAATGGTTTATATTTCAAAATGTCAGGATTTACAAATTTAAGCCAAGATCATTTAGACTACCACAACACAATGGATGAGTATTTTGAAGCAAAGACAAAGTTATTCAATAAAAAAACCTCAGAAGATTTTGCATACATAGATTCAATCTATGGTGAAAAATTAAATCAAATTTATGACTCTAGAGGTTTCTCTATTGGCAATACAAAGAATAACAATGTTCAACTAAATTCATACACTAATGATTCAATTGATTTTGATATTGATGGAATAAATGTGAATTCAAAACTTTATTTGTCAGGTCCAGAAATTATTTACAATTTTCTTTTGGCTTTTAGCATGGCCTATTATTCAAAAGTTAAAGACATTAATGAGCTTAAAGATCAGATACCTCTTCTGAAAAATCCAAAAGGAAGATACGATGTTATCAATTATGCAAAAGGTGATATCATCGTAGACTATTCCCATACACCTGAAGCAATAGAAAAAGTCATTAAATACACAAAAGAAAGATATAAAAAAGACGTAATTGTAGTTTTTGGAGCGGGAGGAAATCGTGATAAGTCAAAAAGAAAATTTATGGGTACAGCTTGTCAAAATGCTGAAAAAATAATTATTACTAACGATAACCCAAGGAAAGAAGACCAACTTGATATATCAAAACAAATACTTGAAGGAATTGATCTTAAGAAAAACGTAGAAATCATTTTAAATAGAAGAGAAGCTATAAGCAAAGGTGTAAAGCTCCTAGATGGTAAAAGCACTCTACTAGTATTAGGTAAAGGACATGAAAAATTTCAAGAAATAGGTGACGAATTGTATGAATTTGATGATATTGAAGTTGTTAGAGAAGAGATAAGCATCTAATGATTGGAATAATCGTATCAGGAGGATTAAGTTTTTTATTTGTTCTTGTATCAACCTTTTTAGGAGTAAATTATTTCAAGAGTAGAAATATAGGACAAAACATTCAAGAAGAAGTTGTTCACCACGAACATAAAAAAGGGACACCTACAATGGGAGGAATTTTCTTGATTCTCGGTACTTCTTTCGGATTCTTTGCTTCACACATAAACTTTTGGACTATAGGTAGAGGTTTTGAGGTTGTATTAAGAAGAATTAATGAAGATGTTTTAGCTTTATTAATTATTGCGATAGCTATGGCTTTAGTTGGTTTAGTTGATGATTATTTAAAAGTAAAAGGTAATAGAAATTTAGGTCTTACGGTCAAGCAAAAATTTGGACTACAGTTTTTAGCGGGTATATTGGCAGCTGTATATATTTACAATTTAGGCTACTCAACACAACTTTATATATTTAGTGGTTTTGGTATAGACATTGGATTTTTCAAATGGATATTTATAGTTTTTGTCTTTGTAGGTATTACTAATGCGGTAAATCTTACAGATGGTTTGGATGGGCTGGTAGCTGGAAGTAGTTCAATTAGTTTTGCTGGTATTTTAGTTATTTCATTTTGGATATATAGGCATCCAGAATATTACTCAAATTTTATTAGCGACTCTTTTTTAACAGTAGATATTTCACTTTTGATTTCATCTGTGTCAGGTGCATGTTTAGGCTTTTTGTGGTGGAATACTAATCCAGCAAAAATAATCATGGGTGATGTCGGCTCACATTTTATTGGTGCTATGTTTCCATTAATTTTGATTTCACTTGGTGCAGAAGGGCTGCTTCTATTTTTTTGTTTCTTATTTTTAATAGAAGCTGGATCAGTAATAATTCAGGTCGTTTCTTTTAGATATAGAAAAAAACGAATTTTTAAAATGGCGCCATTACACCATCATTTTGAAATGAAAAACTGGGCTGAAACAACAGTAATTGTTAGATTTTGGATTATTAATGGAATTTTTGTAGTACTTGGTTTGGGGCTCTTTTATGCTGACTGGGTTTTGTTTGGAAATTAAGTGAAAAAATTAATATTTGGATATGGTGAAACAGGCAAAGCTGTAGAACAATTTTTTATTAACAACAAAATAGATTTTGAAATCTACGATGATAATATTTCTAATTTCAACAGAGATATTACCGATAATCTTATGGAATTTGATGAAGTGATAATTTCTCCTGGTATTCCTCCAGATAATGTACTTCTTTCAAAAATAAAATCACAGAATTTAAACATTTCTACTGATTTAGATCTCTTTTTTAGGTATAACGATAAAAATATAAAAATTATTGGAATAACTGGAACAAATGGCAAAACATCATTTGTAAATATAGTTAAAGAATTCTTAGAGAAGAATGGTCATAAAGCCATTTCGTCTGGCAATATAGGAACTTCGCCATTAAATTCAATAAATAAAGATTTTGAATATCTTGTATTAGAGCTATCTAGTTACCAACTTCATTATTCAAAGAACTTATCACTTGATTCTGGAGTAGTTTTAAATATTGCAAGCGACCATCTAGACTGGCATGGAAATTTTAAGAATTATTTAGAAGCTAAGTCCAAGATTATTAAATTCACTAAAAAGAATAACATCCTTGTTTATAGTGATTTAATTCGAGAGTTTGCAGATTATGAAACTAAAAAAAATGTTAATGCTGATTATTCATCCTTAGAAAATATAGATACGCCTTTTTCAAATGAATTATTAGTACCTTTTTTAGATTTGATTTATTTATTGGATTTAAATATAGAAAATATAGAAGAAGCTTGTCATAATTTCTTAGTCGGCTTGGAACAATTAGAACACAGATATGAAAGGATCAAATTTAAAGGAAATATAAAATTTATAAATGATTCAAAAGCCACAAATTTTCATGCAGTAACAAATGCAATCAATAGATCAAAAAATATAATCCTTATTCTTCATGGTCTAACTAAGAATATTCCTAGTGAAGAATTAAAACTTACATCTGATGTTAAAAAAATTATTGTACAGTCCGAAATGAAATTAAATTTTAATCAATTTTATGGAAAAATTATTAAATACGAATCAATCAATGAAATTAAAAACTTGATAAAGTCTGAAATGCAAGAAGGTGATACAGTGCTCTTTTCATGTGGTGGTGCAAGTTTTAACGACTTCAAAAACTATAAAGAGAGAGGAAATTTTTTCAAAAAAATAGTAAACGAGATTGATAGTGAAACTTAAAATATATTTTGATGAGTATCTGATAAAACTCAATGGTATTTCGGTAATACTTCTTCTTATCTTTGGAGTATTTCTTGTATCTTCCGCTACAGCTGTAGAGTCTCAAAGAATTTATTCAGATAGTTTTTATATGATTGCTAACCATGGATTGGGTATATTAATCGGGGTAGGGATGTTTTTATTAATAAAAAGATTCAATTATTTGTATTTTTTTAAATTTCTAACGCCTCTCGTTTTAGTGATGATTGGTGCTTTATTTGTTTTACCAACAATGGGAGTAAATCTATTTGGTAGTACACGTTGGTTAGATATTGGCAATATAAGAATTCAACCCAGTGAATTAGCAAAACCTATCATTATTCTTTGGGTAGCGAGACAGCTATCAAATGAAAAAATAAAAGAACATGATTTGAAAACAATTTGGCGAGCAGGATTTATTCCTGGTATAGCTGTAATTTTAATTTTTCTTCAACCTGATTTTGGAACTACAGCAACTATTGCTTTTATAGTGTTTATACAATTTTTGTTTTCAAAAACAAAACTAATCTACCCAGCATTACTTTCAATAGGAGGTTGGTTCATTGGAAGATATTTTTTAGAATCAGAATTTTATAGGGCTGAAAGGCTTAGAGTTTGGAGCGAGGGGATATGCAATCAGGGCCAAGAGCTTCTTGGTGCATGTTTTCAAGTCCATCAAAGTAGAATTGCAATCAGTTCTGGAGGCATGTTTGGTTTAGGTCCAGGAACTTCTAGAGCAAGATGGGGTTCTTTGCCAAGCGCTTATTCAGATTTTATTTCATCAATAATAGGTGAAGAATATGGTTTCATTGGATACTTAATATTTATATTTATTCTTTCAGTATGCATTATTACTTTTTTCTTAATTGCAGTTAGAGAAAAAAATGAATTTAAAAAAATATTTATTTCTGGTTTAGGAGCATGGATACTTTTTCAATCCGTTTTAAATTTAGGTGCTTCTGTATACTTGTTACCAATTACAGGAATTGTATTGCCATTTGTATCATACGGAGGGACGGCTATGGTTTCTATTTTTGTAGCCCTAGGGATAATGCATTGCAGGGTTGATGAATAAAGGTGTATTTTTATGTGTTGGAACTGGTGGACATGTTCTACCAGCTTATAACGTAATTAAATCAATGCTTGATCAAGGTATTGATAAAAAAAATATTTTAATAGTGACTGATGAAAGAGGTATAGAGTATTTCAAAGAAAAAGACTTTGAGACTATAGTTTATCCTTTTGTGTCCTCACGAAAAGGTATTATTGGCTATCTACTAAATCTTGGTAAAATTTTAAAAAGTATTATTTATTTATATAAAAGTTTAAAAAAGTATAAACCACAATTTCTTTTTACAACTGGTGCATATATTGCTCCCGTTTCAGCAATTGTTTCGAAGTTATTGAAAGTAAATTTCTACATACAAGAACAGAATATATATTCAGGCTTAGGAAATAAGCTTTCAGCTCCATTCGCTAAAATTGTTTATACATCTTTTCCTGATACTAAAAATATTCAAAAGAATAAAATTCAATATTGTGGACCAGTTTTAAATTTAGACTTAAACAACAATAATGAAATTAATAAAACTTCTAATCTTACAATAGGATTTCAAGGTGGAAGCCAAGGGTCAAAAGAAATAAATGATCTTGTTTACAAATTTTGTGAAGATGAGAGGTATTTTGATATTGATATCATCCACATTGTTGGAAAAAACAATGAAATAATTAATACAAATAGAAGAAATTATATTTCTCATAATTATATTGATGACATGCAGTCGTTTTACAATTTAATTCATTTACAAGTTTCTCGTGCAGGCGGGGGTAGTCTTGAAGCTGCGTATCTCAATATCTACCAGTTACTCGTTCCTTTTAAGCACGGAACTACTTCGGTACATCAACAGCTTAATGCTGAGTATCTGGAAAAAATAAATGCTGCAAGAATTATTAAAAATTATGAAGATTTTACTAATCAAGTTGATTATTTTCTTGAAAATTATACTGAAAATATAGAGAAAATTAAAATTGAAGCAGGAAATTTAACAATTAGTGAAAAATTAGTAGATGAACTTATTAAGTAGTTTCAAAAAAATCTTTATTTTGGGTATCGGCGGCTCAGGGATGAGTTCAATTGCAAAATATCTCAAACAAAAGGGCCATGATGTTGAGGGTTATGATCAAAGAATTTCTTACATTACTAACCTTTTAGAAAGTGATGGGGTAAAAACTTGCCAAAACCTTGATAATTTTAAATATCAAGAAGAAGTATTATATGTTATCTCGTCTGCAATTAACCTTGAGGACACTTTTCTTGCAAAATATACTGAAAATGAAAATGTAATTTCAAGACCAAAATTTTTGGAATTATTATCTGAAGAAGTAGAAATTCTTGGAATAACTGGTACTCATGGAAAAACTTCTACTACAGCTTTGGTTTCTCATATATTTCATTTTAATAACAAAAATGCATCATTTATTTATGGAGGGGTCAGCGGTTTTGGTAATTTAGGTGGTCATTTTGGTGAGAAGACACAACCTTTAATACTTGAAACCGATGAAGCATTCAATACATTTAAAAATATAAATATTAAAGATTTAATTGTTACAAATATAGATAATGATCATATAGATTTCTATGAATCGTATGAGAATTTAATTGATGCATTTAATCATGTTATTAAAAATGTAAAAGGAGTGAAAGTTTTAAATTATGATGATGAAAATCTTAGGTTAATAAGTGATAAAGACATAATTTCGTATTCAAGAACACAAACGTCAGATTACAAAATTAATCTCCCTAACTCGTTTGAACATGAAGGCAAGTCTTATGAAGTATCAACAAAGTTAATTGGAGACCATTATCTTTCCAATATAGTAGCTGCAATAGCAATTTGTAATGTTTATGGTATCTCGACAGAAGATAGCATAAAAGCTATATCTGAGTTTGGAGGAGTTAAAAGAAGAATGGAGTATATCGGAACTTATAACAACACGAAATTCTACGATGATTACGGACATCATCCAACAGAAATGAAGGCAACCATTAGTGCTTTAAAAAGCGTAACAGAAGGGAAATTGTATGTTATTTTTCAACCTCACCGCTACACAAGAACACGTGATAATTTTGAAGCATTTCAGAACAGTTTGAATGTTGCTGATGCACCAATAGTGACAGATATTTACTCAGCCGGGGAAGAGCCAATACCTGGTGTTTCAAGCAAAAATTTTTCAAACAGTAAAATTAAATATTTTAAATCGATTCGATCAGTACCAATTTTTATTAAAAGCAATATTAAACCTGGAGATAATGTCTTAACTCTTGGAGCGGGAGACATTACCTTATTAGGTCCACAGATACTAAAATATTTAAATGATTAATCAAAAAGTTTTATTAAAAAATGAAACAACATATCGTTTTGGAGGTATGTGTAAGAACTTCTTTTTACTTGATGATAAAAAAGACTTGGATAATTTTGATGAATATGACAATTTTGATGAGTATTTTATTCTAGGAAAAGGGTCAAATGTTGCATTCTCAGAAAATGAATTTGATGGAGCTGTAATTCAATCAAAAATTAACTATATAAATTTTGATAACAAAACAAACAAACTTGAAATAGGTTCAGGAACTTATTTACCAGATCTTTCTAGATTTTTAAAATCAAAAAATTTATGTGATGGGGAATTTCTTTTAGGTATACCTGGAACAGTTGGGGGAGCTTTATCCATGAATGCTGGTTGCTATGGATATGAATTTTTAGATTATGTAGAGGCTTTTGAATATTTTGATTTAAAAAGTAAAAAAATTAAGACAATTAACAAATCTCAAATAAATTATGGTTATAGATTTACAGATATTGATGATTCAATAATCCTGTCTGTTACAATGATATTTCCTGATGGAGATCCTGACAAAATCAGTAAAAACATGAAAGAATTCACAAATCATAGAAAAAATACGCAACCTTCTGCTTTATATAATGCAGGTAGCGTATTTAAAAACGGTGAAGATTATTTCGCCGCTGAATTAATTGAAAATGCTGGCCTTAAGGGATATAAGATAGATGGAGTTAGGGTGAGTGAAAAGCATTCTAATTTTTTTATTGCTGATAAAGATGCTAAATCATCAGATTTGTATAAATTAGTTAATTTTGTAAAAGATAGTATTTTTGATAAATATGATGTGATGCTCCAAGAAGAGATTATATTTGTTGGAGATTTTTCTTGATAAAAGGAAACATCGATATAGAAAAAACCAGTTTTAGAACTTTTTTAGTATTTTCATTTTTCTTACTAACAATACTTCTTCCTTCATACCTTATATTTTCATCAAAATATATGGTTAAGAATGTTGAATTTTCTCCAAAATACCAAGTTGACAGTTCTTTTTTAGAAACATTGTATGGTGAATCTATATGGATATTGGATGAAACCTCGGTAGAAAGTCTTTACAGCGCTGATCCTACAATAGAAAAAATTGAACTCACCAAAATCTTGCCATCTAAATTAGAAATTAAACTTAAGCTTTACGAACAAGTAGCTGAAATATCTGACTTAAGAGGATCTCAGCCAAAACTATCTGTGTTGTATAAAAATTTATACATTGCCGAATCTATTGATGCGTCTAAAAACACATTATCAGTGACAATTGTTAATGGACCTGTTGATAACGGATTCAATGGAGAGGTAGTAGCACTTTTCATGACCTTGAGTAACTTTGATGACATTAATACAGGTTCTTTAAAGCTAACTCACTTGGGTACAAGTGTCATAGGCTACTACAAAGATACTGAGATCCTTTTTGGAAACCCTATTGACCTTGCTACTAAAGCAGCTGCAGTGGGAGAGCTCTTATCAGAAGGCGCTTGTCAGGGGACTGTAAGATTTGTATCAACAAATTCATTTGTAACTGATTGTAATATCTAAACCTAAAGTATAGATATAGATAAAAAAACTAAAAATTTATTGTTTATATTTATATATGATGATAATCTAGTTTCATTAATTGGAGATTTTATGGCACAAAGAAGTAAAAAAACAAAACAAAAGGGAGTAAATCTAAATATGAGACCTAGAAATTATACAGCTGTTATAAAAGTTGTTGGTGTTGGTGGTGGAGGAACCAATGCTGTTAATAGAATGATCAAAATGGGTATTAAGGGTGTAGATTTTATTGCTGCAAATACAGATGCTCAAAGTTTACTTGGATCAAAAGCTGACGTTAAATTAGACCTCGGTAGAAAAACAACAAGAGGACTTGGTGCTGGTGCTAACCCAGAAGTAGGAAGACAAGCAGCATTAGATTCTGCAGATTTAATTAAAGAAGCATTAAAAGGATCAGACATGGTATTTATTACAGCAGGTGAAGGCGGTGGTACTGGAACAGGTGCTTCACCAGTTATTGCTGAAATAGCTCATGAGTTGGGCGCTTTGACTGTAGGTGTAGTTACTAGACCTTTTGGCTTTGAAGGAAGAAGGAGATCTGTTCAAGCAGAAGAAGGCGTTCAAGCTCTAAGGGATGTGCTTGATACTTTGATAGTTATACCTAATGATAGACTTCTACAAATTAGTGATAACAATGTAAAAGTAAATGAAGCCTATTTAAAATCAGATGAGATTTTATCAAATGGTGTAAAGGGAATTTCAGGATTAATTACCCAACCAGGTGTGATTAATGTTGACTTTGCAGATGTAAAAACTATTTTGAAAGATGCAGGCAGTGCCGTACTGGGAATAGGTAGATCAACTGGTGAGCAACGTGCACCAAATGCTGCACAAGCTGCCATATCTTCACCACTACTCGAAGCAAATATGGACGGAGCAGAGGGTGTATTAATAACTATTACAGGTTCTGCAGATCTAAAACTTCAAGAAGTTGATGAAGCAGCAAGGGTTATTACAGAACGTGCTGATGACAACGCTGAAATCATCTTCGGTCACATTGTAGATGAATCTCTTGGTGATGCTGTAGAAGTTACAGTTGTTGCTGCTGGATTTGGTCCAAGACCAAATAGAAGATTAAAGAATGATTCAGAGCAAATTGATAATGGAGGTGACGGTCTTCCTGATTTTATTAAGGGATGATTCGCTCTCAAAATTTAAATAATGCTTTCTTCTCATCAGCAAATGATGGGAGTTTAGAAGAAATATTAGAAACCATTGGTTTTCAAAACCAAGTTGCAACAATGGATCAAACCCATTCATCTGAAATTGCATTTGCTGACTCGAATATTTCTTACAAATGTGATGGTATTTACACAAATAAAATTAAATTACCATTGGTTGTAAAAACTGCTGATTGTGTTCCTCTTCTAATGGAATCAAGCAAGGGAGTTTCTGCAACTCATGCTGGCTGGCGAGGTTTAGAAAAATCTATATTTGAAAAAAGTTTAGATATACATGAAATATCTAGTTTAAAAATTTCAATAGGGCCACATGCTAGAAAATGTTGTTATGAAGTTGGAGCTGAGTTTCTAGAGACATTTAACAATTCAATCAATAAAGTTAACGATAAATATTATTTAGATTTAACAAAAAATATTAAACAATTTGCATTTGAAAATAATATAAATTTAGAGGATACGAATGTATGTACTATTTGTAATAAAGAATATTTTTCATACAGAAAAAACAAGACAAATGAAAGACAATTTAGTTTCATATGGATATAGAAAAAAATTTAAATAGTATTTCTAAAAAGTTATCAAACTATGACGCAAAGCTAATCCCAGTTATTAAAAATAGAACTGTTGAGGAAGTGAAAAAGGTTTATGACTATGGTTTTAGAGAATTTGGCGAAAATAGGCTTGAAGATTATTATTTGCATTCACAAAATTTTAATGATGCTCTCTTTCACTTTATTGCCCCTCTTCAATCTAGAAAAATTAGAAGTATTTTTGAAAATTTTGAATTTATTCATACTGTAAGTCGCTACAAAGAGATAGATTTGATTTCGAAATTAAAGAACAAAAGAGAAGTTTTTCTTCAAGTAAATATTGATAATGATAAAAATAAGTCAGGTATAGATTCTGATTTAATTTTTGAGTATTTTGAATACTCAAAAGATAGAATAAGTTTACCAATTGGCCTAATGTGTATACCAAATATACAATCAGATCCAAATATAGTATTTTCAAAAATGCAAAACATTAACACTGAGTTGAAAAATATATATAGTGAATACAAAGGAGAGCTTTCAATGGGAATGTCAGAAGACTATGAAATAGCTCTAGATTATGGTGCTACTATAGTTCGAGTAGGAAGTAAAATATTTAAATAATGTTAGAAAAATTTTTAATTTCGATTGGTTTAAAGCAACCTGAATCTATCCCAGAATCATATACTGAAACAACTACAACAGTTAGACCGTCGGGTGAAAATAGATTTATTGATAATGAAAATATTTCAGATGTAAGAATTCATTCACCTAAAGACGAAGTAGAAATTAAAGCTCTTAGATCGTTTAATGAAATACATAATTTAGGTGTTGCAATTAAGGATGAATTTATTGTGGCAATGGATATAAGAGATATTCCAGATCAAGGAGAAAGAAGAAGAATTCTTGATTTTGTAACTGGTATGGCTTTTATGAGTAATGCAACCATTAGGTCTATAAATAGAGATGGTGTATTTCTAATACTTCCCACAAATTCATCGCTTTCAACTGAAGAACGGGAAAGACTCCAACAACTCGGTTTGTATAAATTAAATGTGTAGTATTACATTTCTTTTCTTCAGAGTATTTTATTATAGTTTGTTTGCCTGGATAATATTAAGTTGGATTCAAGTTCCATATGATCATCCTATTGGACAAATAAAAAGTTTCTTAGATAAATATTTTGAAAAAATACTTTATCCAATACGGAGTAGGATTCCAGCCCTAAGAATAGGGATGGCTGGTATTGATTTGTCACCATTGATTTTAATTTTTGGAATTAATTTCCTTCAGCCGTATATATTAAGAGTTGTTTGTTAACTTTTTAATATCTAAGGAAACATTTTTGTCAAAAATTAAATCTTGTGTTTCTTCTTCTATAAAGTTAAGTTCAATCGCTAATGTTTCATTTTTGACATAATTATCGTGAATATTTAAAGATTCCTTAACAAAACTATCATTTGAAGTAATAGTTAGTTTAATTCTATCAACTACATCTAAGCCAGAATCCTTCCTTAGTTTCTGAATTGAAGACACAAGCTCTCTTGAGAATCTCTCCATGATTAAATTTTCATCTAATGAAGTATCAAGATACAAAGAGAAATCATCGACAATATCTTGGTTTTCGTTGTCTTCTTTTTTGTTTAAAATAATATCAATTTCACCTGACGAAACTTTTATATCATCAATAACAACTCCATTTCCTTGAAGAATATCATTACTAATATTTTCGTCGACATTTTTTAGATACTCGCTAAGAACATTTATTTGTTCTCCTAACTTAGGTCCAAGTACTTTAAAATTAGGTTTAAATTCATAATTTATCCAATTATCCACATCAAAATCAAAAAGTACTTCTTTTACATTTACTTCATTCTTTATCAAGTCGCTTATGACATTAAGTTTTTCTTCAATTTCTTTGTCTTTAGTAATTATTTTTACAGAATTCAGCGGTTGTTTGTTTGGTAGTTTTAATTTAACTCTTAAATTCCTTACGCTTTTTATAACTTTTTTTGCAAGTTCAATATTATCTTCTAAATCTTTATCAATTAAATTTTCATCTGCTTCTGGATAGTCACAGTAATGAATACTTTCATTATTTTCTTCAATTAATCCCTGATAAATCTTCTCACAAATAAATGGTAAAACAGGTGCCATAGATTTTGAGAACTCTAAAAGCACTTCATGAAGAGTTTTAAAAGCATTTATTTTATCTATATCATTTTCATCTTTTTCTTTCCAGAATCTTTTTCTGTTAGACCGAACATACCAATTTGTTAATTCGTCAACAAAATTCATCAAAGGAGGAATAACTTCATAAAGATAATAATTTTCCATTTTTTCATTAACAGTTTTGATCAATGATTGCATTGATGAGATTATCCATCGATCCATCATTGGACGATCTTCTACTGGAGATGCTTTTTCAAGATCTTCAAAAGTAATGTCATCAGCGTTTGCGTATGTTGAAAAAAATGAAAATGAATTCCATAATGGAAGGATGATGTTTCTTGTAACTAACTTAACACCCTCTTCAGAAAATTTTAAAGGTTCTCCTCTTACAACAGGCGAATTTATTAAGTAAGCTCTCAAACTGTCTCCACCATAGCTATTTAACAATTCTTCTGGGTCTGGGTAGTTTTTTAGACTTTTACTCATTTTTCTTCCATCTTCAGCAAGAATCATGCCAGTGGTTATACAGTTTTTAAATGCTACAGAATCAAATAAAGCAACAGCAAGCACAGTCAATGTATAAAACCATCCTCTTGTTTGGTCTAGACCCTCTGCTATAAAATCTGCTGGAAATCCATCAAAGAAATCCTCTTCATTTTCAAAAGGGTAATGTTGTTGACCATACGGCATTGCTCCGGATTCAAACCAGCAGTCCAGTACTTCCGATGTTCTTTTGTATGTTTTTCCATCAATTTCAATATCTAAATCGTCTAAATAGTGTCTATGTAAATCAGTAATTTTCTGTCCTGACAATTTTTCTAATTCTTCAACGGAACCAATACAAAGCATATCTTCTGGATCATCAGTATTTATCCATACCGGTATACAGCTTCCCCAATACCTATTACGACTAATTGCCCAGTCTCTGGCATTTCCAAGCCAGTTAGAGAATCGTTTTTCACCAATAAAACCAGGAACCCAATGAGTGGAGTGATTAAGTTCAACCATTCTATCTCTAATTTTTTCGACATTGACAAACCATGTTGGTATAGCTTTGTATATCAATGGGGTACCAGTTCTCCAGCAAAAAGGATAAGAATGCATCTCAGTTGTCTTGGAAAATAAATTACCTCTTTCCTCTAGCTGGTCCATAATTAATTTGTCTGCATCCTTTACATTTAATCCATCTAATTCTTTAAAAGTACTGTCAAACTTGCCTGAGAGAGTTACTGGATCTGCGATTACATCTATACTTGCATTTTTTAAGGCATAAAAATCACTTTCTCCATATGCAGGTGCTTGAGAGACTAGACCAGATCCTGATTCAGTATTAGTATCATCGCTGTGAATTATACGAAAAGCCCCATCTTTAAATAAATGCTCATATTCCGAATAAGCAGGTATATATGATGCTCCTATTAAATCCTTACCAATAGAAGTCTCTAGAACCTCTACTTCATAATCACTCATTTCAAACAACCTATCCGTAGCTATCCAATAAAAGTTGTTTTTAATTGAGATTCTTGAGTACTCTATTTCTTTTCCTATGGCAATTGCTAAATTTCCAGGTATACACCATGGTGTAGTGGTCCAAACCAAAAACTTATCACCTTTAATTACTTTTTTATAATCATCCCTTGCATCAAGGGTAAAGTAGATTGAAGGATCTTCAACATCTCTGTAATCCATATTTGCCTCAAAGTTTGAGAGAGGTGTTGAAGCTGCCCATGAGTAGGGTAGTACTTTATAATCTTGATAAATTAAATCTTTAGACCACAATTCCTTAAATACCCACCAAACACTTTCCATAAATTCAATATCCATAGTTTTATAATCGTTTTCAAAATCAACCCATCTACCAATTTTTCTTGTAATTTTTTCCCAATTTTCAGTATTTGTTTGGACTTGTGATCTACAAGCTTCATTAAATTTATCTATTCCATACTCATCAATTTGTTGTGGGTCCTCTAAATTTAATTTCTTTTGAACTTCCATTTCAATTGGAAGACCATGGACATCCCAACCAAACCTTCTTTCTACGTAATAACCGCGCATTGTCCAATATCTTGGAACTATATCTTTTATTACTCCAGCAAGAAGGTTTCCATAGTGAGGACTTCCAGTTGGAAACGGTGGACCATCATAAAATCTAAAAGTTTTATCATTTTTACGATTTTCAACAGATGTTTCAAACGCATTTATCTTGTCCCAATATGCAGATATTTCTGATTCCACGGAAGGAAGATCTATATTTGCATCTACTCTTTTAAACATATCTTAGAATTTTAAAGGGTTTCTCTTACAATTTGTGTAAATATTGAAGTTTTAAAAAAATATAAAAATCTTTGATTTATTTTAAAAATGGCTAATATACGTTCAACAATAAAAAGAACATGGCTAGAAAACTTTCACCAAATACAATCAACAAGTTCAAAAAAAGACTTGAAGCTGAAAAAGAACAGCTTTCATCTATGTTAGAGCTACATCAGCAAGAAAGGGAAAATATACGACTTTCTGAAGCTTCAGCTGAAAGAAGTCCTGATCCAACATCTGCCGATGGAGGATCTATGGCATTTGAACTTGAAAAAGAGCTTACATTGGATGAAAACACTAAACATTTACTCAACCAGGTAGAGCACGCTCTTGTTTTAATCAAAAAGAAAAAATATGGGAACTGTGAGAATTGTGGAGAACCGATCCCTGTTGCCAGACTTGAAGCAATTCCTTACTCAACTATTTGCAAAAATTGTGCTGAGTTAATTGAATCTTAATAAGAAAATACTTCCGTATCTTTATGCAGTTATTTTTGCTTCATTAGATTTAATAACAAAATACCTTATTCGAACTAACAACATACAGGAACAAGTAATTATTGATAATTTCTTAACTATTGATCTTACATATAATACAGGAATAGCATTTGGTCTTTTTAGCGAATATACATTAATAACATATGTATTTTCAATTTTTGTTTTCACCTGGTTAATTTTTCAATTTAGAGAAGTTAAAAATGGATCAGTTGAG
>QCCZ01000006.1 GCA_003281085.1 OCS155 cluster bacterium AG-349-E07
GCTTTCCAGGGTTTATTTTCATGAAGTAAAATCAAAATATGGAGCTCTATATTGTTGATGGTACATATGAATTATTTAGGTCGCATTTTGGTTACCCAAGTAGAATTTCACCAGGTGGAACTGAAGTTGGAGCATTAAAGGGATATGTAACTCACCTCAACTCCTTAAAAAAACAATATGAATATTTGTGCGTATCTTTTGATTCAACAGTTGAGTCATTTCGTAATGAGCTTTATGACGGTTATAAATCCAGTAATGATATTGATCCGGACATCCTTAATCAATTTCCTTTAGCAGAGGAAGTAACAAAATTACTTGGAATAACCCTTTTGTCTATGAAGAAATATGAAGCTGATGATGGAATTGCATCGGTATGCGAACAATTTAGTGACAAAAATATAAAAATTATAATTGGATCATTAGATAAAGATTTAATGCAATGTGTAAAAGGAGATGAGGTTGTAATGTATTCGACTAGGTATAAAACTTTTACAAATGATAAAGGAGTAAAAGAAAAATTTGGTATTTTGCCAAATCAGATACCGGATTTTCTTGCTCTTACAGGAGATAGTTCTGATGGAATTCCAGGAATGAAGGGAATAGGTCAAAAGACTGCAGCTTTGCTTCTTCAAAAATATGAAAATATTGATTTAATTTTAAATGATGTAGACAATTGGAAAAAGACAGTTAGAGGCGGTGAGAGACATGCTGAAACTATATCTAATAATTTTGAACTTTTAAAACTATTTAAAGAACTAACAACACTAAAAAAATCTGTGAATGTTCCAACAGACATCGAAGACTACAAAGTAAAAAACATAAATCAAACTATGTTGATTAAATTTTCTGAAAAATACAGATTAAACATTTAGCAATCGGTAAATAAAAATCATTAAATTCTTCTTATTTCTAATTTCTTTTAGTAGTCTCATATTGTGAAAAAGTTTCTTTTAATTTTGGGTTTATTAATTTTGTTCTCTCCTGCAGGAATTGTAATTGCAGATGACCATACTGAAGGAGAAGTACCAACTCCCGCGATCGTGGTTGAAGAGCCACCAGAACAAATTGAAGATGTAGCATGGACCTACAGATTTTTAATTCCAACAACTGTTGCTATAGCAACATTAGTAATTCTTGGAAACGTTATTCAATATTTCAGACAAGTAACTCGAAAAAGATATAAGGTTATAGAGAAATAAAAAAACTTTTTCTTTATGACAGATATTAAAAATAAGATACTCAAATTAGTTAATAAGAACAATGAATATGTTTTAGCACTTAGCGGAGGTGTTGATAGTGCGGTATTAGCTTCAATCTTTACTGAACTAAATCTTTCTTATAGAACAATTTTTGTTAATCATAATCAGAAAGACTCTAGTTTATTACAAAAATCTGCTGAAGAAATTGCAAAAAATCTTAAAACAAGCCATGAAAATATAATTACAGATTTAGAAGAAAACGCCTCCGAAACAAAAATGAGAGAAAAAAGGTACGGTTTATTATTTGATAATCTTAAAAAAAATGAAATTTTAGTAACAGGCCATCATAAAGATGATAAAGTTGAAACTTTTTTGATTAATCTATTTAGAGGCACCAGGCTAAAAGGGCTAATATCAATCAAAGCTGAAAATGAAAATTTATTAAGACCACTAATAAATACAAACAAGTCTGAGATCCAAGATTATGCAATAAAAAATAATATTGCATTTACTGAAGACACTACAAACCAAAATAATGAAATTACCAGAAATTGGATTAGAAACCAATTAATACCAGAAATAGATGAAAGATTTCCAGGAGAGATAAATAAAAAAATTTCCAATTTAATTTTGGAAATAGAGGTGCTACTTGAAAGTAAATTAGAAGTAAGAAAATTTATTAAGTTTGCAAAAGGATATTTTGAAGTACCGCTTTTACTTATTCAAGAAAATGATTCAAGATCAAATTACTTAATTTCTTTGATCTCTTCATCTATTGGACAAAGTGGTCTGCAAGGGGATGATTTGAAAAAAATATTTTTATCAATTACTAGTGGAAGCCATGTTAGTTATCACAAAAACTGGGTGGTCTCTAATCAATCTGGTTTAGTTGTATTTATTGAAAAAGAAATGTGGAAACTAAATTCTGATGAAGACATGACTTTTGGTTATTTTAATTTTCAACATACTACAAAATGTAATTATTCGAACAACTGGAAACTTGGAATACCGCAAAATTTCGTGGAAAATTTCAATCTATCCCCAATCTCTAGTGGTGACAAGATTTCAATTAATGGTTCATCACAGAAAGTATCTGAGGCATTTAGGTCTTTTGGAGTTAAAGAACCTCTCAGAGAAGTTTGGCCTATTGCAAAAATTGATAATGAAGTCATATGGATTCCAGGCATTAGAAAAAGTGATTTAGTAAAAGATTTTGATTCAGATAACAACAAACATATAATTACAACTTCAATAGAAAAGAGTAATTTTGAAAGTATCTAAAGTCCTGATTGAACAAGATGAAATTGAACAAAAAGTTAAAGAACTAGCTGAAAGAATCAACAAAGACTACTCGGGAGAAGAACTTGTAATAGTTGGAATCCTAAAAGGTGCATTCATTGTGATCAGCGACTTAGCAAAACAGCTAAATGTAGATATAACATTCGAATTTATGAGCATCCAATCTTATGAAGGAACAAAATCTACTGGTCAAATAAAAATTGATAAGGATTTGGATATAGATATAACGGGAAAAAATATATTGATTGTTGAAGATATTTTTGATACAGGTTTGACTATATCTCACTTAAAAAATTTGCTTGAATCTAGAAACCCAAAAAGCATTGAGATATTGTGTATGTTTATTAAAAAAGATGTTGCAACTGAACCAGTAGACATAAAATATTCAGGATTTGAGATAGGACCAGAATTTGTTGTTGGATATGGTCTTGATTATGAAGGAAAATATAGAGAACTCCCTTTCCTCGGCGTTTTGTCATAAATCTCACTATTGCTTTTAAACTCAACAGTATTAAATTAAGAAGATGGAAAATAAAAAAGAAAACAAAAACAACAACAGGTCTTTTCTTCTTTATGTTGGGCTTGGTCTTTTAATATTTTTTGGAGTACAGCAATATAATTCAACTGTAAACTCACCAGAAAGTAAATCTTTCACAATATTTAAAAATGACATACAGTCTGGAAATGTATCTGAAGCAACTATAAAAGAACAGTCCAATCTTGTTGAATTTAAATTAAATAATGATGACACAATTTATCAAACAGAGTACCCAGAAGGTTTTGAAGGAGAAGTCTTTCAACTCCTTGTAGATCAGGATATTATTTTGAATACAGACACGGAACCTGCAGGATTTCAGGACTACCTTTTTGCATTTTTACCGTGGCTATTCTTAGCTGCTTTTATGTTTTATATGTTTTCTCAGGTTAGATCAAACGGAAATCAAATAATGCAATTTGGAAAATCAAAGGCAAAAGAACTAGATGAAGAATCTCCAAAAGTAACTTTTAAAGATGTTGCTGGTGTAGAAGAAGCGAAAGAAGAACTTGAGGAGATTAAAGAATTCCTAAAGTCTCCAGAAAAATTTAATAAATTAGGTGCAAAGATTCCAAAAGGAGTTCTACTTGTTGGACCACCAGGAACCGGAAAAACTCTTTTAGCAAAAGCAGTAGCAGGAGAGGCAGGAGTACCATTCTTTAGTATTTCAGGATCAGATTTTGTCGAAATGTTTGTCGGAGTTGGAGCAAGTAGAGTTAGAGATTTATTTAAAAAAGCTAAAGAAGCATCTCCAGCAATAATTTTTATCGATGAAATTGACGCAGTTGGAAGAATGAGAGGGGCTGGTCTAGGAGGAGGTCATGATGAGCGGGAGCAAACATTAAACCAACTTTTAGTTGAGATGGATGGGTTTGAAGCAAATCAGGGCGTAATCCTTATGGCTGCGACTAATAGACCAGATGTTTTAGACCCAGCACTTCTTAGGCCCGGTAGATTTGATAGACAAGTCATTGTTGGTAGGCCAGATTTATCTGGAAGAACACAAATACTTAAAGTTCATGCAAAAGACAAGCCATTAGCAAAAAATGTCAATTTTGAAACATTAGCAAAACAAACACCAGGTTTTACCGGAGCCGATCTATCAAATTTATTAAACGAAGCAGCTTTATTAGCAGCAAGAAAAAATAAAAAAACGATTGGTATTGTAGATATTGAAAATTCCATAGATAGAGTCATGGCTGGTCCAGAAAAGAAAAGCCAAGTAATGACCGAAGAAGAAAAATTAATTATCGCTTATCATGAAACAGGCCATGCCTTAGTTGGATGGGCTCTTCCTAATGCTGATCCTATCCACAAAGTTACCATTATTCCCCGTGGTCGAGCTTTAGGTTATACTCAAGCACTTCCTGATAGTGAAAAGTATCTTTCATCCAAAGCTGAGCTTAAAGATAGGCTTGCAATGTTGATGGGAGGTCGAGTGGCAGAAGAATTAATTTTTGCTGATCCTACAACAGGTGCTTCAAACGACATAGAAAAAGCTACAGACATTGCTAGAAGAATGGTTATGGAATTTGGGATGAGTGAAAAGCTAGGGCCAATGCTTTACGGAAAAGGATCTAATGAAGTATTTCTAGGAAGAGATTACGGAAGACAACAAGATTACTCCGATGAAATAGCTTCTTCTATTGACGACGAAGTAAGAAATTTATTAAACGATGCACATGTAATTGCTGGAAAGATTCTGAAGAAATTTAAGAAACAAATGGATGCAATGGTCAAACAGTTAATGGAAAAAGAGACATTAAACAAAGACGAAGTAGCAGATATTTTTAAAACTATTGCAAAAGTTAAAATAACCGGTTCTGGAAAAAGCCTAAGGCTTGCTTAATGAGTTCTATAAATGAAACTAAGAGCAATATTGAGATTGCTCTTTTCGAATTTTTAAAAACAAAGACTGACAAATCAGAAGAGGAAATAATGAAACTTTCCAAAAAGTTTCTTGAGCAAATAGAGTTAAAATTACACAAATCACACTTACCATCTGAAATTTTAACTAATCTTGACAACGTAGAACATAATCAACCTATCTACTTAAAAGGAATAAATTTTGTTAGCTTATGTGAGCATCACCTACTTCCTTTTACAGGCTTGGTCAATATAGCTGTTTATCCAAATAGCAAAATAGCGGGAGTTTCTAAATTTAGTGAACTCGTAAATATACTTTCAAATAATTTAACTCTGCAGGAAACTCTAACAAAAAATATAGCAATTGAAATCCAAAATGCACTTAATCCTAAAGGAGTAATGGTAAAAATAAGTGCAAATCACATGTGTTCAAGTTTGTTAAATATTGAAAATTCCCAAACTGAATTTGAAACAACTTACAGTACTGGAATCTACGAAATCGACCACACGCTTCGTAGTGAAGCCATATTAAATTTTTAGAAATTGTCCAATTGGAATCGTGCATTATCTTTAGATAATTCAAAAATATTAGGAATTATAAATTTATCTAATGATTCATTTTCAGGTGATGGTGTATTTAATAAGGACGCTAAATTAAATAACTTATTGAATGCAGCAAAACAAAAAAATATCAATTTTATTGATGTTGGTTGTGCTTCAACAAAACCAGGATTTGATAGTGTCACAACAGAAGAGGAGATTAAAAGGTTAAATTATTTTATAAATATAAATCAAAATAAATTTTCATTTTCAATTGATTCATTTAATCCAATTGTTACAAAACATGCAGTTGAAAATAACTTTGAAATAATCAATGATGTAAGTGGCTTCATGAAAGAAGAAATGATTCGATTAGCCGTTGATTCAAAATCAAAAATCATCTTAGTTCATAGACATCCTAAATCAGAATCTTTGCATCATAAAATGATTTATAAAGATGTCGTGAAGGAAGTAAAGGAACACCTAAATTCAAAAATAAAATCACTAATAAGTTTGGGAGTTAGGGAAGAACAAATCGCAATTGATCCAGGTTTAGGGTTTGGTAAAAATTTATCTGACTCTGTTGATTTATTGCTGAATATCAAAAAACTTAAAGACAACTTTCCATTGATTGTTGGGTATTCAAAAAAGAAATTTATTAAAAATATTCCAATGTCAAATTCTGATTTATTTAAACACTGCGTTGATTCTGGGGTTTCACTAGTGAGAATGCATCTAACAAATTAGTAATTAGTGTAAGCTATTATTGTGTTTACAGAAAGGAAATATGGCTGGTTTAAAACCAAATGACTTTAACTGGATTATTGAAGGAAAACTAGCTGTTTCTGAATGTATTGGTGGTGGTGGATTAACACCAAGGAAAATTAGAAGAGAAGAAGAAATCCAGTGGATTAAGAGTCAAGGAATAAATGCAATTTTCTCTTTGTTAGACTCAGATTTCAATTTAAAGAACTATCAAGAGGTAGGATTCAGGACTTACCACTATCCTCTTGCAGACGATGTCCCAAAGGAGTCATTAAATATAATATTTGAGGCAATAAAAGAAGCACTATCAGACAAAGAAAGAAAGCTTCTAATACACAGAGAGTACTTAGATGAAGAGGTGCCAGGTATACTTGCTGGATATTTAATTTATTCTGAACTTTTAGACGATCCAATTTTAGCTAGAACAATATTAGAAAAGATATTAGAGAAGCCACTATCTCCAAAGGCTATTGCCCTTATTCCAAATACTTAAAAAATGTCATATGACATAAATATTCTTGGGATCAAAACATCAGGAAAACACGGAATCTACGAAATTGAAAAGTCAAGTGATCAAAAATTCCTTGTAGATGTAAAAATTACTATAGATACTTTTCAAGGTGATGAAATATATGACACAATTAACTATGAAAACGTAGTGGATGATGTAATTGGAATTGTCAAAACTGAAAGCTTTAACCTCATCGAGACATTATCAAAAAAAATTACCCAAGAAATTTATAAAAAATATAATTCCGAAAGTAATGTAAAAATATTTGAAATCATTGTGACAGTTCATAAACCAGATACTATTTTGAAAGAAAAAACAAATAATTTATCAGTTACTTACAGTGAAAAATTTAAATAGTATTTATCTTTCTTTAGGTTCAAATATCGGAGATAGAGCTGACAACCTTACTAAAGCAATTGTGAAACTTTCTAAAAAAATGAAAATTGTTAAATCGTCTTCTATTTATGAAACAGAACCATTACTTTTTGAAAACCAAAATAGTTTTTTAAATATGATTTTGGAAGTTGATTACAAAGGGTCTCCAGACCAATTGCTGGAAAGCATAAAGATAATAGAAAATGATATGGGGAGAGAATCCACATTTAGATATGGACCTAGATTAATTGACATAGACATCATATTTTTTAACAATTACGAAGTTAATCAAGATAACCTGACTATTCCACATTATGACTGGAAAAATAGATTATTTGTAATAGAGCCTTTATATGAAGTTTTAGAGTTAGAGTTGAATAAATCTGAATATAAAATTAATGGCCAAAAAGTTAAAAGAGTAGGTAATATAAATTTGTAAGTACGGGCACCATATTTAGGGCACGATATGACAAGAATAATAAATGAAATCGATAAAAAAATATTTCTTGAAGAGAAATGTTTTATTCCAACAATGGGAGCATTGCATAAAGGACATTTGTCATTAGTTAAACTTGGAAAGCAGTCTACAAATGGCAAAACAATTGTTTCGATCTTTGTAAATAAAAGGCAATTTAATGATGAAAGTGATTACGATAATTATCCGATTGACCTTGATAAAGATATAGAACTCTTAAGAAAAGAGGAAGTTGATTATATATTCGTACCAGATGAAAATTACATTTACCCAAAAGATTTTGTAGAACTAGATGGAATAGAATCTGGAGAAAAAGGAAGTTTGTTTGAAGGCGCTCACAGGCCAGGTCATTTTGATGGGGTCTTAACTGTTGTCAACAGGTTGTTTGAATTAGTAAACCCAACATCAGCAGTTTTTGGAAAAAAAGACGCTCAACAACTTTATCTAGTTAAAGAATTTTTTGCTAATAAAAGCAATAATTTAAAAATAATAGAAGCAGAAATAATTAGAGATGAATATGGATTAGCTATGAGTAGTAGAAATCGTTTACTATCTAAAAGCGGTATTAATATTGCTAGGAATATTTTTCAAATTCTCAAGAATACAAAAGAACACTTCTTTCAAAATCAAGACATTCAACAAGCTGAAGCTTTTGGCAAAGAATTATTCAATGAAAATGATATTGAGTATGATTATTTAAATTTTGTAGACCCAAAATATTTTGAAACACCAGATAAAAATCAGAAGAAATTATTGTTAATTACTGCTGCTTATGTAGAAGGAATTCGATTAATTGACAATATGGAGGTAATACAATGAGGAACATAATTGCTGTAGATATTGGCAATACAGAAACCACAGTAGGGATAGGAAGTAAAGATAATTGGGATTCCTACAGATTTACAACGAGAGACACAAATACACCAGACGAATTATTAGCTCTTTTTAATTCAACTTTTCAAATTAAAAGTGAAGTTAAGAAAGATATTGAAGGCGCTATCATTTGCTCTGTTGTCCCACAGGCTACGAATAGCTTTAGTGAAGCTATTCGTAAATATTTAAATTTAGAACCAGTTATTGTTGGTCCTGGAATTAAGACTGGATTAAAAGTTAATATCGACAACCCAAAAGAACTTGGTCCAGATAGGATTGCTAATTCAGTAGCAGGATATCTCATAACTGAAACTGATACTGTGGTAATTGATCTTGGTACAGCTACAACTTTTGATGTAGTCAGTAAAAATAAGGAATATCTTGGAGGATCTATAGCTCCTGGAATCAAAATAAGTCTTGATGCATTAACTTTAAAAACAGCATCACTAAAATCGGTCGAACTTGATACTCCAAACAAAGTTATTGGAAAAAACACATACGAAGCTATACAAAGCGGATTAATTATGGGGCATGCTTCAATGATTGATTCAATGGTCGAAAAGATAATATTAGAAATAGATATTGAACCAAAAATTATCTTAACTGGTGGATTAAGTAAAGTTGTTCAACCGATTCTGAATGTTAATGTTGAATATATAGAAAACCTAACATTAGTTGGTCTTGAAGAAATATTTAAATTAAATAATTAAGCTGTAGTTGTGAGTGACTTATCTAAATCAGAGAATGAAATTTACTCTTTAAGAAAAGAAAAAGAGCAAAAAATAAAAGATAGTAAACTTGAGTCATTCCAAACAAGTTTTAAAAATTCTACTCCTATAGATTTCCTACACAGAGAACATAAAGATATAGAAAATGGTTTTAAGACAGATATAAATGCTTCAGTAAGGGGAAGAATTTTAAGCATTAGATCCTTTGGAAAATTAACATTTATTGATCTTAAAGATGAAACTGGAAAAATTCAGTTAGTTTATTCAGACAAAGACCTTTCAGAAGAGCTAATTGATTATCTTCAAAATCTTGATGTAGGAGATATTGTTGGAGTTTCTGGAATAATAATGAAAACCAAAAAAGGAGAACTATCAATATACATAAGTAATCTTTCATTACTTACAAAATCATTTAGAAATTTTCCTGAGAAATGGCATGGACTTAAAGACAAAGAAACTAGATTTAGACAAAGATATCTTGACTTTGTAGTAAATGAAGATGCAAAGAATACAATTTCAACAAGATTTAATATTTTAAAGTTAATCAGAGAATTCATGACATCAGAGGGTTTTACTGAAGTTGAAACACCAACACTCCAGCCAAAAGCAGGTGGAGCAATAGCGAGACCCTTTTCTACCCACCACAATGCAATGAATATAGATATGTATTTACGAATTGCTCCTGAACTTTATCTCAAGAGATTAATAATTGGAGGTTTTGAAAAAGTATTTGAGCTTGGAAAAGTATTTCGAAATGAAGGAGTTGACCAAACACATTCACCAGAATTCACGATGATGGAAAGTTATGAAGCATATACAGACGTCAATGGAGTCATGGATATGGTTGAAAATATGTGCCAATATGTACTTGAAAATTTAAAAGTAGATAAAAGCATTGAATTTAATGAAAAAGTTGCTGATTTTAGTTTTCCTTGGGATAGAAAAAGTATGTTTGAATTGGTTAATGATAAGTTTGAAATAAACGTATCACATGATTCAAACCTTGATGAGGTTAAGGCATTATTAGAGTCAAAATATCAAATTGAATCTGAATCAACCACAGTTGGAGAGCTTGTTTTTGACATTTTTGAAAATTATATTGAGCATGATATTGTAGACCCAGTGTTTGTTACTGATTATCCCAAAGAAGTATCTCCTTTTGCTAGAGAAAGTGATGAGAAAGAGGGGATCACTGAGAGATTCGAACTTTTTGCATTTGGTAGTGAATTAGCAAATGGATTTTCAGAATTGATTGATCCTGTTGACCAAGAAAATAGATTGAAAAGCCAAGCAGAAAAAAAAGCTGAAGGCGATGAAGAAGCTCATGTTGAAGATAGTGATTACATTGAAGCTTTAGAGTTCGGACTTCCTCCTACTGGAGGATTAGGCTTTGGTGTAGATAGGTTTGTAATGATGATTACAAACAATGATTCAATAAGAGAGGTAATTGCTTTTCCTCATTTAAAACCTGAAAATTAATTCGTTCTATTAATTAAATAATTGTTTATATTCTCTAAAACTGGAAACAACGAATGGTTTTTTAGTTCAAATATTGACTCAATACTTTTATTAAAGTAGTCATTAATTATATCTTTAGAGTTACTAATTATTTCATCAGTTGTAAATTCATTAATTACCGAATTAATTTCAACTTCCTCGTTTTGTATTAATTTTAAAATATCTTCATATTTTCCACGATTCATTTCTAATGCAATCAAGACTGGAAGAGTATAGGTTCCTTCCAAGATATCATTTCCAGATGGTTTTCCTAGAGTTTTCTCATCTGAAGTTAAATCTAAAATATCGTCAGATATTTGAAATATAATTCCACAGTTCCAACCCCATTCACTTAAAGCATCAATAATTTCTATATCTGCATTACTTGCAATTGCACCAAGTCTTGCACTTGTTCTTATTAAACTGGCTGTTTTGCCTTCGATAACTTTTAGGTAGTCCTCAACGCCATGATCTAAGTTAAATGAAAGATTTAATTCTTTAGTTTGTCCTTCTACTAATTCTGCATAAGTTGAAGCTAGTAATTTCACAGACTCTAGTCCTAAATTTTCGGCAGCTAACTCAGATGATCTTGCTAAGAGATAGTCTCCAGCCAATATAGATAAATTAGAATTCCATTTTGAATTTGAACTTTCAACACCCCTTCGTGTTGTAGCATTGTCCATTACGTCATCATGATAAAGGCTTCCAATATGAATCAACTCAACTGCAACACCTGCATCTATAATTTTGTTAATATAATTTTTTTCGTCTCCAAATTTTCCCGAAAGTAGTGAAATTATGGGTCTAAATCTTTTTCCACCAGCTTTTATTAAGTATTGTGAGATTGAAGATAGGTATTCATCGTTTGAACTAGAAACATCAATTAGCCGTTCTTCTAGTTTGTCCAAATTTTCCCACAAATCGTCAAATGGAATGATTTTTTGTATTTCTGTACTTTCCATAGTTAAAGAATACGTGAAATGTATAAATACTTGTAATTTTCATTTAAGTGTATAAACGGATAGTTATTAATATGAGAACATGTTTGAAAGATTTACAGATCGTGCCAGAAGAGTAGTTGTTCTTGCCCAAGAAGAAGCAAGAAGATTAAATCACAATTATATTGGTACCGAGCACATCCTTCTTGGCTTAATTCAAGAAGGAGAAGGACATGCTGCAAAGGCCCTTGACGAACTTAACATCAACATAGATAGTGTGAGGTCAGAAGTTGTAGAAATTATTGGCGAAGGGCAGCAGTCTCCAAGTGGACATATTCCATTCACACCTCGCGCAAAAAAAGTTTTAGAACTTTCATTGAGAGAAGCTTTACAATTAGGCCACAACTATATAGGCACGGAACATATTCTTTTGGGTCTTATTAGAGAAGGTGAAGGTGTAGCTGCACAGGTACTTAAAAAGCTTGGAGCAGAGCTTTCGCAGGTAAGACAAACTGTAATTAAATTAATTTCCTCATCAGGTGAAAGTAAAAAACAGCAGTCAGCATCAACTGGTGGTAGAGAGAGACCAGGATCAAGTACCGGTTCTGCTATCTTAGATCAGTTTGGTAGAAACTTAACCAGAATGGCAAAAGAAGGAAAGCTCGATCCTGTTATTGGACGTACTACTGAAATCGAAAGAGTTATGCAAATTCTTTCACGTAGAACAAAAAACAATCCTGTTTTGATTGGAGAGCCAGGAGTTGGAAAAACTGCAATCGTTGAAGGACTAGCTCAAAAAATTGTTTCAGGTGATGTACCTGTAACTCTTGAAGGAAAACAAATTTATACCTTAGACCTATCTGCTTTAGTAGCTGGTTCTAGATATCGAGGAGATTTTGAAGAAAGACTTAAAAAAGTTTTAAAAGAAATAAAAACTAGAGGCGACATTGTACTTTTTATTGATGAAATTCATACTCTTGTTGGAGCTGGAGCAGCAGAAGGTGCAATTGATGCTGCATCAATACTAAAACCAATGTTAGCCAGGGGAGAACTACAAACAATTGGCGCAACAACACTTGAAGAATTTAGAAAGCATTTTGAAAAAGATGCAGCTTTAGAAAGAAGATTTCAATCTGTTAAAGTTGATGAACCTAAGCTCTCTGATGCAATTGAAATTCTTGATGGACTAAAAGACAGATATGAAGTTCACCATGGTGTTCGATTTACAGACCAAGCTATAGCTTCAGCTGTAAATATGGCAGACAGGTATATTTCAGATAGATTTTTACCTGATAAAGCTATAGATTTAATAGATGAAGCTGGTAGCCGAATGAGAGTGTATAAGAAGCCTTTAGACCCAGAAAAACAAGAAGCAGCTGACAAACTTAAAAACTTAAGAGAACAAAAAATTGATGCTGTACAGTCACAACTATATGAAAAAGCAGCACAATTTAGAGATCAAGAAAAACTTCTTCTAGATGAGGTTTCTGGTAGCAACCCAAGTGAAGTATCAGAAATTGAGATGGTTATTGATGAAGAAGAAATAGCTGAAGTCTTAGCTCAGTGGACTGGTATTCCAGTACATAGACTAACTCAAGAAGAAACAGCTAGATTACTTGAAATGGAAAATGAATTACATAAAAGAATCATTGGACAGGAAGAGGCAATTTCAGCAGTTTCTAAAGCAATTAGAAGAACAAGATCAGGTCTAAAAGATCCAAAACGACCATCTGGCTCATTTATATTCTTAGGACCTTCTGGAGTCGGTAAAACTGAAACAGCAAAAGCCTTGGCAGAGTTCCTTTTTGGAGATGAGGATTCATTAATTCAAATTGACATGTCTGAATATATGGAAAAACATACTGTAAGTAGATTAATTGGTTCTCCTCCAGGCTACGTAGGTTATGATGAAGGTGGACAACTTACAGAAGCAGTTCGAAGGAAACCATTCAGCATAGTTCTTCTTGATGAGGTTGAAAAGGCACATCCAGATGTATTTAATACTCTTCTTCAAATTTTAGAAGATGGACGTTTAACTGATGCTCAGGGAAGAACTGTTGATTTCAAGAATACAATTATCATTATGACTTCCAACCTAGGAACCAAGGATATAGCGAAGAATGTTGGCTTTAGCAGTCTTTCAGAGATTGATAATTACGAAAAAATGAAATCGAAAGTTGGAGAAGAGCTAAAAAGATATTTTAAGCCAGAATTCCTAAATAGAATAGACGAAACAATTGTGTTCCATGAACTCACATTAGATGAGGTAAAAGAGATTGTTGACCTTATGCTTGATAGAGTTCATGAACAATTAAAAAATTCAGACTTAGAAATTGTTCTTTCTGATGAAGCAAAAGAGTATTTGGCAACTGAAGGATACGATAAAGAATTTGGTGCCAGACCGCTCAGAAGATCTATTCAACGTCTTTTAGAAGATCCATTATCTGAAGAACTTTTAATGGGTAAATACAAGGCTGGATCAACTGTAATTGTTTCCCTTGACAGTGAAAATCAGAAGCTTGACTTTGAGCCTGTTGAAGCCCCAGACGAACCTCCAGTTGATTTTGTCGATTCTGAATCATAATTTTGTCAAATTGAACTAAAAAAGATATATAAGAACACGTCTTCTTAAACAATTATTGTCTATTATGTATCTCGTATAGGTATTTTGTATACCTTCAACTAGTTGAACAAGGAGTAAGACGTGACTCGAATGAAGTCAAAATGGCTGATACTTTTTATGGTACTTGGCCTCGTAATGGTCGCTTGTGGTGGATCTGATACAGCAGAAGAAGTAGTTGAAGTTGCAGAGGAGCCAGCTGAAGAGTTAGAATCTCCAGCTACAACCGCTGCACCAACAACAACAGCTGGTCCAACTGCAAGTATTGGAATGGTATATGACATTGGTGGTCGAGGAGACCTTTCATTTAATGACATGGCATATGCTGGCTTGGAGAGAGCTATCAATGAGTTAGGTGTTGATGGTGTTGACTTAGAGCCAAGCGAAGGTGGAGAAAACAGAGCAGAGCTTCTGGGATTATTGGCGGAACAAGGCAAAGATCTAATCATAGGTGTTGGATTCTTGTTTGCTGATTCTATTACAGAAGTTGCAACTGCAAACGAAGGAGTAAACTTCGGTATTGTTGACTCAGTTGTAGAACCAGGTAACGTAGCTGGAATGGTGTTCACAGAACACGAAGGTTCCTTCTTAGTTGGTGTTGCAGCAGGACTTAAAACCACAACAAAACAAGTTGGTTTTATTGGTGGTGTTGAGTTCGCACTTATTCAAAAATTCGAAGCAGGTTTCGTTGCTGGTGTAGCAGCGGCTTGTCCAGAATGTACTGTAGACGTTAAATACGCAACAGTACCACCTGACTTTTCAGGGTTTAACTTACCTGATAAAGGTAAAGAAATTGCTTTAGCACAATATGAAGCAGGAGCTGACATTATTTATCATGCTGCTGGTGGAACTGGTGCTGGACTATTTGAAGCTGCTAAAGAAGTTTCAGAGTCCACAGGTTCAAAAGTTTGGGCTATTGGTGTTGACGCAGATCAGTACCAAACAGTTAGTGATGAGCTAAAGCCATACATCTTAACATCTATGCTTAAGAGAGTTGATAACGCAGTTTATCTTACAATCAAAGCAATAGTTGACGGCACATTTGCCGGGGGTGTATCAGTGTTTGATTTAAGTGTTGATGGTGTTGGATATTCTACCTCTGGTGGATATGTTGATGACATTGTTGATCAGCTTGAAGATTACAAAGCAAGAATTGTAAGTGGTGAAATAGTCGTTCCAGACACACCATAAAATTATTTGTTAATATAGTTTTGGGGCCATAAGATATGGCCCCAAAATTTTTATAAATATGAATACAGCAATAAGTATCGAAAATATTTCAAAGTCTTTTCCGGGAGTATTAGCTAATGACTCTGTTTCTTTTGACATAACAAGTGGAACTATTCATGCAATAGTGGGTGAGAATGGTGCTGGAAAATCTACTCTGATGAAAATTTTATATGGTATGCAAAAACCAGACAATGGAATTTTAAAAATTAATGGAGACATAGCAAAATTTCAATCTCCAAAAGATGCAATTGCATCTGGTATAGGAATGGTACATCAACATTTTATGCTTGCCGACAATCTTACTGTTTGGGAAAATATAGTTCTGGGCATTGATGGTTCAAATCTATCAAAAATTAAAAGATCAAAATATATTCCTGAAATCTCAGATTTATCAAAAAAATATAGCCTACCAATTGATGTAAATTTAACCATTGATGATTTGGGAGTCGGTGAAAAACAGAGAGTTGAAATACTCAAAGTTCTATATAGAGGGGCTAACATTTTAATTCTAGATGAACCAACAGCTGTACTTGTTCCTCAGGAAGTTGAAGAATTGTTTGAAAACTTGAAAAATTTAGTCAGCCAGGGAGTAACTATACTTTTTATTTCTCACAAATTAGATGAGGTCATGGAAATAGCAGACAGGATATCTGTTATGAGGGGTGGTCAACACGTAGGGACAGTCAATAAGGAAGAGGCTTCAAAAAAAATACTTGCTGAAATGATGATTGGAAAAGATTTACCAACCCCACCAAATAGAGAAACTATGATTTCAAGTGAAAATTGTCTTCAGCTTAAAGATTTAAATGGAGAACCCAGCTTGGGAAAAATACCTTTTGAAGATATCAACTTAGAAATTAAAAAAGGTGAAATATGTGGAATAGCAGGTGTTGAAGGTAATGGTCAAAGAGAATTAAGTGAAGCAATTTTAGGCCTATACCCAGTTGAATCAGGACAAATATTCTTAGAAGATATAGAAATTACAAAATTATCAACAAGAGAAAGAAGGCTCACAGGTATTAGTTTTATACCAGAAGACAGACAATCACAAGGTCTTGTAGTAGAGTCGAATCTTATCGAAAATATCATTTTAGGAAAACAAAGTAGTAATACATATAGTTCTAGATTTAGAAATGTTTTGTTTAAAAATGCTTCAAAAAATTCTAAAGACGTTGTAGAAAACTATGATGTTAAAACTCCAAGCGTACAAACTTTAGCTCTTGCTCTATCTGGAGGCAATCAACAAAAATTTGTAGTTGGAAGAGAAATAGACGGCAAACCCAGATTTCTTTTAGCTTCCCAACCAACAAGAGGTGTAGATATTGGGGCCCAGGCTCTAATTTGGGATAAACTAAAAGATGCTAGAGACATGGGCCTTGGTGTCTTATTAATTTCGGCAGATTTAGATGAGCTTCTTGGACTATCTGACAAATTGTATGTTATTTATGAAGGTAAGCTGGTTAAACAGCTAGAACCTAAAGAAGCTACACCAGAACAATTAGGATCATATATGACTGGACTAGGTATATGAAAGTCTATCTAAAAATCTTAAGTTTTTTAACCCCTCTTATAGCTTTAGCTATTTCATTTGGTCTAACTACTTTTATATTAATTTTGATTGATAGAGATCCTGTTGAAACTTTTACATTAATGTTTGATTATGGTACGACTGGTAAGTCAATAATTTCCATACTTAATAGGTCTATCCCGCTTTATATTTCAGCAGTTGCTGTAGCGGTAGGTTTTAAAATGGGTATGTTTAACATAGGTGTAGAAGGTCAATATATCCTTGGTGCGTTAATTGCTGCACAGGTTGGTGCTGTATTAATACTCCCTAGACCTTTACATGTTCTTACTATTTTTATTGTTGCGGCAGTAGTCTCTGGAATTTGGGCAGGTATATCTGGATACTTAAAAGTTAAAAAAGGGGTTCATGAAGTTATTTCAACAATAATGCTAAATTACATTGGTGCAGGTATAGTAGCTTACCTTCTAGCAAACATTTTTTTTGAAAAAGATGAAGACAATTCTCTTAAAGTTCCTCAAACAAACTATTTATCAGAGTCTGGTCAACTTCCTCCACTAAACAACATTTTAGGACTTGAAGAATTACCCAATTTAAATAGTTTTATCGTTGGTGCTGTTTTTGTGGGGATTTTTTACTACTGGTTAGTTTGGAAAACATCTCTCGGATTTGATTTAAGAGCTACGGGGCTTAATCCTGTTGCTGCAAAATTTAGTGGTGCCGATCCCAATAAATTAATAGTTTTAGCAATGCTTATATCCGGAGGTATTGCTGGATTAGTAGGAATGAGTAACTTAGTTGGGTACTTCCACCGTTATACGATAGATTTCCCAACAGGTCTAGGTTTTGCTGGAATTACAGTCGCATTGCTAGGAAGGAATCATCCAGTTGGTATGGCGTTAGGTGCTTTATTAATATCTTTTTTAGAAAGATCTTCTCAAATACTTGATTTAAATAACATACCAAAAGAAATAGAGAGAATAATGCAAGGGATAGTAATTTTGGTAGTAGTTGTCTCTTATGAGGTTGTTAGAAGATATATATTAACTCAAGAAGTAAAACTAGCATCAAGAATGGTAGATAAAGATGAGTAATTTTTTAAATTTTATTAAGGATAACAAAGAAAAGACTTTTTTTATTTTTATTTTATTTTGGTTATTAGTAATTGCACAAATAGAGACATATTCTCAACTAACAACCAGTGGTACTTTCGCTGCAACAATGAGGCTTGCCATTCCTATTCTTTTGGCTGGTCTTGGAGGAATATTTTCTGAAAGATCTGGTGTTGTCAATATTGGACTTGAGGGCATGATGATTATGGGAACTTGGTTTGGTGCTTGGGCAGCCTGGTTGTATGGTCCATGGTGGGGTGTAGCTGCGGGTATTTTTGGAGGATTAATCTTTGGTCTAATACATGCAATAGCAACGGTATCTTTTCAAGTTGACCATATTGTTTCAGGAGTTGCAATAAATATATTGGCTGCTGGCACTGCAAGGTTTTTTTCAGTCGTTGCATATGCAAACGAATCTCAAGGAGGTGCTACCCAGTCTCCTAGGATTTCTGGCGAGATATCATCTTTCTCACTACCATTCCTTTCAGGTGGAACTTTTTTGGGCAATGAAACTAGTGATCTATTACGGAACCTCGAAGATTTAAATTTATTTTTCATATCAGATATTTCTGGCCTTCTGGGTGGATTAACTAGAGATATATCTTATCTTTCATTTATAGCCTTATCATTAGTTCCAATATGTATGTGGGTCTTGTGGTCTACTCCATTTGGTCTTCAACTGAGGAGTGTTGGAGAGTTTCCTGTAGGCAGTGAATCTTTAGGAATTAATGTATATTTGATGAAGTATATTGGAGTAACTTTATCTGGTGCTTTTTCTGGACTAGCTGGTGCTTATTTAGTAATCGAAAGTTCAGGAATTTACAGAGAAAATCAGACTGGTGGTAGAGGATTTATTGCGTTAGCTTCAGTTATATTTGGGAACTGGAGGCCAACAGGCGTTCTGATGGGCTCAGGATTATTTGGATATGCCGACGCTTTACAGTTGAGGTCTGAAGAGTCTGTTCACGGGCTACTCTTACTCATAAGCATCGTCTTGCTTGCTTTATCTGTTTATCTCTTATTTAATAAAAAGTCCAGAAATGGTGCAATATCTCTATTAATGGCATTTGGATTTGGTATATGGTTTTTAAATTCAACATCTGTTCCAAATGAGTTTGTATACTTTACTCCTCATATAACCACACTTGTTGTGTTAAGTTTTGCAAGTCAAAGGCTCAGAATGCCAAAATCAGTTGGTCAACCGTATAAAAAAGGTGAAGGTGGCTAGCCCCTTCCATAAAAAGTAATTTCTTGAATTGCACATTCATCAAACGCCTGATTTGTCCCTACATCTTCGCCAGGGAATGCACTAAGAATGTCAATTTTGAGATATGAAGTTGTTTGATTTATATCTATCCACTGAGAAGTATTATCATTTTCAAGTTCTTTGTTTAATAAAAACTCACTATCAGTTGTAGTGATTGCAATATCTCTTGCTTTAAAATTTCGTTTAAAGGATTTTGAATCTTCAAGATTTTGAAAAACTATAAAGTCAATATAAATTTCTTGAGCAAAAGAGAATTCAACCCAACCATCTTTACATTGAAGAGCATTATCTTGCCAAGATGACGGATCTTGGTCGTAAAGATTTTCACAAGAATAACCATCGCCATCGCTATATGAGCTAGAGGCAGAACAACTAATAGGATATGCTTTTCGTAAAATGTCCTGAATAGTGGTTGTTGACGAAGTAGTAGTAATTTGTTGAACAACCTCTACTTGTTCTATAACTTCTTCTGAAACATTTAAATTATAAAAATAACTAGCCAGTGCTATAACAGGAATCAAAAAGGTAAGGAAAAATACAGCTCTTATTCCCGGCACCTCTTTTCTTGAAGGCATAGGGGTGGCACCATATGTTGATAGAGGTTTATTTAACAACTGTTCGGGAACTCTTGTTGTTCTCTGAACTTTATCTTGTTGAGTAGATTGTTCGTTTTCCATATCTTGAAGACTTAACCCGAGCCAATCACCACAGCTCGAACAAAACTCTATAGACTTATCTACTACAGCAGAACAACTTTTACATTCAATTTTTTCCATAAAATATAAACTAATTACTAATAATAAAATAATACAGTAACATTCAAATAAAAAAATAACTCATATATAAAAGAGGAAATATGGAAAACGGCAATGAACTAAATCAACTACTGCCTGGCCAGCCGTTGAGAGTTGGAGTAGATTTAATTGCAGATAAAAATTCAGGAGCATTGATAGTCATTGGTACTTCAAATAAGTTAGAAAAAATTTCATCAGGAGGAATAAACTTAATTGATTGTAGCTATTCTCCAGAAATGCTTAGTGAATTATCAAAAATGGATGGAGCAATTATTGTCAGTAATGATGTGACCAAAATATTAAAAGCTAATGTCCATTTAAATCCTTCTGATTCTCTACCTACTTCTCAAACTGGTACAAGGCATAGAACAGCAGAAAGAACAGCTGAAGAAACTGATTTAACTGTTATAACTGTTTCAGAAGAGTCATCTTTGGTAAAAGTCTTTAATAATGCCGGCACAACTGAACTAGAAGAGCCATCAGTCACATTGGGTCGAGTCAATGAATCATTACAGTCAGTTGATAGAATGAGAAGAAGATTTGATGATGCTGTAGCCGAATTGGGTGAATTAGAAATTGAAAACTCTCTTACTAATCAGGAAGTGTTAGAAGTTATTCAAAGAGGCGAGTTATTAACCAGATTAGCCAAACAAGTTAGAATTGAGGCTTTAAAACTTGGTGGCGAAGCTGGTTTAATTTTGATTCAGATTGATTCTTTTGAGTCTGGAGTTAAAAATACTTTTAACCTAGTTTTAAAAGATCATTTGCCATCTAAAAAATATAGAAATATTTCTAAAGCAGTAGAAGAAATTTCACAACTTTCTTATGAGGAATTAAACAACATTGACTTCCTTGGTTCAGTGCTGAGTAAACTCCCACTTGATGACCTGTCTATTGCGAAAGGCTACAGAGTTCTTGCGAGGTTGCCGAACCTACCAGAAAATTTACATGATTCTTTAGTCCAAAAATTTAAAACACTACCTAAATTACTTAATTCTTCTCCAGAAAATCTTTATAGTGTCGAGGGCATTGGACGTGGTAGAGCCCAACAATTAAGGGATTATTTTGATACATTATTAAAAAATGTTGGTTTTTCCTATCTAAATGGCCATTAAATAGATTTCAATCTATAGTAATGTTGTAATCTATGGCAACTAAAACTAAAAAAAATCCAAAAGATAAATACAAACCAAATCAATTTGTTGTCCACCCTCATCACGGTGCAGCAAAAGTAATTAGAAAAGTTAATAAAAATGTAGAAGTATTTGTTGAAGGTGAACCAAAATCGAAGAGAATTCAGTATTTTGAAATCGAAGTTCTTACGGACGGTTTATTAGTTATGGTTCCGGTTGATAGTGTTGATGAAGTTATAAGACCTGTTATTTCAAAGAATGCAGTTTCAAAAAAAGTATTCCCAATTTTTAAGGAAAAACCTGAAGAAGCAGGAACGAATTGGAGTAGATGGTACAAAGTCCTAACTGAAAAAATGACATCTGGAGACGTGATACAGGTTGCTGAAGTTGTGCGAGACTTGACACATGCACAAATCAATAAAGGTATTTCTCCAGCATTAAAAAGGATGTTAGCCAAAGCAAGGATGACTCTTGCTAGTGAAATTGCATGCGCACTTAATGTTGATGAGGAAACTGCAATAGATAAAATTAATCAGCAACTTCCAGAAGAAGATCCTGAAGACGGTTTATAATCAAATTAAACCAAGTTATCTGAGGTAATTATGTTGGTTGGAATAGGTTTTGATATACATAGACACTCTCAAGAGGACCCTCTTTATTTAGGCGGTCTTAAAATAGATGGTCCTGGGTTCGAAGCACATTCGGATGGCGATATTCTTTTACATACTTTGTGTGATGCCCTGCTTGGAGCTTTATCTAAAAAAGACTTAGGTCACTACTTTCCATCTAACAGTGAGACGCCTAAAAAAATATCAAGTGTTGAAATGCTTGAAGAGGTTCTAAGCATTATTGAGTACAAAAATTATATCGTAAACAACATTGACATTATTGTTATTTCGCAAATAATAAATATTGCAAATATTAGAAATGAATTGATTGAAAATTTAGGTATTTTATTAAATATTGATACATCAAAAATTAATATAAAGGGTAAAACAACTGACAATATCGGAACAATTGGAAGTAAAGAGGCATCAGCATGCCAAACTATAATATCCTTATCACATGCTTAAGTTATACAACACATTTACTAAATCCTTGGAGACTTTAGAAAGTACTGGTTCCGACATAAAGATATATCTTTGTGGCCCAACTGTTCAATCCTCTCCTCACATAGGACACGGTAGGTCTGCAGTAGTATTTGATTTTATGGTCCGATACATAAAATTTTCTGGTAACAGTGTTATTTTTGCTAGAAACATTACAGATATTGATGACAAAATTATTGAAAAATCAATTGAAGAAAATATTACATATCAAGAGTTAGGCGAGAGAGTAACTAAAGAGTTTAGAGATTCTTATGATGCGTTAAATTGTCTTACTCCAGATTTTGAACCAAAGGCAACTGAAACTATTGATCAGATGATTGAATTAATTGATGATTTAATTAAAAAAAATTATGGTTACATTACTCAGTCTGGTGTTTACTTTGATGTAAGCGAATACGATTCTTATCTAGAGCTATCAGGTAGAAGTTTTGATGAAGTGTTAAGAGGAACCAGAGTCAATGTTGAAGAAGATAAGAAAAATCCGGAAGATTTTGCTTTGTGGAAAATTTCAAAAGATGATGAGCCGAGTTGGGAATCCCCATGGGGCAACGGTCGACCAGGCTGGCATATTGAATGCTCAGCAATGATTCATGATATTTTTAAAGGAGAAATCGATATTCATTGTGGTGGCAATGATTTAATTTTTCCACATCATGAAAATGAGAGAGCTCAATCCACCTCAGCATTTAATCATGAATTTGTAAAACACTGGGTACATAATGGAATGATAAATTTTTCAGGTAAAAAAATGTCTAAATCTGAAGGAAACTCTAAATTTCTTCAAGAGTATATTGACAATTACGGTGGCAATGTATTGAGGTACTTTTTTCTAAGGGCTAACTACAGAAAACCTCAAGAATTTTCCGAAGCTCTTTTAGAAGAATCAAAAGTAACTTTTAACAATATAGAAAGTTTAATTTCTGGAGTTGAAGCTAATTTAAAAGATAGCAATCTTGAAACAATATTTATTGAATCAATGAATGATGATTTAAACACTCCAAAATTTCTTGGTGAAATGTTTGAATATATCAATAAAAATAAAAACGAAGATCAAACTCAAATAACTAATATGAAATCAACAATCAAATTTATATTTGAGATTTTAGGATTTGTTTTCGAAGAAAACAAACAAACAATAGATAACAAATTGTTAGAAGATATATTAAGAGAACAAAACATAGAAATTGAAAATGATATTAATGTGTCAATTAATAAATTTGTTACAAAAAGAAATGATTATAGGAAGAATAAAGAATTTGAAATTGCTGATTACATGAGGAATAGATTAGAAGAAGTTGGAATTGTGATTGAAGACGGGAATGAAAGTGGATGGCGTTGGAAAAATAATTGAAGGCGTAAATGCATTAGAGGCAGCATTAAATTCGAATAGAGTAAAAAAAGTTATTGTTCTAGATACTGAGCTCAATAAATCAAATAAGTTCAATTTTTTAATTGAGGATATTAAAAAACAAAATATAGAAATTGAAATTGTCAAAGATAATAAATTATGGGAATTTCACTCAAGGCACAATATAGTTGGAATTTGTGAGGAAAAAGAAATATTTGATGAAAAAAATTTTGAAAATATAGTTTCTGAGAGAATATTAATACTAGACCATTTTCAAGATACAAATAATCTGGGAGCGGTTGCTAGAAGTGCAGCAGCATTTGATTTTCAAACAATATTTTTGCCAAAAAAAAGATCTGTACAAATTACTGACAAGACATTTGCAATATCTTCAGGAGGAATGGAGTATGTCAATATTGTTATGTATAACTCAATATTCTCGTTAATTAAAAAGATTAAAAATCTTGGTTATTGGACAATTGGTTTAGATATGAATTCATCAAATCAAATAAAAGATTTAGATTTAAAAAATCAAAATATTGGATTAATTGTTGGATCAGAAGAGACCGGATTAAGTAAAGAAATTCAAAAAAAATTAGATCTAATTGTTGATATCTCAATGACAAAAAATATGGAATCTTTAAATGCATCTGTTGCAACAGCAATAGCAATGCATGAAATTTTTATAAAAAAATAGATTTATTCAATTATCTCTTTGCTATTATTTTAATGTTCGCCGGAGTAGCTCAGTGGCCAGAGCAGCCGACTTGTAATCGGCAGGTCAGGGGTTCGACTCCCCTCTCCGGCTCCAAGTGACTAATTATCTCAAAACATTTAGAAATATATTTTACTTTGTTTTAGCCATACAGGCTTCATTAGTTTTTTTTGGAATCTTACGTCCTTCAATCATTTATGACTACTTAGATAATTGGCCATTATCTTTACTGCCAATCTTAATTTTATTTTTTAACAAAATATATTTAAGCAACTCTAAATTCGATAATTATATCTATGGTTTTTTAATTATTATCTATTCACTATTCCCGGCTGTGCTTTTATCAAGCCAAGAAATATTAACAACAAACACTTACAGTTCGAGTTTTCGTAGCAGCAATTTTGAAAAAGATATTGTTTACAGTCTAAATATAGACATAGATGGATCAGTTAATTTAAATTCTTTTGAAGGATCAGGCTATATTATTGACATCCAAAATAGACCTGGAAATATTGGATTTCCAGAAGCTGTAGAATCAAATTTAGGAAATCCTCGACTCATTCAATTTAGAGAAATAGAAACGGATAGGTTGCTGCAGGTAAAAGGCTGGGACTTGCAACTAGGAAATCAGACATTATGGAATTTATATTTATTGTCATTTGGATCATATATAAATCTGAATGATATAAATCTTATAACGACTGAAATAATTGGTACAGGAGAGATAAATCTTGGGGATAACTTAAATTCAGGAGATATTGTTATAAGTGGAAATTTTAATATTTATGTTGATTCAAACTTACCAATAGCTGTTGTTGGCCAAGCAGAAGTACCAGCAGGATGGATAAATGCTACAATAGGATATTTAAACCAAACAAATGAAAATTATAAATTGAAGGTTATTGTTGAAGAAGGTTCAAACGTGGTTTTTCAAAATGGAGAATAATTAGGTGCTAGATCAACTAGGCAATGGTTTATTATTAGGAATAATAATCTCGGTAGCATCCGTTGCATTATCTTTACTATATGGAGTAACGAGAATTGTAAACTTTGCTCACGGAGAAATAATTGCATTGGGTGCAATTATGACCTTATTTTTTTCTAGTCCCGTAGATTATAGAGTGCTATTTTTAGATAAATATTCACCATTAGGATATAATTTTGCCCTATCTTGCATTCTTGCAGTAATCGTCTGTGGGCTTTTTGGTGCCTTATTAGAAATTTGTCTTTTTCGACCTTTAAGAAAGGGTAATGTTGGAAATATTGCGGTACTGGTTGTAACAATTGGACTCTCAATATTTATAAGACATCTGTATCTTTTGTTTGCAACAGGAAAGGTACAAGATTTTCCGCTTGAACTTCAGAGAAGACAAACATATTTATTTTTTGATATGACTCCGAGAAACTTAAATGTTCTTATTGCTGGAATTGTCGTAATGTTAATATTTGGCTTTCTACTTACTTATACACGATTAGGTAAGGCGATGAGAGCGGTAAGAGATTCTGAGGAGCTATCAAGCGTTTCAGGCATAAATTCTGACAATATTATTTTGATAACATGGATTTCATCCAGCATGCTAGCTGGTCTAGCAGGAATATTTCAAGCAATCATTAACGACGTCAGATGGAATATGGGCTTTCTAATACTTCTACTAATTTTTGCCGGAACTGTTTTAGGAGGGATTGGAACATCTTTCGGAGCAATGGTTGGAGGCTTTCTGATTGGAATTTTAGTCCAAGTCTCAGTTGGTCTTCCATTTATGGAGGGACACACTGAAGCTAAAAATGCGGTAGCTCTTGCAATTATGATTTTAATTTTACTTTTTAGACCCCAGGGAATTTTTGGACAAAAAGAAAGAATCTCATGAAAATTTCAAATAAATTTTTATTTGCTGTCTTTTTAACAGGATTTTCAATTTATTTAGTATTTGCATTAAATCCTGAAGGTGCATCAAGAATATTATTAAACTTACTGACTTTTGCGGGCATTTATGGACTAAGTGCAATTGGTTTAAATGTTCATTTTGGCTGGACTGGACTATTAAATTTTGGGCATGCCTCTTTTATGGGTGTTGGTGCTTATGTCACCCTTATATTAATGCCACACGCAGCTGGTAGAGAAGGAGAAATTACCTCTACTGGTCTCCCATTTATTGTTGCTTTAATAATCGGAATATTATCTGCTGCATTGTTTGGACTTCTTCTAGGCTTACCAGCTATTAGGTTGCGTGGAGACTACTTAGCAATTGTAACTATTGCAGCAGCGGAAATATTTAGACTACTTGTTAGAGACTTAGAATCAATTACAGGTGGTGTTTATGGGATTATAAATTACACAGAAAATTTACAACAATACCGACCGAATTTTATTAATAATTTTTCAGAAAGTTTAGGATTTTCACCCTCTCAAGCGTGGGTTTGTTTAGTTGCCTGGATTTCAATATTATTTACAGTTCTTTTTTTAAAACGTTTGAATAATTCTCCTTGGGGAAGAGCTTTAAGAGCTGTTAGAGAAGACGAAGATGCAGTAAGGGCTATGGGTAAAAATGCTGTCTGGCTTAAATTACAGAGCTTTATGTTGGGAGCAGGAATTGCAGGACTATCAGGAGTTTTGCTTGCATTTAATTATGGGTCATTAGAAACTACTGTATTTGTCCCTCTACTTACATTTTATGTTTGGGCAATAATGATCCTTGGGGGAGTAGGCACCATTACTGGTCCTATATTTGGTTCGATTATTTTTTGGGTCATTATTTCTGAAACTGATCGATTAGCATTTATTTTATTTGAAAACGCAAACGGACAACAATTAGCAGGCGTGAGGTTTCTCCTTGTTGGTTTGTTGATAATGGCACTAATGATATTCAGACCAAGTGGGTTATTAGGCAAGAAAGAAGAGTTACTTTTAGATGTCAAATAGCCTTATTGAAGTAAACAATTTGAAAAAAACCTTTGGAGGTTTAACAGCAGTCGATATTAAACAGTTAGGGTTTAATAAGGGTCAGTTAACTTCAATTATTGGTCCAAACGGTGCTGGTAAAACAACATTTTTTGATTTAATTTCAGGCTTTCAGAATTCTGATAGTGGTGATATTCATTTAAAAAATAAAGATATCTCTAATTTTCAACCTTACAAAATTGCAAGAATGGGAATGGTCAGAACTTTTCAGCTTACAAAAGTTTTTGATAGGATGACAGTTTTAGAAAATTTACTATTTTCTGGATCAGAAATAAGTAATGACTCTTTATTTAAATCTGTAATTAAATCAAAATCTCAAAAGAAATATGAAGAAAATCTGAAAGACAAAGCTAAAAACATAATGGAAGAACTAAACATCTTGCATATGGCAGATTCTTATGCAAGAGAACTTTCTGGTGGTCAAAAAAAATTACTTGAATTAGCAAGGTCAATTATTAATGAACCTGAAATACTGTTATTAGATGAACCATTAGCTGGAGTAAATCCAAAATTAGCTGAGGATATTTTGTTGCTCATAAAAAAACTTTCAAATGAAGGTATAACAATATTGATGGTAGAACACAATATTGAAGCAGTAATGAAAATCTCTGAAAGGATTGTTGTTCTAGCTGAAGGGTCGCTAATTGCAGATGGAAACCCAAATGAAATTAGAACAGATAGAAATGTAATAGAAGCATATTTAGGAAAAGATAATGACTAAACCAATATTGGAATGCAACGGTATCGCTGCAGGCTATGTAAAAGGGTTAAACATTTTACAAGGAGTAGATGTAGTAGTTAATGAAGGTGAAATAGTTTCAATAATTGGACCTAATGGAGCAGGTAAGTCCACTTTATTAAAAGCAATAATGAGTTTGATAAAAGTATCCGCAGGGAGATTCTTTGTAAATGGAGAAGAAAAAACAAACCTATCTACTCATAGAATTGTTATGGAGGGAATAGGTTATGTTCCACAAGTAGCAAATGTTTTCCCATCTTTAACTATTGATGAAAATTTAGAGATAGGGTCATGGAGTATTAAAAGAAATAAAAAAGAAGCACTCACAAAAATTTATAATGACTTTCCAATGTTGGGAGATAGAAAAAAAGACAAAGCAGGCAATCTCTCTGGGGGACAAAGGCAAATATTAGCTTTAGCAAGAGCGTTGATTACTTCTCCAACTCTATTGTTACTCGACGAACCTTCTGCAGGATTATCTCCGGTAGCAATTAATGAGGTTTTTACATCTATAAAAGAAATAAACGATTCTGGAGTTTCAATTCTTTTAGTTGAGCAAAATGCAAAAAGAGCACTTTCTTTTAGTGACAGAGGCTATGTTCTTGACCAGGGTCGCAATGCGTATCAAGGAAAAGGCGAAGAGCTGCTAAACGATCCTAGAGTAATAGATTTATATTTAGGAAAACTATAAAAAAAAGGCCTGATTAATCAGGCCTTTTTTTAAATCTAATTAAAGATTATGAACCGAAATCTACTGATTTAAGAACAGGGTTAGTATCACCCTCAGTTGTCCAAATATCGTAAGTAGCTGCTGTTGGATCACCAACTGCATTTAATTCGATTTCACCAGATGCGCCAACATAGTCAACATCTACACCGTCAGCTGCAAGTGCAATACATGCAACTCCGATACATTTTTCACCACCAGATGATGCAGCAACTAAACCAGAAGCAATTTCTGGACCAGTTACACCATTAGCAGCTGCTGATATTGCCATGAGCATTACAGCATCATAAGCTTGTGGAGCAAAGATGAAAGTTGGAGAACCATCTGCAGAAACTTCTGCGTAGGCTGCTTCAAATGCATCTTTTGCCTCACCTGCTGCGGAACCAGGTGCTGTTCCCTTGAATCCATCAAGTGCAGTTCCTAGACCACACAATGATGCAAGACCAGCATCTTTGACACCGTCAGTCATGTACCAAGGAGTGTCAAGAAGACCTTGTTCGAACGCAGGTTGAAGAACACCACAACCAGTTTCTGGGAATAAAATTCCCACAATTGCATCAGCACCACCTTTACCGACAGCAGTTACTTCAGAAGTAAATTCTGATGCATCTGTTGCGTGGTAAACAATAGTCTTAACTGTTCCACCAGCTGCTTCAAAAGCTGCAGCAGTAGCTTCAGCAAGACCTCTACCATAAGAGTCTGCTCTTGAAATTATAGAAACTGTTTGTACTCCATCTTCAACTAAGAGTGATGCTAAAACATCACCTTGAAGAAGATCTGATGGAGCAGTTCTTGCATAAAATCCTTTTTTATCAATTTTTGTAAATTGAGGACTTGTATTTGATGGAGAAACCATTACAACTTCAGCTGCAATTGCTGTGTCAAGTATTGCAAGAGAAGTACCACTACATGCGGCTCCCATTACACCTTGTGCACCTTGTGCAATTACATCATTTAAGCTTGTAAGAGCCACAGCTCCATCACAACCACTATCACCTTCAATAAGTTGAACTGGTTGTCCATTTATACCGCCAGCAGCATTGATTTGCTCAACAGCAAGAGCTGCACCCAGTGCAATACCAGGTCCTAACGATGCAAGGTCACCAGATAAAGGCATTAAAGATGCCAGAATTAGCGGATCACTAGCAGGCGCAGGAGCAGCTGTAGTTGTAGGGGCTTCAGTAGTTGCTGGTGCTTCAGTTGTTTCAACTTCCACTACCGCTTCATCACTTCCACCATCACTACCGCCACAAGCCGCAGCAACAAGTGCTAAAATCGCAATCAAAGCCAAAGCTTTGCGATTCTTCATATATAATTTCCTTTCAGTCACTGAAATTAAAAAAACCTACATAATTTGTAGGAATTCTTAAACAATAGCGGAAATTTAGTACTATTCAATAGCAGAGTTAAATAATTTAATCATAATATGAATAACGCAATTGAAACCTTACTTTTAAGCCTAAGAAATTTTCAATATATTGAGCTATTTGTATATATTTTCATAATATTTTTTATAATTTATGGTTGGAGAAAAGGGTTTTTACTTCAGTTTTTTTACTTAATGACCTTATTAATTTCAGTTGCTTTTAGTTTCAGATATTCATATCAAGTTGGATCTTATATTAGCAGTTGGTTCAACTCCAATATTCAGTTGTCAGAAATATTTGGTGGAGTATTGATTTTTATTACTATTTTGACAATTTCTTCTTTCTTTCAAAATTTTATAACAAATAATCAAAAACAAAGAGATGTTGGCAATAAGCTTCTTGGAGCATCTTTTTCACTGCTAGTTAGTAATTTAATACTTACTCTTTTATTCACTGTTGCATCAATTATTTCTGTTCCAAGCTTTTTACAAAAATCAATTGAAAATTCAAACCTTATCTCGTTTTATACAGATACTAACGGAACTCCTCAACAGGCGTTAGAGCTTATTACAGGAACGGATCTTATAAAAGTAGTAACTAGAATTAAAGACCTTACTGGAAAATCTTCAGTAGTAGTTAGTGAACAAGGATGTATAGAGATACCTAAATATTCTCTATCTAACTTATCAAACAATATACAACAAAAAGATGAATTGTATGAACTGTTGATATTTGAGAGAAGTGAAGAAAGTTTAGTTCCACTTGAACTAAGTGAAACTTTATCAGAGGTAGCACTCAATTATGCTTATGAAATGTATCAGGAAGGTTTTTGGTGTCATAAGAATCCAACCAATGGTGAACTTGTTGGAGACAGATTATCAAAAAAAGGTTTCCCTTATATAGACATAGGTGAAAATTTAGCCCTTTCATCTTCAGTAAGATCTGGTCATAACAGTTTGATGAATTCAGAGTCACACAAAAACACAATTTTAGATAACGAATTTAAACGAGTCGGAATCGGGATTGTTTCTGGACCTTTAGGACTCATTATTGTTCAAATATTTTCCTCATGAATTTTCAATTTTCTCAATTAGTATCTCAGATAATTAAAGGTTTAAAATCTTATTTTGAAAAAAACCAAATTAAAGTAAATGAAAATTTTTATGAAGAATTAATGAATATATTAAATATTGAACTTTCTAAACCATTTAATAAGCAAACATTTACACCAACACAGATATTAAATGATTATATTAAAAATGAATTAAAAGTGGATTTAAAGATTACTCCCCATGAGTTAGGAAGTGAACTTAATAATTCTTTAATTTTATGGGGTATAGAAAAAGCTAAGTACTTTAATGACAAATCAATTTAAAAAAAAAGAAGTTTGGCTCAATACTTATCCCATTTTTTTATGGTTAGTTTCTGAACCATTAGTTGGTCTAATTGATTCAAAAATTGCAAGTTATATAGATATTGATGTTCTATCTGCTGTAGGTATAGGAGAAACGGTATATTTTGTCTTTATTTGGATTTTTGTTTTCTTAGCATACGGTACAACACCTTACGTGTCTAATCTTCATGCAACAAGACAAATACATAAATTAAATTACTTTATAACATTTGGTAGAAAGTCATCAGTACTTATAGGGTTAATATCTGCTGGTTTACTAATTTTTGCTTCTGCTCAGTTAATTAAATTTTTTGAACCTACAATAGCTGTTTCTTATAAGGCAAATTCATATTTAATATTACGAAGCCTTGGTTTGCCATTCTATTTGCTAAATATGCACTCAACAGCTGTATTAAGGGGAATGAAATATCCAAAAATTACTTTATATTCCTCGGCAATTGTTGGAGTAGCAAATGTGATATTAAGTTACTTTCTTGGGATAGTTTTAAGTTTTGGAGTTGAAGGTATCGCGATTGCAAGTTCAATAGCTTTTTTAATAAGCTCAATATATTCAACAAAAGTCTTGATTAACACTCAAACGCAAACGTCAAACATTGTTAAGACACATGAAAAAAAAGAGATTAGTAAAAAGTTTTTTAGTATTGGATTTTTCATTTTTATAAGATCAATGTTTCTGACACTATTTATGGCTTATTTAAGAAATCAAGCTTCACTAATGTCAATGTCAGAAATAGCTTTGCAACATGTTTTATTACAACTCTGGTCTTTTGGTTATGTTTTTGTTGATGCATTAGCTATAGCGGCTCAAACCTTAGTCGCAGAACATAAAGCAAAATTTAATATATACAAAAATTCAGAACTTAAAAAATATCTCAACAGTCTAACTTTTAAAATTGCAATCTTTCTCTTTATTACTTCCTTTATATTTCTCGAAAATATAGTTCTTTTAATCACAGAAGCATCTCTTGTTTTAATTATTGATAATGAACTTAAAATGTTGTTTGCATTGAGTTTACTAATTGGAAGCTTCGCATTTTTATGGGATGGCGTATTGTTGGGATTAGACAAATCTAAACAGTTTTCAATTATGACTGTTATATCATCTTTGATTGGATTTTTATCTTGTATATATTTGCTAAGTCAAGACAACTCATTGTCTAGTTTGTGGATAGGTTTAAATTTAAGTTTATTATATCGGGGAGTAATGGGTTTTTACTATCAGATAGAAGATTAATCTACGGCTTTTAATATTGGTCGGTCAAGATAATAACTTAATATCTGTAATTCTTGTGACAAGTCAACTGATCTTATTTGAACATCTTTAACATTTTTCAGGAGAACAGGTGCAAAATTAAGTATTGATCTAACTCCACAATTTATTAAGTCATCTGCCACATCTTGTGCATATTCCCCTGGTGTGGCGATAATTCCTATTGCAACATTGAATTTGTTACAGTAGTCTTGCAAATCACTTAAAGGCTTGACGACAAGTCCTGCAACTTGACTATTAATTTTTTTTGGATCGTCATCGAATAAACCAACAACTCCGAAACCTTTGTCTTTGAAACCACCATAGTGAGCTAAAGCAGAACCTAAATTTCCTACTCCAACAATCACAGCACTCCAGCCTTCAACAAGTCCGAGTTCTAATTGAAGTTGATTTCTAAGTGTAGATACATCATATCCAACACCTCTTGTACCAAGGGTGCCTAAATATGAAAGATCTCTTCTAACTTGAGCATCATTAACTTTTGCTAATTCTGCAAGTCTTTTTGAGGAAATACCAATAGCATCTTGGTCAACTTGATCAAGACATTGTAGATAAAGAGGCAGTCTCTTTACCGTAGCCGGAGGTATTTTTTTAATTTCTTTCACTAATGCACAATCTAATTAGATATGAAAATTATATGTAATTAAATCAAATTATTTATTGTGGTTAATTAGTTTCTTATTAATGAATTTTCAATGTATGTTAGTAAATAATGCAAAAATACACTGATTTATATGATGTTTTGATTATTGGGGCCGGTCCTGCTGGCTCAAATGCAGCAATTTCGTATAAAAAATTAAATCCCACTTTAAAAGTAGGTCTTATAGATAAAGCTGTATTTCCAAGAGATAAATCATGTGGTGATGCAATTGGTCCGGGTGTAATTAGTGCCTTAAAAAGGTTCAATAATGAACATATTTTAGAAAACGAGCCACAGGTAGTATCAACTACTCTTTACGGTCCTGAAAACATTGGTATTCAAAATTACATACCCGAAGTAAAGAACAAAGAAGATTCAATAGTTTATGTCATACCAAGGATAGATCTTGACAATAGAATATTAAATTTAGCAAAAGATTTAGAAGTAGATGTATTTGAAGGTTATAGCTTTGTAGCATTTGAAGAAGACATAGATAAAAAATTAGTCGTAGAAATTAAAAATGAAAACCACAATTTAAAATTTGGAACAAAAATTTTAATAGGCGCTGATGGAGCAAATTCACGGGTAAGAAAGCAACTAAATGTTAAAAAGAATAGTGATTGGCATAAGGCAATAGCGATAAGAGCTTACATAAACAGTCCGAATTATCTTGAAATTTTTAAAGAAAGGTCTTTAATGTTTGAAATTAATGTATCAGCTGAAAAAGGTTATGCATGGGCTTTTCCAAGTAAAGGTAATTTATTAAACATCGGAATCGGAGTGCCTTTAAGCATTTTTAAAAAGGAAAAATTAGACATTAATGAGTTACTTCAAGACTTTATAGAACAGTTAGAAAAAAGAGGAGTAGTAGTTGAGAATGTAAGGGATGAAAAATCATATCTGCTTCCATTTGCATCATCAAGACCAAAGATTACACAAAAAGTAAATGTCACCTTAATTGGGGATGCAAGCTCAATGATTAATCCAATGAGTGGGGAAGGAATTTTTTACGGAATGGAATCGGGTTATCTTTTAGCAAAGAATACTCATAATCTTTTAGACTCACCAGATTTGAACAAGGGCATTAGATCATATGAAAAAGCATTTTCAAAAAGATTTAAAAAGCATTATTTAAGTTGTGCATTAGCACGTCTTGTGCTCCAAAGCCCTTTTATGACCAAGAGACTTTTAAAAGTAGCTTCAAACGACCAGGATACAATTGATTTTGTAGTAGAACTTCTATTTGACGAAGCTTATTTAACATTTGGGGAAGTGGTAAAAATTATGTATAAATTTTTACTCCCTTCAAAATTGCTTTTTTTGGTATCGAAAAACTAATAGTCAGATAAAAATAACCTGATATTAATAGTAAAATAAGAGGTAGGCTTGTGAAAATTTTCACAAATACGGAGGGAACATGACTGATTGGTTACCTATTTTGATAATGTTTATTGTTGCTGTAGGGTTTGCACTAGCTTCGCTTGGTGCTTCGTACTTATTGTCTCCTAAAAAAGCAACGCCTGAAAAATTAGCACCATATGAATGTGGTATATTTCCTGAAGTAGAACCTTCGCAGCGATTTCCAGTTAAATTCTATATGGTTGCAATGCTATATATTGTTTTTGATATTGAAATTATATTTTTATTTGCTTGGGCCACAAGATTTAATGATCTTGGTTGGTATGGAATATTAGCAATTTCTATTTTTACTTTTTTCGTTCTTGAGACTTTGTATTATGTCTGGAAAAAAGGAGTGCTTGACTGGAACATTCCAAGAAGAGAACGTTATCTAAAGCAAGATTTAACTAAAGAGGCAGCTTAATGTATACACCTGACAACATTCTTACAACAACTATTGATAAAGCTGTAAGGTGGTCTCGAACCCAGTCTATGTGGCCAGTAACCTTCGGTCTTGCATGTTGTGCAATAGAAATGATGGCAGCTGGTAGTGCTAAATATGATTTAGCGAGATATGGGATGGAAGTTTTTAGAGCATCTCCAAGACAAGCAGATTTAATGATTGTTGCGGGAAGAGTTTCACAAAAAATGGCTCCTGTTTTAAGACAAGTATATGACCAGATGGCTGATCCAAAATGGGTTATCGCAATGGGTGCTTGTTCATCAACCGGTGGAATGTTTAACAATTATGCATTAGTTCAGGGAGTAGATCATATTGTACCAGTTGATATTTATGTTCCAGGTTGTCCTCCTGGACCACAGTCCTTGATGCATGGAATTCTAACTTTGCATGACAAGATCATGGATGGTGAGATAAATCGATGAGTTCTGAAATAATTAATACATCTGTTGAAGAATACAAAAAATTAGTTGAGTCTTTGCATTCGGAAAATTATGAGATGATGGTAGATCTAACTGTTGTAGATTGGTTTAGAAAAAAAGAACCGAGATTTGAGGTGGTTGTTCAATTTTTATCTATTTCAAAAAATCAAAGGAAAACAATAAAAGTTTTTGTTGATGATGAAGGTTTATCAATACCATCAATAACTGATATTTACCCAAGTGCCAATTTTTATGAAAGAGAAGCTTTTGATATGTTTGGTATAAATTTTTTAGAACATCCTGATCTAACAAGAATTTTGATGCCAGATGATTGGAATGGCCACCCTTTAAGAAAAAATTATGGTTCTGGCAGAATCCCAGTCCAATTTAAAAATGCACCAAAGGTTGAATAATTGAAGAAAGATACTAGAAAAAATAAATTTAAAGACAAGTTCGATTTCTGGGCAACAAATTCTGAAGAAGGCGGCTGGAACATTTCTTCTACTGATGAAGGCTCTCAGAAAATGCTTGAAGAAGAAAATGCAAAACAAATAAAAATTCAAACAGGGACAGATGTCATCGATGATTTTGTAATCGATGAAGACACTTCTGATGATGAAAGAATGATTGTTAATATGGGACCTCAGCATCCATCAACTCATGGTGTTTTAAGGCTACAAGCTGAACTAGAGGGAGAAGTAGTTAGAAGAGTTAAGCCAATAATTGGATACTTACATACTGGAATGGAGAAAACTGGAGAAGAATTAAATTATTTTCAAGGTCCAACAAATACAACAAGAATGGATTATTTATCTCCATTATTTAATGAGTTGGTCTTTTCCTTAACTACAGAAAAATTAATTGGGATTGAAGTTCCAGATCGAGCAAAAAATATAAGAATTCTTATGACAGAGCTAAACAGAATATCTTCACATTTAGTTGCTCTGGCAACTGGTGGAATGGATATAGGTGCTTTATCAATGATGATTTTTGGGTTTAGGGAGCGCGAGTTAATACTTAATTTTTTTGAAAAAACTACAGGTCTAAGAATGAACCATAATTATATTCGTCCAGGCGGAGTAGCAGCAGATCTTCCTGATGGATGGCAAAAAGATATCGAAGAAATTTTAAAAATAATTCCTGAAAAACTTCAAGATTACGATGATATGCTGCTTGACAATCCAATTTGGAAAGGACGTTTACAAAACGTAGGTATTCTCACAACAAAAGAGTGTTTTGCTTACGGTGTTACAGGACCAAGTTTAAGAGCAAGTGGTCATTCTTGGGATTTGAGAAAAGCTCAACCATATTCTGGAATTGAAAACTTTGAATTCGAAGTACCAGTTCTGAATGAAGGAGATGTTTTTGCAAGATGGAGAATTAAAGTTCTTGAAATTTTTGAGAGTTTAAAAATTGTAGAACAAGCACTTAACAAAATGCCAAAAGGTCCATACAAAATTCAAGACAAAAAAATTACACCTCCGCCTAGAAAAAGACTTGATGAGTCTATGGAAGCACTAATTCATCATTTTAAAATTTACACTGAGGGATTTAAAGTTCCTGAAGGAGATGCATATGTTGCTATAGAATCTCCAAGAGGAGAGCTCGGTTGTTATATAGTTTCTGATGGTTCTTCAAAACCATACAGAATGCACGTCAGAGGTCCTTCATTTTGTAATCTTCAGGCCTTGCCTGTAATAATGACTGATAGTCCAATTGCCGACGCTGTTGCTGCTATCGCATCATTAGATCCCGTGATTGGAGATGTAGACAGATGAGCTGGAATGATTCAATGATAAAGCAAGCTAAAAAGATAATAAAAATGTATCCCCAGAAAAGATCAGCAATTGGTCCACTTTTACACCTTGCACAAAGTAAAGATGGCTATATTTCCGACGACTCTATTGCCGTAATTAGTGAATTGGTGGGCATTACAGAGGTTCAGGTAAAATCGGTGTCAACTTTTTATTCTATGTACAAGCAAGAACCAACAGGAAAATATCTTTTAAGTGTTTGTAAATCTATTTCCTGTGAGATAAACAATTCTAAAGAGATAATTGATGTTGTTAAAGACTTTACAGGGCTAAACAATAACGAAACTGATGAGAACGACTTATTTACATTTGAAGCAGTTGAATGCATAGGAGCATGCGGTGGAGCTCCTGCAATGCAAATAAATTATGAAACTGTTGAAGGTCTGTCTTCTGAAAACACTATAAAACTCTGCGAGTGGCTAAAAGAAGAACAACCCGATGTCATAATTGCTGAAGAAATGCAAGATAATTTCGGAGGAACAAAATCTTTTGACTGGGCTATTAAAGACCAAT
>QCCZ01000007.1 GCA_003281085.1 OCS155 cluster bacterium AG-349-E07
AAACAAATGTTGATAAGTTCTTCTAATGGTGTATCTAAAGTTGCAATTTTAGAGGGCCCTACTTTAGTTCAATATTATTCATCAGAAAATACTGGAAAATCAAAAGTCGGAAATATTTATCTTGGAAAAGTTAAAAATGTTCTACCTGGTATGGAAGCAGCTTTTGTTTCATTTGGTGAAGAGAAAAATGGTGTTTTATATGTTGCAGATATTGAAGGTTCAACTAAAAATTCTAAAATCGAAAATCTTTTAAAAGCAGATCAAGAAATCTTAGTGCAGGTTGTAAAAGATGCAATGGGTGAAAAAGGCGCGAGATTAACAGGACAAATTTCACTACCCGGAAGATATTTAGTTTTAATCCCTAACTCCAAAACAAAAGGAATTTCACGAAGGCTTGCAGACAACGAAAGAGAGCGGTTAGACAAAATCATTAGAAAAATAAAGCCAAATAATTTTGGAGTGATTGTTCGAACAGCTGCAGAAGGGGTCAGTGAAGAGTCTCTCAAAGTTGATATAGAAAAATTGGTTGAAGAATGGAAAACAGTAAGTAATTATCAAAGTGGTGATGCACCTAAACTAATACATAAAGAACCCGATGTATCAATAAAAGTAATTCGTGAACATTTAAATTCCACATTTAAGAAAGTACTTATTGATAAAAAATCACAACATGATCAAGTTAAAGAATATGTTAAATTAACTTCACCTGAAATTTTAGATATTGTTGACCATTATGATGATCAACTTGGATTATTTGAAAGATATCATATTGAAGATCAAATAAAAAAAGCTTTAGACAGAAAAGTTTGGTTGCCTTCAGGTGGTCATTTAATTATTGATAGAACAGAAGCATTAACGGTTATTGATGTTAATACTGGAAAATTTGTTGGCAAGAACAGTCTAGAAGAGACTGTTTATGAAAATAATTTAGAAGCAGCAGAAGAAATCGCTAGGCAATTAAGGTTAAGAGATATTGGTGGAATTATTGTTATTGATTTTATAGATATGGAATCTCAGAAAAAACAACAAAATCTATTAAATAAATTTAAACAAGAGCTTGCCAAGGATAAAACAAGAACACAAGTTTTTGATATATCCAGATTAGGTTTAGTTGAAATGACCAGGAAAAATGTAGCAGCTGGTTTAATAGAAAGCTTTTCAGATGAGTGTGAAAAATGCAATGGTAGAGGACTTATTATCAATGATATTTTTTCTAACAAAACTATAGATGAAGGTTTGCTTGAGTCAGAAGCTGTAGTAGAGTAATTGAGTTATGAGTAAATACGCTGTAGTCAAAATTGGTGCCTTACAAGAAAAAGTTTCCATTGGAGACGAGCTAGTTGTTTCATCAAGCTTTTCAGAAACAACTTTAATTCCAATATTAGTTAGTCCAAAAAAAGGACAAATTGTTTCTGATTCTAAAGAGCTTGGTAAATTTAAAGTAGAAATAGAACATATTGGTGATGCAAAGTCTAAAAAAATTAATATTTTTCAATATAAAAATAAAACTGGTAACAGAAGAAGAATGGGCTATAGAGAAGACAATAAAATTATTCAAATAAAAAATATTGTAGGCCTAGAGGGTAGCGAGGAGGAATAATGTCAAAGACAAAAGCCGGAGGTTCAACAAGAAACGGTAGAGACTCAGAGTCAAAACGACTTGGGACTAAAGTTTTTGATGGTGAAAAAATTTCTGCTGGTTCCATAATGGTTCGTCAAAGAGGGACAAAAATACATCCTGGTGAAAATGTATCTAAAGGTGGAGATGATACTTTATTTGCAAAAACAGATGGTGTTGTAAAATTTTCTACTAGAAATGGCCGTAAATTAGTCAATGTAATCCCACAATGAACTCATGTTCGTTGACGAAATTAAATTATCAGTTCATTCTGGAGCTGGCGGCTCGGGTTCAGTAAGTTTTAAAAAAACATCATCAAAGTCATCTCCTTCTGGCGGATCTGGCGGATCTGGTGGAAGTGTAATTATCACCGTAAATGAACAATTGAATGATTTATCACATATAATCTCTAAAAGTTCTCTTAAAGCAGAAAATGGAACTGATGGGAATAAAAATTTTCAAAATGGTAAAAAGGGCAAGGATTTAATAATCGAGGTACCAAAAGGTACAAAAATAAAAGTAGATAACGAAGTTTATGCTGATCTTCATGAAAATAAATCATCTTTCATTGTTTTAGAAGGATCAAAAGCAGGTAGAGGTAATTATGATTTAATTTCAAAAAGAGTTCCAAATCCTCAGTTTTGCGAACATGGTGAAAAACGAAATAAAATTGAAATTACATTAACTTACTCAATCTATTCAGATCTTGTTATTGTGGGCTTACCCAATGCAGGAAAAAGTACGCTGATAACTAAATTAACAAATTCGAAGGCCCAAATTGCAGATTATGAATTTACAACAACATCTCCTAATTTGGGTATATTAAACAATTCAGATCTTAAATTAAAAATATGTGATCTACCTGGTCTAATAAAAGGTGCTTCAGATGGCGTTGGCATGGGAGAGAGAATTCTTAGACACATTAGAAATACAAAACTAATCGTTTATTTATTAGACCCATTGAATCAAAGCTATAGTTTAGAAGATCAAGTTAATTTGTTAGAAAAAGAGATAATTGAATACGACCAAAATTTTTCTGAAATCCCAACTATTAAAGTAGTAAATAAGTTAGATAAATCTGAAATAAGCATTGATGACTCTATAAATATTTCAGCGCAAACAGGTTTAAATATTGAAATGTTAATTCAAAATATAGTTGAAATTTTTCAATCTGACAAGAATAGGCTTTACGGAGACTTTCAAAAGATTACCTTGCAGAAAGATGATCTAATAATTAATCAAGATCAAGGAAAATTTAAATGTACCGGAAGATTTGTTGAATCTATAATTGGGTTATCTGGAAACAAAGATGAAGTAAATAATGAAATATTTTACAGATATGAAAATTCATATCTGCCAAATAAACTTGAAGAACTCGGAGTTGTTGATGGAGATACAATTATGTTAGGAAACCTAGAATTTGAATATAAAAAATAAAAAAACAATTGTAATAAAGATTGGAACTACATCTTTAATAGATGAAGGTAAATTAAGTCAACCACTTCTTCATTCGCTTGCAGAAAAAATAAAACAACACCAAAACACTCACAATTTTGTCATTGTTACATCTGGTGCAGTAAGTCTTGGAGGTATGGAGTTAAATTATAAAACAAGACCAAAGTCAATGAAAAAATTACAAGTTGCTTCAGCAGTAGGTCAAATTCAATTAATTAATGAATACAAAAAAGTGTTTAATGAAAACGATTTACAAATTGCTCAAGTATTGATTACTAAAAACCTTATTGATGATAGAGAACAATTTGTTAATACTACTCAGGCGCTGAATGAACTTTTAGCTCAAAATATAATTCCTGTAATTAATGAAAACGACGTTGTTGCAACTGAGGAATTAAAGTTTGGAGACAACGATAGATTATCAGCAATTGTCTCGATAATTGTGAATGCATCTAAGTTGATACTTGTAACTAACAAACAAGGTTTATATAACTTCAATCCAGATAAAAATTCAGATGCAAAAATGATTGAATTTATACAATTTAACTCATCACAATTGAACGATTTAATTCCAATCTCTAGCGACGGTGAAGGCGAGGGAGGATTTTCAACAAAGATAATGGCAGCGCAAATTGCAGGTTTCTCAGGAATACAAACTCAAATAATTAGTTGGTCTGAACAAAATTTTGTAGATGCTATAGAAGGCAAACAAGTTGGAACTTTAATACTTGAATCTGATAAAAAAATTAGACTCAGAAAATTATGGATAGCTTATGGAATGCAATCAACTTCAAAAATAGAAATTGACGCCGGGGCATTTGATGCAATTAAAAAGAATGCATCACTTTTATGCAATGGGGTAGTTAAAATACATGAAGATTTCAATATTGGCGATGGAATTGATGTTGTTTTAAATGATATAAATGTAGCAAAAGGAATTGCCAAAATTTCATCTAATGAAATTTCAGACAATATTGTATTAATTCATACAGATGATTTAATTATTTTGTAAAAATATTTTACTAATAAGATTTCTTAATTAACCTTTAGATATGTTAAATGAAATAGGAATCAAAGCACAAAAAGCTTCGTTACAAATTGCAAGGCTTGATACCGAATTAAAGAACAAAATTCTTCTTGATATGTCTGAAGAATTGTTAAACAATCAAGAAAATATACTTGAAGCTAATTTATTAGACATTGAAAACTCTAAAGACTTAAAATTATCTACTGCACTTACTGACAGACTTACTCTTAACGAAGAAAGAATTGTTGGTATGTCAAACGGACTAAAAAAAATTATACCTTTAAATGATCCTGTTGGTGAAGTTACTAGTAGTTGGACGACGGATGACGGATTATTAATTAATAAAGTTAGGGCTTCATTTGGTGTAATTGGAGTAATTTATGAGGCAAGACCAAATGTTACAAGTGATGTATCTGGCTTATGTTTAAAATCGGGGAATGCAGTAATTCTTAGAGGGTCAAGCTATTGTCTTGATTCAAATAAAGTAATTCTGCAGACACTTCAAAATGCATTGAGGAAAAATCAAGTTGATGAAAATGCAATCCAAATTATTGATAGTAAAGACAGAGAAGACACAATTAAATTTATGCAAATGACTGAATATATAGATCTAATTGTTCCTAGAGGTGGCAAAGGATTAATTCAGACGTTAGTTGAAAATGCAAAAGTACCATTTATTTTAGACGGAGATGGAAACGTCCACTTATATATCCATTCTGATGCAAAAAAAGACAATATTATTGATATTGTTATTAATTCAAAAGTTCAAAGACCAGGGGTTTGCAATGCATTAGAAACATTATTAATTAACGCAGAGGTGTATAAAGAAATGGGTGAAGAAATCGTTAACTCTCTACTTAAAGAGGATGTAGAGCTATATGTTGATCCAATAATCAAAAAAAACTTTCAAGAACTTACAATTGCAACTGATGAACACTTTGAAACAGAATTTCATGATTTGAAGCTTGCAATCAAAGTAGTAAATAATATTGAAGAGGCAATAAGCCATATAAACGAATTTTCTTCAGGCCACACTGAAGCAATTTTGACTGAATCAACAGAAGCTGCTGACTTATTTACAAGTTCAATTGATTCTTCTGTGTTGTTCGTTAATAGTTCAACAAGATTTACTGATGGTGAAATGTTTGGGTTTGGTGCTGAGATAGGTATTAGCACTCAAAAATTGCATGTAAGAGGACCTATGGGATTAGAAGCGCTAACTTCTGAAAAGTATGTAGTTAAAGGAAATGGACAAATTAGAAAATGAGTGACAAAAAATTACAAATCAAAGATTTCGAGAAAAATAATTATTTTGCAACCCAAGAATTGGTTGATGTTGTAAATGCTGCATTATTTTTAGATAAACCTCTTTTAATTGAGGGTCCAGCTGGTACCGGAAAGACTTATCTTGCTAAGTCGTTATCAAATATGTTAAGTAAAGAACTTATCAGACTTCAATGTCATGAGGGTATTGATGAGGATAAAGCAATTTATGAATGGGATTATAAAAAACAATTATTATCTATACAAAATGACAAAAATGAAAAAGATTTATTTACTGATGAGTATCTGATAGAAAGACCAATTTTAAAATCATTGAAAACATCAGACTCATTATTTCTTGTTGATGAGATAGATAGATCAGATGAAGAATTTGAGGCACTTCTCTTGGAAGTGTTGGCAGAAAAACAAGTAACTATTCCTGAGATAGGAACAGTTGCTGGCGAAGGTAGTAATTTTACAATCCTTACTTCAAATGCCACAAGAGATCTTTCAGAGGCACTCAGAAGGAGATGTATTTACTTTTTTCTTGATTATCCTTCCATTGAAATTGAAACTAAAGTAATACTCAGTAATGTTGAGAGCATATCAGAGGAAAAAGCAAAAAAATATTCTCTTTTTAGTTCTTTTATAAGAAAACTAAATTTAAATAAACCTCCTTCCTTGATTGAAACTGTTGAATGGGTTAAATACAATCATGAGAACAATCATGAGGAGCTTGATTCCAACATCGGTATCCTTATAAAAGATATAGATGATCAAAAGCTCTACAAAGAAAAATTAAAAGAGAATAATGATTTTAAAAACGGATCAGTTACTTAAATTCTCACAGTTTTGTAAAGAGAATGAACTATTTTTTTCATCTGACAGGCTGTCAGACTTAATCATTTTTCTTAAAAAAAATGAATTAGATAATCAAGATACTGAAATAAATTTTTTATACCATTTACTTCCTACAAACAAACTTGAAAAGGAACGGCTCAGAGACTTAATAAATGAATTTTTTGGTTATTCAATCAGCGCTGGTCAAGAAGAATTTCTTTACTTAGATGAATACAAAATTGACTCAATGACTGATGGTCAAATTAATATTAATTTTGAAAATGTTTCTGATGATTTATTAAACAATTTTGGTGATATAGATTTCAGCAGACCTGTTTCAAATATTTACTGGCTAAACCAAATTAAAAAATCACAAAACTATATTAATGAAATAGCATTTTTTGATGTTGAATTTAATTCTGCTTTAGATTCAATCGTAAACAATCAAAATAAAGAAACATATGTAGAAATGCTTGATTTGGCTTTGTTAGAGAGAATACAGGAATTGAGAAATCAATTTAAAGAACCTTATGTGCCAAGTGATTTAAGCAAGAAAGAAGATTTACAAGAAAAAGATTTCTTATTTACAGACAGTGATGAAAGAAATAAATTACTTAAAGAAACAAGACAACTCGGTTTAATTTTGGCTAATAAATTTATTAGATACTCAAATTCTTCCTCAAAAGGAAAATTAAATTTTCGAAAAACTATCAGGAAATCATTACAAAGTGGTGGAAGCTTGTATAAAACTGTATTTAAACCACAAATAAGAAAAAAACCGAGACTTATCTTGTTATGTGATATTAGTGGATCTATGGCGCTTTACTCATTATTTGGATTAACTTTACTTTTTGGAGTTGTTCAAAGATTTAGGTCTGTAAAAGCTTTTGTTTTTATTGATGGTTTAACTGAGATAACTAAAGATCTTCAAAATCTGAAAATTAATAATATTAAAAGTATATTAAATAATTGGAATGAATACGTAAAAGTCGATGGTCATTCTGATTATCAAAGATCTTTTGAAGATTTGTTAGCCTCTAAGAGTATTCTTAATTCAAGTAGTAATTCCTTACTTGTTATTGGGGATGCAAGAAATAATTATCGTTCAATTAATAAAAATACTATTGATAAACTTTCAAAGTGCTTTAAAGATATATATTGGATGAACCCAGAGAGATCACAATATTGGAATACAGGAGACAGTAGGTTTATGGATTTTCAACAAATTTGTGAACACTACAGTGAGGTAAGAAACTTTAAACAGCTCAAAGATTTTATAATAAAAATTAACTTTAAGAAAGTAATAAGGTAATGAACATAGGGGTCTTAGGTGGTACATTTGATCCACCACATTATGCACATCTTAGGATTGCAGAGAGGTCAATTGACCAATTTAACTTAGATAGAGTAATATTTATTCCGTCAGGAAATCCTTGGCAAAAAAAAGATGCTACATCTTATCGCCATAGATATGAAATGACAAAAATTCTTATCGGTGATTCTCATGATTTAGAAATAAGTGATATTGAAAATTCAGAGAAAAATCCATCATATACTTATGAAACTTTAAATAAATTGAATCACCCTAAAGAAAGGTTATATTTTATTCTTGGCTCAGATGCTGCAATCAATATTAAAACTTGGAAGAATTATGAATTACTACCAAACTTAACTAATTTTTTAATTGCATTAAGAAGTGAAGATAATATCGACATACTCAAAAATAATTTTCCGTTTAATTATGAAATAATTTCTGGAGATAAATTAGATTTAAGTTCTACAATTTTACGAAATAAAATAAAAGAAAATAATATTGAGGTTAGTGAGTTACCTTCCGAAGTGTTAATTTATATTAAAGAAAACAGTCTTTATTGAAATTTGTCCTTTATATCTTGAATTTCAGAATCTAATTCGTCTAGTTTTTCTAGTTCATCTTCCTCTAATTCTTTAAGTTTCTCAATTTCATTTTCTAATTCCTCAAGTTTTTCTAAAACATCGTCATTTGTATGATGATCTACGTAATTTCTTGTGAATTTTGCTGAGATAATAGCTGTAACAGTAGCAATTAACCCAATTCCTAAAAACATTAAAGCACTTGCTACAAATCTTCCAAGGGTCGTCGTAAGTTCAATGTCACCATAACCAACTGTTGTTATAGTAACTAAAGCCAGCCAAATACCATCACCAAAATTATTAATATTTGGTTCAGATATGTAAAACAGATATCCAAATACTCCAACAAAAAATATTAATGCTCCTAATATCGTTCTTAATCTTTTGCTGTTAAAAACTGTCTCTAGTAAGCTAAAAAAGTTTTTTATTCTGCTCAAATTTTCTCCTCATATCTAAGAATAGTGTGTTTATTTTTTACATGGTAAGATATTTATAAGTGTCAAATTTAAAGAAACAAAATATTCAGGAATCATATTTCTTAGACACTTTGTTAGACATCATTTATTCGCAAAAGCTTCAAGATATTATTATTTACAAAGGCAATAATTCTTTGGCATATAAAAATATTATTATCTCAACCGCAAATTCAAATACTCAAATGAATGGTGTAGTAAAAAAAATAACAGATATCTTAAAAGATAAATCATCATTTAATGTTGAGGGCAAAGATTCTTCATGGGTGTTAGTTGAAGTAAAAGATGTTTTAATTCATATTTTTAACAATGATTCAAGAGAGTTCTATAATCTTGAAGATATATACTTTGATTGTGAATTAATTTATCAGTATGAATAATCTTAAGTTACGGGGCTGTAGCTCAGTTGGCAGAGCACTTGCATGGCATGCAAGGGGTCAGGGGTTCAAATCCCCTCAGCTCCACTTTTAATTATGAAAAAATTTCTTAACGAGACTAAAGAATTACTTCTTTCACAGGGCTTAGTTGCTATTCTTGCAATAATTCAAGTTAGGGTTGTTGCTAGTAATTTGGGTCCAGAAATTTATGGAAATATTGGAGTATATTTAGGGTTTGTTGGAATTAGTTTCAGATTATTAAGTTCAAGAAATTCAGATTTAGTTTTACTAAATTTTAATGAAACAAATAAAAACTTTCTTAATAGTGCCATAAAATTTGAGATTTTACTTGGCAGCTTTTCTTTATTTTTTGTTTTGAGTATTTTTTATTTGTACTATCAATATATACCAACATATCTTTGGTTATATTTTCTATCTAGAATTCTTTTAAATGTCCTTGAAGTTTTTAAAGGCATTTATACACATTTGGGTAATATGAAAATGTATTCTTTAATAGAATCTTCGTCAAACACACTGAGGTTTATTCTTGTAGTATCATTTATTTTGAATCAGCCAACAATTGAAAGCTTTTTTTATGCTCTTGGTATTCATCAATTAATCGTGAGTTCAACTGTTTTAATAGTTCTTTTAAAAAATAATATCTCTATAGGTGAGCAAATTTCATTTATAGAATATGTTAAATTATGTAAAAAAAATTTTTACAAAATTAGAACGGATCAGGCTGTTGGATTGATTCCTACTCACTTGGATGTTGTTATTATTGGTTATTTTGCTAATTATTATTCAGCAGGAATATATCGAATTGCCAAAAAATTAGTAGAACCAGTTAACTCAATAATTGTTGCTTTTTCTCCATGGATTTTAAACAAAATTAATGATGAAAAAAAATACAATTTTAAAAATTTAACTACAAATATTTTGATGCCAACATCTGTGGCAATCGTTTCTAGCTACTTTTTTTTTGGTAAAAAACTTATTGAAATTATCGCAGGAAATGAATTTGAAAACTCTTACATCCCTATGCTAATTTTACTTGTTGGATATATGTCTTATTATTTAACATTTTGGACAAGACACTTTTTATTGCTAAATAATTTAATTTTGAAACATACAATGGGAAGAATTGTAAACCTTATTATTTTTATGATTACATCACCCTTCTTGATATCAAATTATGGATATAATGGCATAGCATTGGCTATAAGTTTGAGTATTTTGATTCAAAAAAGTTATGAATTGTTTGTTTATTTCACAAATAAAAATATAGAAAATAATATCTAAAAATATATAAATTCATTAGTTAGAGTTAAATGTAATGATTAAAAATTTGATTAGAGATGAAAAGGTTATAGAAATTTCATTTTTCTTGTCATTAATTCTGGTCTTCCTTGACTCCTATGAGTTTATGAAATTTCCACTAACATGGATTGGAAATTTTATGATAGTTGCAATTTGTATTTTTATTTTTTATAAAGAAAAAATGCAAATTTCATCTTTGGTTCTACTAATAATTTTTATCACTTTAATACCTACAATATTTAATTTATTTACATTTGATTTCTTATCTAGTGAGATAGTTTATACCATTACGAGAGTCGCAAGCTATCTTGGATTTGTAATCACCTTTTTTGTTATTTCGCAATCAAAGTTTAAAAAAATTATTTTTAAAAATATGATCAAAGCTTTCTATTTAATAATTGCATTGTCAATTTATACTTATTTTGCTCAGTTATTTAATTTTTATGAACCAATAAGAAATAGACCTGGAACTGGAATACTAGGTTTTGATAATCAAACTAACTTCTGGCCATCAAGTAGTCATAGAATGATAGGTACATTTAGAGAACCAGTATTTTTAGTATCAATCTTATTTCCATTTTTTTTAGTAATTCACTACAAATCCATCAATAAAACAATTTTTTATGCTTTATCAGCTATTTTATTTGGCTTGACTAAGAGCGAACTTTCATTAATTCTTATAGCTACTTTTATATTTTTAGAAATTATCTTAATGAAAAAACTTAATTCAAAAGTAATTATTTTTATTTCTGTTTTTTTAATATGTTTCTTTATACCTATAAATGAATGCAATATAAGCCCAGAGAACTATGAGTGTCCACAAAATGATGATATTCAAACTAGTAATAACTTGAATGTCGAAGAAATAGAGTATCAGCAATCAAGTCCGGAGGATTTTGAATTTCAAAACAGGGAAAGATTAGACAGTGTCAAATTTTTTACAAATTTCATTAGTAACAATTCAGGATATGGCTTTCAATCAGCTAATCAAATATACACGAATTACTTAGCAAAAGAGGTCAAAAATGAAATGTATTTAACTAATAGGACTTTGCCAAAATACTTAAGTGTAAGATACTTATCAGAATCCTTTGGTACAGGAAGATATTTTCTAACCTATGAAAATATCAATTTGCAGAACAATTTTATGTTTAACTTATATTCAATTGGCATGATATATTTCGTATTATTATTTTGTGTTATTTTATTTTCTTTACTAAATAATTTCCATAATGGATTAAAAATTTCATTCATTTTATTTTCGGTTGCAATAGCTTCAATTGAAGATTTGCTACCTATTTATGGCTTATACTTAAGCCTTTTGTTTACAATGGAGCAAAATGAAGATAAATAATTTTTCTGCTGGACCTTCAAAAATACCACAAATAGTTCTTGATCAAATAGCAAAAGATATTATTGATTATCAAGATTTAGGATATTCAGTCTTGGAACTATCTCACAGAAGTACAATATTTGAAAAAATATTGAGACAAACAAAAGCAAAATTAATACAAATTTTAGATATTCCAGAAAATTTTGAAATAATTTTCTTACAAGGTGGTGCAACTTTTCAAAATACTTTTATTCCTGCAAATAAACCAAGTTTATTAGACAACATTTCGTTTTTGATATCAGGAACTTGGGGAAAGAAAACTCATGAAGATTTTCAAAAATACTATGGAAAAAAAATTGAAAAATTTGATATACCTAATGGAAAGCATGGAATGAATCAACTAATTAGTGCTGTAAAACGTAATCAATCTGAGTATATTTATTTAACTTCTAATGAAACTATTGAAGGAATACAAATAAAAAATACCCAACTGTTCACAGAAAAAAAATTAATTATTGATATGTCTTCTGATTTTTGTTCGTATCATTTTGATTGGCACAATATATCTTTTCTTTATGCAGGAGCTCAAAAAAATTTGGGTATACCTGGAGTTACAGTTTGTATTTTTGATACAGACTTTGGTGAAGAGAATAATCTAACAAGTTATCTAAATATTCAGAATCATATCGATAAAAAATCAGCATTCAACACACCTCCAACATTTTCAATTTATGTAATGTTAAAAATGTTGAATTGGATAGAAAGCAATGGAGGGCTAAAAGAGCTTGAATCGAGAAACATTTCAAAAGCAAAAAAAATATATAGTTTTTTGGAAGACAAAGAAAGCAAGCTTACTTTATTAGCTCCAAAACTCTGGAGAAGTAATGCAAATATCGTTTTTGACTTTAAAGGTAAAAACTTGACTGAACTCTTTCTACAGGAGAGTATAGAAAATGGGTTTATAGGTTTAAATGGTCATAGAAGCGTTGGCGGCGTGAGAGTTAGTAATTATAATAGTGTAACTGAAGAGATGGTTTCAGATTTCTTACTCTTCCTTGAAAAATTTATTTCGAGTAATTAAGAGCATCAATGGAAATAAATAACTTTACAAAATTAAATTTAATTAATCCAAACGTGACTGCTTTTACAACAAAATTAAATATTTTAAAAAATAGTGAAATAATTTATCCACATGAAGAAACTGTTGATGATAATCGTATTACAAATTCAATAATTAAGAATTCTGTGATTGTGCTGGGGGTTATTTTTGAATCTTTTCATGATGACCTTGTTATCAAAGATGAGATATTTATTTTGGATGGACATCATAGATATCAATATATAAAAAATAATTCAATAGATGATTTATTTGAAGTTGTACTCGTAAGTATGAATGACATAAAAATTGAGTCCCATAATTCCGAACTGTTGATTGATGATGATATTTTTATAAATAAAATTTTGTCTGAAAAAGGCTTTTCTGAAACAGTAAAAAGTAAGTACTTTATAACTTTAAATAATAAGCAATACTTTTCAGAAAATATTTTAGATATTAATGCGCTATATTTTTACAAAAAACAACTTTTAAAAGAATTTGTTATTTTACCAATAAAAAACGATCAAGAAACAGATAAATCATTAGTCAAATTCACTCCAATCACTAAAAGTAATTTTCATAAAAATTATGTTTTTCCATATAAATCTACATGGATTACACCGAGGTTTGATGTATGAAAATTTGCCATGTAATAAATGATTTATCTAGGGGTGGAGCAGAATCACACCTTTTTACTCTGGTTAAATTACAAATCGAAAAAGGTAACGATGTATCCCTATTATTACTTGGCAAAGATCAATCAGATTTTACATCATTAGAAGAGGATTTCGTCTCTTTAAATGTCAAGATAATGAGATTTAAAGGTCCAAAAAAACTTCAAGGTATCAATCCATGGTCAGTTATTCAAGGAATAAATTATTTTAAAAATCATGATTTTGATATTGTTCACACACATTCTCCTAGAAGTGACTTTTTAGTGTATTTGTGCAGTTTATCTTTATCAAAATCTATTAAAAGAATTGTTACTATTCATGGAAAATATGGAACATATCTACAAGGAAATTATTTTATTGATTTATTAAGAAAAATTTTTGTTAAACAGCAATCAAAAATATGGAAAACAGCAGCTAATGTTATCGTTATTTCTGAAAGTATAAAAGATTGGCTAAAACACCTCAATCCATCATTAAATCCAATAGTAATTCCTTACGGAATTGAAGTTCCACAAATGACTAATGACGATAAATCCAAAACCTTTACATTGGGGTACTTAGGAAAACTAAATAAAAATAAAGGAATCGAGGACTTAATTGATGTTTATGAAACGCTTCTCCAGAAAGAAAATTTCAATAAATTAGAACCCAATCTTTTAATTGGTGGGGTAGGTTCAGAAAATTACATAAGAAGTATAAATGAAAGAATTAGTAATAAAAATATTCAATTTCTAGGTTATGTAGAAGATAGGCACAGTTTCTTTAATTCAATTAAAGTTTTTATATTTCCTTCTTACTCTGAAGGTCTTGGGCTAGTTTTGTTGGAAGCCATGTCTCATGGAGTTTTATGTATAACAAGAGACGTTTCTCCAATGAATTCAATAATTAATAATGGAGAAAATGGTTTCTTGTTTAAAGACAATAATGAACTAATGGAGATAATTGAAAAAGCATTAAAATTGAATTCATTAGAAAAAGATAAGATGGTTAAATCTGCAATTGAGAAAATTGAAAAATCCTACAGTATAATGCAAATGTATTTGAGTATAGACAAAGCTTATAATTGATGATCATGGATTATAAACATAGTGAAATTGAAAAAAAATGGCAAGAACATTGGAGAGATATCAAACTCGCTAATTGTGATGTCTCACTAGAAAAAAATAATTTTTATAATTTATGCATGTACCCATATCCATCGGGAGATTTACATATGGGACACATTAGAAATTACACAATTGGAGATGTAATTACTCGATATAAACAAAAAAAGGGATTCAATGTATTGTCTCCAATGGGCTGGGATTCATTTGGTCTGCCAGCTGAAAATGCAGCTATTAAAACAGGAATTCATCCAAAAAAGTTCACTGAAGACAGGATTAATAACATGAAAGATCAAATACAACGATTAGGGTCTCTTTATGATTGGGACAAAGAAGTTGCAGCTCATGATAAAAATTATTATAAATGGACTCAATATCTTTTTATACAATTATTTAATAATGATTTGGCATACAAAGAGGACGCTCCTGTAAATTGGTGCACATCATGCAACACAGTATTAGCAAACGAGCAAGTTATTGAAGGCGACTGTGAAAGATGTGATTCGGAAGTTATAAAGAAAAACCTTAACCAATGGTTCCTTAAAATATCAAACTATTCAGAAGAGTTATTAAACGGGCTTGATGAAATTGGTGATTGGCCTGAAAATGTTAAATCAATGCAGGAAAACTGGATTGGTAAATCTTCTGGAGTTCAATTTAATTTAAAAATTGATGAAACTGAACTTGATTTTGATGTGTTTACAACTAGACCAGATACATTGTTTGGGATGACTTTTGCAGTTATATCACCTGAGCATGATTTAATGAATGAAATTTTGTCAATATCATCAAATTCTAAAAAAATTAAAAAGTATATAGATACGGCTAAATCAAAGTCTGAATTTGAGAGAATGTCCATTACAAAAGAAAAAACTGGGGTTGATACGGGGTTAAAAGTATTAAATCCAATAAATAACAAAAAAGTACCTTTATGGGTTGCAGATTATGTATTAATTAATTATGGAACAGGTGCAATTATGGCTGTACCAGGTCATGATGAAAGAGACTATGAGTTTGCTAAAAAATATAATCTTGAAATTGTTCAAGTCATAATTGATAAAGATCACAGCATTGACATTAAGGAAAAACCATATATTGAAAATGGAGTATTGATTAATTCTGGTGATTATGATGGATTAAAATCTCATACTGATGGCTCAGAATCTATACTTGAATATTTATCTGAGCAAAATCTTGGAGAAAAAAAAGTAACTTATAGACTGCGAGATTGGCTTATAAGTCGTCAAAGATACTGGGGGTGTCCAATTCCCTTAATTAATTGTTCTAAATGTGGATTAGTTCCCGAAAGTATAGAAAATTTACCAGTCTTATTACCTGAAATTGATGATTATAAAAACTCAGAGGATTCTCCTTTGGCAAAAAGTGAGGATTTTGTTTTAACCAAATGTCCTAATTGTGATTCTGAAGGTAAAAGAGAAACTGACACAATGGACACTTTTGTTGATTCATCATGGTATTTTTTGAGATATTTAGACTCTCAAAATGAAGAATCTCCATTCGATGAAAAGATAATAAACTCATGGTTGCCAATTGATCAATATATCGGTGGTGTAGAGCATGCAATTTTGCATCTTTTATATTCAAGATTTTTTGTTAAAGCATTAAGAGATATAAATTTAATTGATGTAGATGAACCATTTCATAATTTATTTAGTCAAGGAATGATTAATTTTGGAGGTTCTAAAATGTCAAAGTCTAAAGGAAACATAGTTGATCCCGAGGCTTATTTTAAAACACACGGTGCTGATGCATTAAGATTATATATCCTATTTATGGCACCACCAAGTGATGGAGTAGAGTGGAATGATGGGGGTATAGAAGGAACTAAACGATTCTTAAATAAATTTTGGGACAATATGACAAAATTTTCGAATTTAGAAAACAACAAAACTAATGATGAAGATAGTCTCGTAAGATCAATGAATCAAACTATCTTTAGCGTAACTAGACATCTTGAAAAATTTGAATTTAACACTGGTGTTTCAGATTTGATGAAGGCAAATAACGAAATTTCTTCTTATTTAAACAAAAATACAACCGTTTCTAAGGAGACTAAAGAACTCGTCTTTAGTTCAATGTGTAATCTTCTGTATCCTTTTTCTCCTCACATATCTTCGGAAATATATGATTTATATTTGAACAAAGATATCTCTACTTTAGATTGGCCAACCTATGAAGAATCAAACTTAACTAACCCTACGTACGAGCTTGTTGTACAAATAAATGGTAAGAAAAAATTCACAAAAGTTGTAAATACTGGAACATCACAAGAAGATGCTGAAAAAATTTGTAAGGATGAATTTAATTTAGATGTTTCAGATTTTAATAAGGTAATTTTTGTTGAAGATAAGATCATAAATTTTATTGGCTGATGACGTATATAGTAGTTACAGATAATTTAATAGATAATCTAGATAATCTAGATATTGATGAATTCAAATATGAAAAAATAAAATCAAACGAATTCAGGTCCAATACAAATGTGAGTTTATTTTCAGATGATTTATATAAATTTGTAACTGATGAATTTTTTACATTTAATAACTTAGTAAAAATAAATTACGACTTTAGTTCAAAATATATATTTCAAGTTAAAAAATCTAATTTAAGTAAATTCCAAGATATTAAATCATTACAAATCATTCATAATTCAAAAAATGTTGTTGAATTTTTTCCATGGGATCTTTCTAATACAATTTTTGATAATAGGAAAAAAATAGATAAAAGATTACTTTCGTTTTTCACAGAGACAGAGTCAAATTTTAGAATGTTTTTAAACTTTTTCTCTAAAGAGATTTTCAGATTAAAACTTCTGACATCAGCTGATAAAAGAGATGTTTTAGAGGTTTTAAAAGAGAAAGAAGATTATAAATATAAAAAAGCTCAAACCTTTCTTAAGAAAACTAGTTCTGATAACATTGACGATTCAATTAAATATATTTATAAAATTGAAAAAAAATTGGTTGAATCAACTTATAATCAAGAAAATTCTAAAAGATTTATTATTGCGATGAAGCAAAAACTACAGACTTGAGATTCTAGATTTATTTCTATCTCTATAATTTTTAGAAATTACGCCTTTAGAGAACGCTACATCAAGTGATTTCAAAGCTTGATTCTTAGTTTCTGACGAAACATCACCATTTTCGATTGTTTTTAATGTAGTTTTTAACTCACTTTTAAGTGATTTATTACGAACATTTCTTTTCGAATCTTGTCGAATTCTCTTTTTTTGTGAATTAATATTTGCCATGTAAAACCTTTCGGTATATAAGATATTAACTTAGTAAATATGTTACATAATAAAAATCTAAGAAATATTTCGATAATTGCTCATGTAGACCATGGTAAATCAACATTAGCAGATCGCTTAATTGAAATATCAGGATTAATTAAACCAGGCGAACATGTAGATCAAATACTTGACAGTATGGATTTAGAGAGAGAAAAAGGGATAACAATAAAGTCTCAACCAATAAGATTGCAATTTGAAGATTTGACTTTAAATCTTATTGACACACCGGGTCATGTAGATTTTTCTTATGAAGTCTCTAGAGCACTAATTGCTTGTGATGGAGCTATTCTATTGGTAGATGCGACTCAGGGAATCCAAGCCCAAACTTTTGCCCACTCATATGCTGCAATTGAAGCAGGTCTAGAAATAATTCCTGTTTTAAACAAAATTGACTCTATTGATGCTGATATTGAAAATGCAAAAAAACAAATTTTTAATCTAATTGGATCTAAAGAAAATGAGATATTCCAAATTTCTGCAAAAACTGGAGAAGGGGTTGAAGATTTGTTATTTGAACTTCCACATTTAATTAGCCCTCCGAAAAAGAAAATAGATGGAGTTAATGCATTAATTTTTGATTCTTTTTTTGATTCTTATAGGGGTGTTGTTGCGTCAGTGCGTGTTTTTGGTGATGAAATTAATTCAAATCAAAAACTTAAACTTGTAAATTCGAATTATTCTTTTGAACCATCTGAAATGGGTTATTTTGATTTAGATTTTGTACCATCAAATAATTTAAAAACGGGAGAAGTGGGATATATCATTACAGGAGCAAAAGAGTTATCTCAGATAAGAGTTGGTGACACTTTAGTTTCTGACGAAGATGAAAGTCCAGTAATAGTATCTGGTTACAAGGAACCACAACCAACGGTTTTTTCAAGCGTATTTCCTTCAGACTCAGATGACTATACCAAACTCAGGGATTCATTAGACAAATATGTACTAAATGATGCAAGTTTTTATTATGAACCTGAAACATCATCGGCTTTTGGTTTCGGATTTAGATGTGGATTTTTAGGTTTATTACATTTGGAAATTGTAATTGAAAGACTTGAAAGAGAATTTGATCTGTCTTTAATTGTTACTCCTCCTTCTGTTGAATTTAAAATTGTTAGAAATAACGATTCGGAGATAATAATTCGTAATCCAAGTGAAATTGAAAAATATACTGACATTAAGCATTTAATGGAAAAATACTGCGAGGTTAATCTACTGTTTCCAAAAGAATACTTAGGTTCAATAATGCAATTACTTAGTGAAAAAAGAGGTACTCAGGAAGATTTAAATTATTTAAGTACATCAATGGTCAAGGTTAGATACAAACTTCCGTTACTTGAACTTGTTAGTGGATTTTATGATAATTTAAAATCTATCTCGCAAGGTTTTGCAACATTAGACTATGAAATTTTAGATTTTGAAAAAGGAAATTTAGTCAAGCTTGATATATTAGTTAACGGACAAATAATTGATTCATTTAGTTCTATTCTTGCCAAAGAAAATGCAGAATTTGTAGGTAGAAATAGGGTTAAAAAATTATCTGAACTAATCCCTCGTCAGCAATTTGATATTCCTATCCAGGCAGCTGTCGGATCTAGAATAATAGCTAGAGAAACAATTAAAGCTTTAAGAAAAGATGTTACAGCTAAATTATATGGTGGTGACGTAACAAGAAAAAGAAAGCTTCTTGAAAAGCAAAAAGAGGGAAAGAAAAAAATGAGACAAATTGGCAAAGTCAATGTACCAAAAGAAGCTTTTAGAGATTTTTTGAAACAATAATGTTTATTCCTACTATTTACATTGAAAATTCAAACGACAATATGAGTGTTGAAGTTTCTGATAAAAAATTACATCATTTGAATAAAGTATTAAGACTTAGAGATGGAGATAAAATTAATATATCTAATGGAAAAGGGCTTATCTATTATGGAAATTTGATTAATAATTTTGTAGAAATAAAAAATTCAAGAATGTATCAACGACAAAATAGTTTAAAAATATTTGTACCTTATTTAAGAGAGAAAAATAGATTTAGATTTTTAATTGAAAAATTGACGGAATTAAATGTTAATGAGATTTATATAGGTATCACTAAAAATACTCAAAATACAAATTACAGCAAATCAAAGATTAAAGAGTGGGTAGTCTCTGCTTTAGAACAGTCAGGCTCAGCATATTTACCCGAACTATTTTTTCCTGAAAATATAAATTTTTCTGTGTTTACGACATGTTTTGATATCAGCGGAGAAAGTTTAGATAAAAAGACCGAAAAACTAAACAACTTTGCAATTGGCCCTGAAGGTGGTTGGACAGATGAAGAATTATCAAAATTTCAGCACAAAATAAAAATTTCAGAATTTAGTCTGAGAACTGAAACTGCTGCAATAACTGCAGTATCATTAATGATGTAATACATATGAAACAAAAATCAGTATTTGAATTGATATTATCTGGAGAACTCGATTCAGAGATTATTTATGAAGATGATGAAATATTTGCTATTAATGATATAAATCCTGTTGCAAAAGTTCACATATTAATAATTCCAAAAAGAAAGATTGAGACGATCAATGATGCTTCTTCAGAGGATCAAAATTTACTAGGAAGAATGATATTGGTAGCAAAAGATTTAGCAAAAAAACATAATATTAATGACTCCGGATATAGATTACTTTTTAATACCAATTCAGATGCAATGCAGACAGTATTCCATATACACCTTCATTTGATAGGTGGAGAAAAACTTAAAAATATTTAATGAGTATTGAAAAAATTATTCCAATAGATAAAGAACTTGTAAATATTTTTGGCGTTAATGACCAAAACTTAAAATATTTAAAAGATAAGTTTAAAAAAATAAAAATTAATGTCAAAGGCAACGTGGTTTATATATCAGGTGACAATGGCCAGACAACAGATATTATGAACATTCTTGATGAAATGCTATCAATGGCTGATAGAGGTGAGATTATAGAGATTGAAGATTTAAAGTTAATGTCTAATATTGAATCAAAAGATATAAGTAATATTTCTTCATCAAACAATATATCAATCATTGGTTCAAAAGCAATTAAGGTTAAGAATGTTACACAATTCAAATATATTGAAACAATCGAGAATTCAACTATAACTTTTGGAATTGGTCCAGCTGGTACTGGGAAAACTTTTTTAGCAGTTGCAAGCGCTGTCAAAATGTACACTGATGAAAAAATTAAAAAAATAGTTCTTACTAGACCGGCTGTAGAAGCAGGCGAGAGGCTAGGGTATCTTCCTGGAGATTTGTCTCAGAAAATAGATCCCTATTTAGTTCCTTTATTTGATTCATTAGAGTATTTTTTTGGTAATGAAACTTTACAATATTTAATTGAAAAGAGAAATATTGAAATTGTTCCTTTGGCTTACATGAGAGGTAGAACACTAAACAACGCATGCATAATTTTAGATGAAGCACAAAATGCAACCGTAAGCCAAATTAAAATGTTCTTAACAAGATTAGGTGAAGACTCAAAAATGATAATTACTGGTGATGAGACTCAAATTGATCTTCATAATAGAGATTTTTCAGGCTTGAAAAAAACTAGAAAATCTTTATCAAATATAGAGGAAATATCAGTAGTAGAATTTAAAAATTCTGATATCGTAAGAAATAAAATAGTATCAAAGATTTTAGAAGTATTTCCCGATAAATAATGAATATCTACATTATCCACTTTAGAAAGATATTTTATATTATTTTATTTTCTGCAGCTGTATGGTTTATTTCTTTTTCAATTTTTCCAGAAAACCAAGTAATAAAGATTGAAGTAGGAGATGAATCACCAGCATCTTTTTCTGCTCCTAGGTTTCTAACTGTTGTAGATGAGCAAAAAACAGAAGAGTTAAAAGAAGATGCAAGAAATGATGTTGCCCCCGTTTATTCTATTGATGGCAAAATAAACGTTTCGGTAATTGATGGAATTACTGAAATGTTTCTTACTGTCATAAAAGCTAGAACAGAAGAGGTACTTATTACTGACAATGAAAGTAATCCAGAAAATCCTCAATCTATAGTCGAAATAGTAGAATTGAGTAAAGTTGAGCAAATTGAAAAAGTACAGTCTTCATTATTATTTTCAACAATCTCAACTTCTGCTATTGAAGTCTTGATTGAAATCTCAAATCTAGATAATATAAATTCTTCAAATTTCTTGACTCAAATTGAATTTGAAGCAAAAAGTCAAGCTGACAAATTTTTATCAAATGGAATAAATAATGAAAATCTAAATCAAATTAGGCAAACAATTGTTCAGACGCCTCCTAATTTGAATTTACCCAGTGAATTATACGTTTTAGTTCCTGAAGCGAGAGTAAGATCAATGGTCGGAGAAATTATTGCAGAAAATCTTATAGCTAATCAAAAACTCGAAGAAGAACTATGGAATGAACAAAAAAACAAGGCTTCTGATGCAGTTGAAGAGGTTACTATTCAGTTTTTTAAAGATGAAATTATTGTAAATGAAGGAGAAGTTATAAATGTGGTTTTATATAAAGCTCTAGATGAATTTGGTTATCTTTCTGGTGAATCAAGAACAGTCCAAACCTCTGCAATTCCAATAATCTTTTCTGTATTTCTTGTTTTATATGTTCTTTTGTGGAGATTAAGAGATTCAATTTGGAAAAATGATAACGAATTGCTTTTGATGCTTACTTTAATTCTTGTATCTTCAATATTTCTAAGAGGGGTTTCATATTATTCAAACTTGTCAGATTTAGCTTTCATTCAGTATGCTCTACCTGTTTCTTTTGTAGGAGTTATCTCAGTTATACTTTTAAATCTTCGTGCTACTTTAATTCTATCTCTGTCTAGCTCACTCTTGGCGCTTGCAGGTGGTGGAAACATCGGTTTAGTAGCTTTAGGTGCATTAGGTACAATTATCCCAGCAGTATTTTTATCAGAAGATACAGACAGAACACTACTTAGAGAAAGAATTATCTATATTTCTCTTACCCAACCATTGCTTGCTTTTGGAGTTTATTTCTTTTTAAGAGAAGATGGTAATCTAACGCAAATTTTGGTTCTTTCTTTTTTAAGTGCATTGGTTGCAAACCTAGCAGCTTTTTCGCTTACTTCTTACATAGAGAGTATGTTTAGGTTAACATCAAGCTTTAAATTATCAGAATTGGCTGATAGAAATCATCCAGCTTTACGCTATCTTGAGGATAATGCTATTGGTACTTTCAATCACTCATTAGTAGTAGGAACACTTGCAGATAGAGCAGCTAATAAAATTGGTGCTAATAGTCAACTAGCTAGAGCGATGGCTTATTACCATGATCTTGGAAAAACAGCTAATCCAACAATGTTCGTCGAAAATCAAATTGGATCTTCAAACCCACATGATGGACTTCTGCCAATGGAGTCTGCAAACATATTAAAAGCTCATGTAACAGAGGGAGTAAAGCTGGCCAAGAGATTTAAAATACCTGAAACTGTATATAAAGGAATTTTAGAGCACCATGGGGATGCAGTAATCAGATTCTTTTATGAAAAAGAAAAAATGGTAAACAAAAATGTTTCAAAAGATGAATTTAGACATTTGGGAAATAAACCTACATCTAAAGAGTCTGCAATATTAATGATGGCTGATTCTTTAGAGGCAGCTTGTAGAGCAATTTTTATGAACGAAGATGCTGATGAGGAAAAAATAAAAAATGTTATCAACGAAATATTTGAAGAAAAAATAACAGATGGACAATTAAATAATGCACCAATTACATTTAAAGAATTAAATATAATTAAAAATTCTTTTCAGGAAAGCTTGGAGGGTCTTTATCACCAAAGAGTTTTATATCCTGAAATAACTGAAGAAGAATAGAAATATTGAAATTTCAATTTAACGGTTATTTTTTTAAAAATGAAAAAAAAGCTTTTGAAGATGTAAGGAAAGTATTTTTGAAAAATTTTTCAATTTCTGAAAATTTTTTATTACATATTCACTCTGTTTCAGATCATTACTCAAAAGAGTTGAATGAACATTATTTTCAAAAAGATTATCCTACAGATGTATTGACAATCCCTCTTTATAAAGACTTGGCAAGTATCAATAAATTAGACAAAAACAATAATGAAATTCTTGGAGATTTATTCTTAAATAGAAAACTTATAAAAAAACATTCAAAAAAGTACACAAAAACATTAATTGAAGAATATCAACTAGTACTTGTTCATGGATTGCTACATTTAATTGGATATTCTCATGATGATCCAAAAAAGCTGAGTAATATTGAAAATACAATTCTAAAAAAGGTTTGGAATGAAAAATAACAATCTTGACCATTTAGCAATCATTATGGACGGTAATGGTAGGTGGGCACTTGATAAAGGACTTGACAGAACTGCTGGACATGCTGCTGGTGAACATTCTTTGTCAAAAACAATAGATTGGGCAATAAAAAATAATATTAAGTGGCTCACGGTTTATGCTTTTTCTACTGAAAATTGGCTTCGTTCTGATGAAGAAGTGGAATATTTGATGTTTTTTAATAGAGATATTCTTATTAGGAGAAGAGATGAATTTAATCAAAAAGGTGTGCGGTTTAGATTTCTTGGAGACTTAACTGATGAAAAAATACCTAATGAGAATAAAGAATTAATGCGAGAGACAGAAAACTTAACTCAAAACAATACTCAATTAAATTTAAATTTTGCATTTAATTACGGGTCACACGATGAAATTCACAATGCAGTGTTAAATTTACATAATTTAAATCTCAATAAAAAACTTACTTTAAAAGATATAAAAGATAGCTTTAATAACTATTTTCAGTACCCAGAGGTTCCATTTCCCGATCTTCTATTAAGAACAGCAGGAGAGAACAGAGTAAGTAATTTTTTACTTTACCAACTTTCGTATACCGAACTGTTATTTATTGAAGACCTTTGGCCTGATATAAATGCAGACATATTAGATGATGTCTTACTAGAATTTAATTCAAGGAATAGAACTTATGGAAAAAATTGATAATTTATTCGACAAAATTGTAAAAATAGCAAATTCGAGAGGCTTTGTTTTTAATGCTTCATCAATATATGGCGGATTAAGAAGCTCTTATGACTATGGCCCATTGGGTGCTTTGCTTAAAAATAATATCTCTGGAAGCTGGTGGAAAGATATTAATCAAGATAGCAAAGTGTCTATATTTCCCATAGATACAGCTATTATTCAAAGTTCTGAAGTATGGAAAGCATCTGGTCATTTAGCTGAATTTACAGATCCTATGGTAGATCATAAACCTACAGGTGAAAGATTTAGAGCTGACCAAGTACCAGAAAATCTTAAAAAAGAAGATTTAACAGAGCCGCGTCAATTTAATCTTATGTTTGAAACAAATATAGGCCCTGTACAAAATGAAAACTCAGCAGTGTATCTACGACCAGAAACAGCACAAGGTATATTTGTAAATTTTGAGAATGTTCAAAGAACAATGAGAGCAAAACTACCATTTGGAATAGCTAATATTGGAAAATCATTCAGAAATGAAATTACTCCTGGTCAGTTTATATTCAGGACTAGAGAATTTGAACAAATGGAAATTGAATATTTTTGTAAAAAAGAAAATGAAAATGAGTGGTTTGATTTCTGGGTAAATAAGAGACTTGAGTGGTACAAGGAGATAGGCATACCAGAAGAGAAGCTTAGGTTGAGAGAACATGAAGAAAACGAATTAGCTCATTATGCATCTAAAACCGTAGACATTGAATTTGATTACCCTTGGGGATGGGGTGAGCTTGAAGGCATTGCAAATCGAGGAAGTTTTGATTTAAGTTCACACGAAAGCTCTAGTGGAAAAGATTTATCATATTTTGATTCAGAAACAAATGAGAAAATAGCACCAGTTGTGATTGAGCCTGCGGGGGGATTAACAAGAACACTCTTTGCTTTACTGTGTTCAACATATGATGAAGAAATAGTTAATGATACTACTAGAACACTTTTTAGATTTAATTTTGAAATCGCACCTGTCCAAATCGGGATTCTACCATTGAGTAAAAAAGAAGAGTTAATAAAAGTTTCAAATGAAATACAACAAACTTTGCAGAAATTTTTCAGAACAGAAGTTGATGTCACTCAATCAATTGGTAAAAGGTACAGACGACAAGATGAAATTGGGACCCCTTATTGTGTAACTATAGATTTTGATTCTTTAGAAGATTCATCAGTCACGATAAGGAATAGAGATTCAATGGTCCAGGAACGAATAAAAATAGAGGACCTTCTTGATTATTTCTTAAAAATATAATGGGTATATCAAAGCAATCAATCGAAGATTTAAAAAAAAGATCAAAAATTAGCGAATTTGTTTTATCTACTACAACTGGAAAACTTAGAGGAACTAAAGGGATGGCATTGTGTCCTTTTCATGGTGAAAAAACTGCAAGTATGAGTTTTACAGACGTTGAAAATTTATTTCATTGTTTTGGATGCAAAATGGGTGGTGACATATATAAATATGTTCAAGAAATTCATAATTTGGAGTTTCAAGATGCAGTTGAATTAGTTGCTGAAAAGTATGGATTTAAACTTAAGTATACCGAAACTAATCAAACTAATGATTTTAAAAATTTTCAACAAAAAATTAATCTCATTGATGAATATTTTAAAAAAATGATGGATTCGGAGAAATCTAAAAAAGCAAAAGAGTACCTTACTTCAAGAAAGTTCAATGAACAAGATTTAAAAAAATATGACATATCTTTTATTGATTCAAATATTGAAGATTTTCAAAAGTTTTGTGATAAAAATAAAATTTCTGACTTTGATTTAAAAAAATTAGGATTTATCTCTAGCAATAATAATTTTCTATTTAAAAATAGAATAATGTTTCCAATTCTTAACTTTAGATCTGAAACTATTGCTTATGGTGGAAGAGCACTTGAGGATTTTGGTCCTAAATATTTAAATTCTTCTGATTCGGTTCTATATAAAAAAAATAGGAATTTGTATTTTACAAAAGAATTCATATCTTCTGTCAAGAAAAAAGGGTATGCATTTTTAGTAGAAGGTTACTTTGATGTTTTATCGTTAAACCAATTAGGTTATTCAAATAGTGCCTCACCGTCAGGTACTGCTCTTACGATTCAACAACTAGATGCTGTTTCACGCTATACGAATAAAATCTTACTTTGTTTTGATAATGACGAAGCAGGACTAAAGGCAACTGAGAGAGTTTTAGAAATTAAAAATCAAGTCTCTAATCAACTGGAAATACATTGTCTCAATTTACCAGAAAAATATAAAGATATTTCAGAACTGTATGAAGATGATGAAGATACTTTTAGAAGTGTTTTGAAGGATAATCATGAAATAATTGAATTTTTAATTGATAAATTTATTGTAAGTACATCAGATAAAAAAAGTATTTTTAATTATTTTATGAAAATAACTGCTAACCTAAGCCCACTTGAAGTTGATGTCTCGTTAGATTTGCTATCTTCAAAATTAAACACAGCCAAAGATATCCTTAAAAAAGAGTTAAGATTTCAAACTTCATACGAAAAAGAAGACGTAACAGAACAAACTATTAGCTCTATATCTATTTTTAAAGATATAATTATTGCAGAAATGATTTCTAATGAATTTAGTTCAAATGAAGAAATTGAACAGTTAATGGAGTTAAATTTTGAATTTAAAAAATTAGTAAAAAGCATCAAAAATGAAAATTCAAAAAAAGAAGAGTACCTTAATATTTCTTATACAAAAGAACAATACTCTGAGGCTGTTTCAAGGATGTATTTACATTTTGCAAACATAAAAATTGATGAATTGATATATGAATTTGAACAAGCGAAGGATAAAAATTTCCAAATTCTTCAAGAAGTGGAAGACATCAAAAAGAAAAAAGAAATTTATCAGAATACCATTTAATACCTAGTATTATTAATTTGCTATCCGAGGTAGCTCAATTGGCAGAGCAGCGGACTGTTAATCCGTTGGTTGTGGGTTCAAGTCCCACCCTCGGAGCTTTTTTAAAAAAGAAATAAAAGTATACTTAACTTGAATGGAGGAATATGGATAATTTAGTTGAAGTAATTACCCAAAATGCAGAAGGAAAAGATCTCAGTGTTTTAGGTGGAACTGTTAAATTAGTCGTTGATGATCAGATTGTATTTGTAACACCTGAAGGAGAAATCTCCGGAAGTGACGACGATGCTGATTGTACAATGACTATAGACTCTGAAACCATGCAAGCAATCATGAATGGCACGACTTCTGGTCAAGCAGCATTTATGACTGGAAAATTAAAAGTAGCTGGAGATATGAGTATCGCTTTAAAAACCCAAGCATTTTTAGGCAACTAACTTTAAGCCTTTTAGGGCCTGTAGCTCAGTTGGTTAGAGCAACGGACTCATAATCCGTCGGTCGTAGGTTCGAGTCCTGCCAGGCCCACTTGAGAACAGATATGAAATATTTTGTAGGTGGAAGTTTATTTTTTTGTTCATTTTTAATACCTGCCAATATATATTCATTATTATTTTTTGATTTATCTGAAATTGTTCTAATCATTTCTTTGATCTACAACCTGTCAATGTCTCGATATCAACTAAAAACTTTTTTTGTAAAAAAAGTTTTTATAAATAATATTTGGACTTTAGTGATTTTATCACTCGGTTTTATATTTATCGTTTCAAGATTTGATTTATTTATTGTCAGATTAATATTTTTTACATTTATTGGATTTTCAATTTATATTCTCTTGTCTGGCTCAGACTTTTATCAAAAAGAATTGTTTATTCTTCCTTCTATATTTTTATTGATAGTTAATTTAATTATTTCAATATTTCAAATCTCATTAATTGATAATTCTTATGGATGGATATTATTTAATATAGAAAATCCAAATTTTTTTCAAGCTGGACGATTATCTGGTTTACAAGGTTCAGGTCCAAATGTCGCGGGTGCAATGTTTGCTTTATTATTTATTATTTACTTAGCGCATTATCATAAAACAAAGAAAATAGTTTATTTTATATCTAGTCTAGTTTCGATATTTCTTGTTTTAGTTACATATTCTAGGGGTTCATATTTGGCAATCTTTTTGAGTACTATACTTTTTTTTGTTATAAAAGACTTTTCATTCAATAAATTAGCAAAGTATTTTTTTATAATTTTAATCCCTTTTGTTTTATTTTTATATTTTGGGAATTCTCAAATCTTTCTTAAAGAAAGCGACAGGGGATATTTAAACAATATAGCAGTTGACAACCTTAAACTAATTTCTGGATTAGGAGGTGGTAATTACGTAGAGGAAATTTATGGAAATTATTTACTTTCTATTAATCCTGAAATTTTAGAAAGTTCTTTAAATATTGTATTAAACGACGTTGAACTAGGTATAACTCCAGAAGAATATAGAGACTCAGGTATTAATTTTTTTATGGGGACTTCTGGTTCTGGATATGAACTCTTACAAAATAGTTTTATCGTAGATGAATGTGAATATGATCGCCGAACATGTCAATATCAGAGGATAGACAACAATATATTATCAAAATTTACTTCAATTTTATTGAAATTAGATCTTGCAGAAACTTCAAAGCTGGTTGAAGATTCTCTTTGTATTGATAGCTCTTCATTTATTACCAGAATTGAATTTGCTTGTTTTATTGAATCAAATAATGTACGAATACTTAATCAAAATATCAATATATCTGAATTCATTGACATTGAAGATATGGAAAAACAAAGACAAATGAGTTTTATTAGAAGTAATTATTTATTTGTTGAATGCGAAGATTCTAATCAATATGCTTGCCCAAATAGAGAAATGTCTGTCGGCGAGCTAGCTGTGATAATTGAAAATGTCACTATAAACCGTAATATTTTGCCTATCGAAAATTTTACTTCTTTTTGTTCTGAATGTTCGTTTCTATCTGTAGATGGTTTTATTAAAATTATTTATGATAAATATCAAGGTATCTTACCAAGAAGTACAATTGCTTTCTATACATCCTCAGACGGAACAAACTGGGATATTGTTGGATCTAAAAGAACAACTGGTGAGATATTAAATCTAAATACCAACAATGGATATATAGAAGTAGGTGGTCACTCTGACGGTCAATCTTTTGGTAATACGTTTTTAGATGCAAATATCAAAAAATTGATTATTAAAGATCAAAATAAAATTCAAGAAATTAATTTTATCAACGAAAAACTTGGAGAAGATTATTTTGTTTTTAAACCCAATACTTTTGACAGCTACACTTCTAAAATTACTTTTGAACAAGAAGGTATTAAATTATTTAGGCCAAATAAATATTGGTTGGCTGTAGATAATAGTTTTGATTTCCAAAATGATTTTGAAATAATAATTGAAATATCTTTTCCAGAATTACCTTGGGAAAAGCAAACTTTAATATCCAATACTTCTAGAGAAACAAATCAACATCAATCATGGAGAATCGACATAAATGATGGAAGATTTTTCCTCAGATGGGCTGATGAAGATGGCGCTATTAAAGATAGCTATGTTTTAGGTGATAAAAGTCTTAGAAGTGGAATATTATCTCAAAAAAATGGTATATTAATTAGCAAAGATTCACCTATAGTTGATCCATCTTTTTTAAGTCAGTTAACAACTGCCCATAATGGCTATTTAACTTTCTCTGTAGAATTTGGCTTAATTTGGTCACTATTTTTATTTTCTATTTTTATTTATATCTTTAGGTCAATATATTTAAAAATAGGAAAACAAAACTACCAAATATTGATATTTTTAACTTTGATAATTTTTTTAATTACTAATTTAACCAATGATATGCTGTATTCGCCAGATATATATCTATTATTTGTTTTTTGTCTTGCATTAAATTATTTACCAATTACAGATTCAGATTTTAAGAATTCATAAAAATTTGAAGTAAGAATTAGTACTTGGGCACCACTTTCAGTCTCGTAATTTTTTGTAGGTACTGTTAATGCTTTAAGTTCATCAAAATTAAAATTTCTAAAATTCCACAACAATCTTGCAGCATTATTAGTCGTCAAATTTTCATCCACAATAAAAGTATTCTCAAGTGCATCAATAAATTTAAATAAAGAATTTAAATTTCCAAAGTTTTTAACTTCGCTCAAAAGAGATGTTACAATATACTGTTCTTTTTTTATTCTTGTTAAATCACTAACGCCAGACATTTTCTCCCAAGTGGAGTTGTCATTCCCATCTTTATCAACTATTTTATCTCCAACTAAAACTTCTGTATTTCTTGATACGACCCAGTTTAATGCAATCTCACCTCGAACAGTCTGACATCCTTTTTGTAGTTCAAAAGAAAAACCCTCCCTTTGTGTTGAATCAACGCAGATTTCAATACCACCTAAACTATCTATAATTTCCTCAAAACCCTCAAAATTAAATTTTGCAAAATGTTCAATTTTTAAACCAGTTAAATTAAGAATTACAGCAGATAAATTTTCTGGAGCATTTCCACAATCGTTTTTTTTATAAGCACTATTTATACGTTCAAGTTTTCCTGTACATGGATTCTCAATAAGTAAGTCTCTGGGAAGAGAGACTAAACTAATAATATTATCTTTATCAACAATACCAAGTATTAGTACGTCTGCTCTCTCACCTTGAACAAAGCCTCTTGATTCTGACGAATTCTCTGTTCTTTTATCTGAACCTATAATTAAATATGTTGTAAAAATATCATCAATTCTGATCGTTTCATTAAATTCTAAGACACTATTGCTTTCAATTATTATTTCTTCTTCAATAGTTTCTGGAGTTTGTATATCAATTTCCGGTTCTACGTCTTGAATTAAACTCGTAGTTGTTGAACCCAGTGAAATATCTTCGATGATATTTTGATCAAAATCTTCAGTTTGAAAGTTTGGAATCACGGAATACATTATTGTTGCGAATAAAATTAACGAAAATCCCAAGATGATATTTAATTTATTATTTTTCATAACCAAATTTCAACTATAATGAAGTAGTTTTTTAAATGGAAAAATATGAAAAAAAATTTTACTGTAATAGCAGCAGGTGGATTAGGAACTCGTTTAAAAAATTATAAAAATAACGACTATACAAAAGTTTTAATACCTATTGGGCTAACATCTATGATTTCTCAGCAAATTAAGCAACTTAAAAATTGGGGATATGACAACATAGTTATTGTAACTAATCCAGAATACGATAAATTAATTAAGGAAGATGTTAAAGGCAATTTCCCAAATGAAAATATAGAATTTGTAATTCAGAATGAACAATTAGGAATCGCTCATGCCTTAAAGCAGGCTGAACCAGTTATTGATAAAGGTTCACAAATTTCATTTATTTTAGGAGATAATTTTTTTGGAGTTAATCCTTTCGCAAATAACAAATCAATTTACTCAGATAATTCAGCAGCTTTGGTTTTAAAAAAAGTAAATAACCCTGAAGATTTTGGTGTTGCAGTACTTAAAAATAGTAAAATTGTGGATTTAATTGAGAAACCCAAAAAGTTTATATCAAATTATGCAGTGCTGGGTTTTTATAAATACGAATATGAATGTTTTGAAATTATCGATAGTCTCAAAAAATCTGATAGGGGAGAGTACGAGATTACTGATCTAAACAAAAAGTATTTAAACCTCAGTAAGGTGAATTACAGTATATTTGATTCTTGGTGGATTGATGCAGGTACGCCCGAAAGAATTGAAGAGTTATCACAAAAGCTAATTTAGTGGTTCTAATTTTTGGAAGTAAAAAAATAAATAAGAAATAATTATTATGTAAGATAAAAAAGCTATATTAGCGAAAGAATCAAAAATAATTGTTGCTGCGATAGTTAAAAATACTATGATATTTAAACCAATAAATAAATAAAGTATTTTTCTTACCGATAAACCTTTTTTTAGCAATCTATGAGATATATGGTCTGTACCTCCTGTTGTTGGAGAAATATTGTTTTTTATTCTATGATAAAAAACTGTTAAAAAATCTAAAATTGGTATTGTAAAAAATAAAAAAACTGGTGCAATTGAGTTGTAAAGTTGTATATCTGAAGTTGGATTCCAATTAAATAGTATGCTGATAAAACCAAATACAAATCCAATGAACAAACTTCCAGAATCACCCATATATATTTTTGCTGGTGGATAATTAAATAAAATAAATCCAGATATTGAAGCAAAAAGAACAAAACTAATATCTGCTAGGTAATTTTGATTAAAAACAAAAGAAAGTATGGTAGTTGCCAAACAAATAAAGCTACAATTTATAGCAGCAAATCCATCCATGTTATCTATAAAATTTATCGAGTTCATTAGAGTTATTACCCAAAAAATTGTAAAGACGAAATTAACACGACCTCCAAAATCAATACCTATAAATATTTCTAAATTTATTTTTTGATCAAGTATATAAATTGGCAAACTAACAAAAATTAATTGAAAAAATAATTTTAGTTTCCAATTCAAGTCAAAGAAATCATCTAAAACGCCTAATAATGAAATTGCTAAAGCAAAAATTGATATATTTACAATTTCAGGATCTGCTTCACCGAGAAGCCTTACTGAAATAAAAAAGCTTATTGCCATTGCAACACCACCAAGTGGGACAATATTGAAATCGTTTAAACGCTTTTGAGTATTTTTAGATTTTGAAAAATTTGATATATATTTAATTAATAAAAAACACAATATTGCTGTAATCAAAAATGAAGAAATAGAAGCTACATAAACAGATACTTGAAAGTCATTATATAAATTCATAATATAATTCTTTGAATTTGTCTGATATTGCTTTTACTGAATAATTTTCTTCAATAACCTGAGCAGCGTATTCATGATTTAGTGTGTATTTGCCATTTAAATAATTGTTAATTTCATCAATATATAAATCAATATTGTTTTCCTTGATCAAAAGACCGTGCTTCGTCTTGCTAATAATTTCATTCATTCCCGGTATATCGTTTACAATGCAAAAAAGACCTGAATATATGCTTTCCAACAATACTCGTGAAAACCCTTCGTGGTAGCTAGGCTGAATTAAAATATCAAAATCATGTAAATTTTCTTGTACATCGATCTCTCCAAGATAATTTATATTTGGGTTATTTTTTAGTTCATCAAATTCTTTAAGATTAAGACTACTTTTATTACCAAAATCTGGTTTGCCTGCTATGTGAAAACTAATATTTTTATTTTCTTTCATACCATCGGCAATAGCTAAATATTCATAAATACCTTTTTCCCTCATTAACCTTCCAACAAAAATAATTTTATTTTTTTTGACCTGTTCTTTTTTTTGTTTAAATGCTTCAGTATTTAAACCACTACCTTCAATAATTTTTACGTTATTTTTATAGTTTGAATATCTTAAAAAATCTGAATAATTTTTCTTATTCTGAAAAATTATCGTATCAACTTCTTTGTTTATTTTATATTTTATAAATGGTTTAATTAAAACTCTTAATATATTCCCAAGCAGTGAATTACCAAATAAATAACCTAGGCCTGTTATTGAGACTATTACTACAAATTTCTTTTTTAAAAAAAAGGTTGAAAATATAAATAAAAATAAAGATTTAATTGTAAATATGTGTATTAAAGAATTTGATTCAATGTTTTTTAATATTTTTCTTAAGTTAAAAACTCCACCTATGTCCAAAAGCTTTTTGTTATTTATTTGCCAATCAATAAAATTTTGATACGTTTGATTAATTTCAGATTTGTTATCTCCAAGTGGACAAATAGAAGTGATGTTAAAATACTCTTTTAAATAATTGACCATGTCTGCTCTCGATCTTTGCAGTATCCAATCTGAGTGAGCAATAAAATAAATCACTAACATTATTATAAAGTTATTGAAAGGTTATCATCAAATTATGAACATTGTTGTAATTGGTGTTGGTTATGTAGGTTTAGTATCAGGATTATGCTTAGCAAAATTAAAACATAATATTCAATTTATAGACATTGATGAATCAAAAATAAATTCTTTAAAAAAACACCAGCCAACTTTTTTTGAACCTGAGTTAGAAGATTATTTAAACAACAAAGAAATTTTGGGCAATGTCAACTTTTCTAGTGAATATAAAAATATAGATTGGGACAATGTTGACATTGTAATGGTTTGTGTTCAAACTCCATCACTTGAAAGTAATCAAATAGACACAAGTTTTGTTAAAAAAGTTTTTATGTCTATAGAAAATTATATAAATGAAAATACAGTAGTTTGTATCAAGTCAACCATCCATCCAGAAGCTCTTGAAAAGATTATTGCTGATTTAAGTTTTGATGAGCGTAGGATTGTATTTAATCCAGAATTTTTGAGAGAAGGTTCGGCTTTCACTGACTTTTTTCAACCTGACAGAATAGTCATTGGCTCCACTGACGAAGAGAATGCGAAAAAAGTTGGTTCATTATACAAGGATTTAGATACGGAAATCTTGTTTACAGATCCTGTAAGTTCGCAATTAATTAAGTATCTTTCAAATGCATATCTACCTTTAAGATTATCTTTTGTAAATGAGGCTTCTCAAATTATTAGTGTAATGGGTGGCAACTTGCAAGAAACTCTAAAAGGTATAGGGATGGATAATAGAATCGGACAAAATTATTTTAGACCTTCTCCAGGCTGGGGAGGTTCTTGTTTTCCAAAAGATGTTGCTGAAATTAATTCAATTATAAAATCTAATAATCTAATTTTGCCTTTAATTTCAAATATAAAAAAATCTAATTCTACCCATCAAGAATGGTTTACTGAATACTTAATAAATCTAAAAAATGAAAAAAAGTTTGAAAATATATTTTTGATTGGACTTGCATTTAAAGATAATACTGATGACTTAAGGCATTCACCTACAGTTTCAATATATGAAATTCTTGACTCAAAAAACCAATCAGTGCAT
>QCCZ01000008.1 GCA_003281085.1 OCS155 cluster bacterium AG-349-E07
ATTATGTTGGATTACTGTATTTCAAAGAATTAAAATTTTAATAACCAACCTAGATAAATGAAATTTCAAATAATACGAATTCTTCACAACATGTTTAAAAAGTTATCACCTAATTTCATATATGTTATTTCATATTTTATTGCACTCTTATATTTTATTTTTACTCCTTTTTCAAACATAAAACTTAAAAAGAGAAAAGATAGGATAGATAATTATTCAATATTCAAAGTTAAATTAAATTATGTAAGATACTGGCTTGAAACTATTTGGTTAACTAAAGAAGGTTATAAAAATCATATAGAACCAAAAGTTGAAATAATTAATGAAGATATAGTTCGAAAGTTAAATAAAAATTACTCTTCATACATTATTGCACTTCCTCATCTTGGTAATTGGGAATTTGCAATTCCAATGGGTAAATTTCTAGATTTAAATTTAGTTGCTGTTGCTGAGCCTTTAGATGATGAAAAGATTTTACATTGGTTTACTGAATTAAGAGAAGATCTTGGATGTAAAATAATTTTAGGTGGTAAAGGTCAAAATACTTTTGAACGAGTAAAAGAATTTCTTAAAAACGGACATCACGTATGCTTGTTATCAGAACGTCACGTTGGTAAAAGTGGTGTAGGAGTTGAATTCTTCAATCAAATGGCAGCATTTCCAAAAGGGCCGGTATCTCTTTCACTGGATACACAATTGCCTATTGTTCCTGCAGCTTTTATAAAGAATGGTAATAAATATCAATTACATTTTGGGAAACCCTTTATAGTACCTTATTTTGATAATCAAGCTCAAAGTATTCAACACGGACTTAAAGTTTTAAGTAAATCATTAGAAAATTTAATAAAGCTCGATCCTAACCAGTGGCATTCTATCCAACCTGTATGGACAAGTGAATATTAACCTCTTATTTTTAACACCGTACAATCTATTAAATTATGGGGGAGTTCAACATCAAATAAATTTAATGAACGATTACATTAGTAAAACTTCAAACATAGAAAGTAAAATTGCTGGACCAAACTCTAAAGATTATGATTTAGGTAAAGTTTTAAATATTCCTTTTAATAACTCAGTTGCATCAATATCTTTATTTCCAGATAGAAAATTACTTTTAAAAGCTATTGAGTGGTCAGATGTAGTACATATACACGAACCATTTATACCATTAATTTTTTGGAAATTACCAAAGAACAAAAAATATATATTTACTCATCATGCAAATTTAAATAAACTTTATACATTTTTCATGAGCATTATATACAAAATTGTAAAAATTAAAGGGATAAGTGTTTATGTTAGCGAATCAGCATTATCAAATGCAAAAACATTAAATAAACAACCAATCTTGATTCCTAATATGATAGAAATTAATAAAAATATAAAATTTAACAACACAAAAAAATTTTTATTTGTTGGACGCAATGAAAAAAGGAAAAATTTTAACTACTTTAATTTATTATCAAAAGAAAAATCATTTCAAAATTATGAATTTGAAGCAGTTACGAATGAAAATATTGAAAATTTTAATGGCGTTATCTATCTAAAACCTAATGATGAGGAGAAAAATGTTATTTTCAAAAACTCTTCTATATATTTAGCACTAAATACAAAAAATGAAAGTTTTGGAATTACTCTAATTGAAGCAATAAATTCAGGGAATATTGTCATCTCTAGTGATCTAGCTGCATTTAAAGATGTCTTAGAAGAGTCAGGTATTTATTATGAACGAAATTCTTATAAATCATTGGTAAATTTATTAACAAATACATTAAAAAGTGATTTACATTTTATATGGGAAAAACAATATGAATGTATACAAAAATATGATATTGAAAAAAATATGGAGCATTACGTTTTATTGTATTCAAACAATTGATGTACTATATAACTTATGAAGATTGAGTCAACATTTAAAGTTAAAAAGGGATTAGCTGAAATGCTAAAGGGTGGCGTGATTATGGATGTAGTCAACGCCGAACAAGCAGTTATCGCAGAAAAATCTGGAGCTGTTGCTGTAATGGCTTTAGAAAGAATACCAGCAGACATAAGAGCTGACGGTGGAGTAGCAAGAATGTCTTCTGTCGGTGTTATTCAAGAAGTAATGGACGCTGTATCGATACCTGTAATGGCAAAAGCAAGAATTGGTCATTTTGTCGAAGCTCAAATTTTAGAATCTATCGGAATAGACTTTATCGACGAATCAGAAGTTTTAACCCCTGCTGATGATGTAAATCATATAAATAAAAACAATTTTAAATCTCCTTTTGTTTGTGGAGCTACTGGACTTGGTGAAGCATCAAGAAGAATAGCAGAAGGTGCTGCAATGATACGTACCAAAGGTGAAGCAGGTACAGGAAATGTTATTGAAGCTGTTAAACATATGAGAACAATAACTAATGAGATTAATGAAGTACTAACATGCGATACAAATCAGTTAGTTGCTTTGAGTAAAAAATTTAGGGCACCATTGAATGTATTAGAAATGATTAAAGAGTTAGGAAAACTTCCAGTAGTTAATTTTGCAGCTGGTGGAATTGCTACACCAGCGGATGCCGCTTTAATGATGCAACTAGGATGTGATGGAGTATTTGTAGGTTCAGGTATATTTAAAAGTGGTGACCCCGCTGAAAGAGCTGAAGCTATCGTTGTTGCGACTACTAATTATAATGATCCAAAAGTTCTCGCAGATGTCTCAAAAGATTTAGGCGAACCTATGGTTGGAATAAACATTGATACTCTGACAGAAGAAGAGAAATTAGCTAAAAGAGGTTGGTAATTGAAAGTAGGGATACTTTCTTTACAAGGTAGTTTCTTTGATCATCAAAAAAGTTTAGATCTTATTTCTTTAGAGTCATTACTAGTAAAAACACCTGAAGATTTAGATAAAGTAGATGGAATTATACTTCCAGGTGGGGAATCTACAGCTATGTCGAAAATATCATCATATAATAATTTGTATAAAAAGTTAGATATAAAAATAAAACAAGGATTGCCAACTCTTAGTACTTGCGCAGGAACGATAATTCTTGCAAAATCAGTTATTGACGGAGATACTCATATCCCGAATATTGATATAGAAATTCAAAGAAATGCATATGGCAGACAAAATGAATCATTTGAAGCAGATGTAAAATTTTTAAATAATAATGACATATATTGTTTTATACGTGCACCAAAAATTATAAGAACGTTAAATAATGATGTTAAAGTTATTGCTACACAGATTGACGATATTGTTGGTGTTTCACAAAACAATATAGTCTCACTTACATACCATCCAGAATTGACAAATGATAACTATTATCTTGAATGGTTGCTTGCTTTTATGAAAGAAGGAAAATATGTCGGGTCATTCTAAATGGTCTACCATAAAGCGAAAAAAAGGAGCTAACGATGCTAAAAGAGGACAATTATTCGCAAAATTAGTTAAAGCTATAGAAATTGCTGCACGTAATGGAGGCACTGACCCAGCAAATAACGCATCGCTCTACCAAGCTATACAAAAAGCAAAATCTAATTCAGTACCTAACGAAAATATTGAACGAGCTTTAAAACGTGTTGATGGAAATTTAGAAACTGGAGAAATATTCGAATTATCATACGAAGGATACGCACCGCATGGTGTTGCTCTATTAATTAGTTGTCTTACTGATAATAAGAATAGAACTTCATCTGATGTAAAAGCTACTCTTACTAAACATGGTGGCTCGATGGGTACACCGGGTAGTGTTAATTACTTATTTGAAAGAAAAGCTGTATTTCAATTTGATAAATATAACGATGAATTAATCGACTTAGCTTTAAACTCTGATTGTTTAGATATTCTAGAAAGTAATCAATCAGTAACATTTGAATTCCCACCATCTGATTTTAAGAATATGAATGAAAAATTTAATAACAATTCGTTTGTTCCATCAAATGCTGAAATTGCTCAGATTCCGAATGTCGGTGTAGTCATTGATATGGAAAAATTCAAGTCAGTATCAAAATTGATTAGTGCATTAGAAGACCTTGATGATGTCCAAGATGTTTATGCAAATTTTGATATTGAAGAAAAAGAGTTAGAAGCGTTACTTTCTGAATAAAAAAATTAAAATAAATACATGGTAAATAAGGCAAAAAAACAGGGAACTATGTACGAAACAAACATAGTTAATAGATTGAATAAAGAAATTAATTTTAAAGCTCAAAGGTTTGCTGAAGGGGGATCAAAAGATCTGGGAGATATACAATTATTTGTTAAAAATGAAGAATATTTTCTTGAAGCAAAATCTAGACAAAATTTAAATATTCATCAATCTTTAGAAAAAGCTATTGAAAAATCAGGGAATAAAAATACAGTACTTTTTTGGAAGAAATTAAAAAGAAAACAAGGGAACTCCAGACGCACAAATGACGGAATGCCAGAAGTTGTAACTATGTCTTATGATTTGTTTATTAAATTGCTAAATAGTAAATAATGATTAAAAGTAGTTTACTAAACTACGAGTTACCAAATTCATCAATAAATCAAGAGCCATATGAAAATCCATTAGATTCAAAACTTTTAATTGCTAAAAATAGAGAAATAATATCATTTAAACAGTTCCCTGAATACGTTGAATCTGATTCTCTATTTATATTTAATAAATCTACTGTACGTAAGGTAAGAATTTTGACAGAGAAAAATACTGGAGGATCTTTAGAAATATTTATAACTAAAAAATTGAATGATTTTGAAGCAATATGTCTATTAAAATCTTCCGATAAAAAAAGTAAAAATAAAAAATATCAAACAAATTTATTTAATTTTCAAATACAAGAAGTTTTAGATGAAGCATTTAGATGTATTTTTGATACGAAAATTGATGACATTATAAATAAACATGGAATACTTCCGTTGCCACCATACATTAAAGATAATCCCAATAAAAGAAAATTCTATAACAATCAATTCTCAGATAGCGGGTTTTCGATTGCTGCACCAACAGCTGGTTTACATTTCACTAATGAATTAATTGAAAATTTTAAGAACAAAAATATTGAAACTGCATTTATTAATTTAGATGTAAATCTTAATACGTTCAAACCTGTTAAATCAAAAAATTTAATTGATCATAATATTCATAAGGAGTTTTATTCAATAGATAAAACTGAATATAACAAAATAATTACTTATAAAGAATCCAATAAAAATATTTATTGCGTAGGAACTACAACTCTTAGAGCAATTGAAACAGCATACAATACAGAAAATCTTGTTGGTTATACAGATCTTTTTATTTTGCCTGATACAAAAATTAATTTACCTACACACTTAATTACGAATTTTCACGCTCCAATGAGTTCACTTCTTTCAATTGTTCAAAATGTTTATGGAGATAACTGGAAAGAATTGTATAAATATGCAATTGATCAAGGTTTAAAATTTTTAAGCTTCGGTGATGCTGTATTATTTAAATATAAATGAATAACATCAATTTAGAATTGCTTGCAGTAGATGGTAAAGCAAGAGTAAATAAAGTAAAAATAAACAATCATGAATTTAATACTCCAATTTTTATGCCTGTTGCTACAAGAGGTTCAATTAAATCAGTTAACTTAGAACAACTTTCAGATACAAAAATTATCCTAGGAAATACATATCATCTTTATTTAAGACCTGGTTTAGACATCATCAAGGATTTTGGAGGATTGCATGAATATATTAATTGGGATCAATTAATTTTAACTGATTCAGGAGGATTTCAAGGTTGGTCTATTCCAAACTCTCAAACAGATGACGGTATTTTATTTAAAAACATATATGATGGAACAAAATTTTTAATGACTCCTGAATTATCAATTCATATACAAGAAACATTAAATAGTAATATTGCAATGATACTTGATCAATTAATAGATATTAATGCTTCAAAAGATATGCAAAAACAAGCAATAATCAATACAAATATTTGGGCAAAAAAAGCACGAGAAATTCACAACAATAAAAATCAATCGTTATTTGGAATCATTCAAGGTGGTAAATATAAAGACTTAAGAGAAATTTCTACAAAAAATATGTTAGAGATTGACTTTAATGGTTATGCAATAGGTGGACTTGCTATTGGTGAAACTGAAAAAGAGAGGAATGAGATTGTATCATTTACTACAGATTTATTACCTGTTGATAAATTACGATACGTTATGGGTGTTGGAGATATAAAAAGCCTAATTAATTTGATTGAGTTAGGTGTTGACATGTTTGATTGTGTTTGGCCGGCAAGAATTGCACGCCATGGAAAAATTATAAATAGAGCAAAATATTTCAATTTAAAGAACAGTAAATACAAAAATATTAAAGACCCGTTAGTTGAAGATTGTAATTGCAATACGTGTTTAAATTTTTCAACATCTTATATGAGACACTTGTTAATTAATGAACCGACTTCATCATGGCAATTTCTAACAATTCACAATATATATCAGACACAAAATATCATTAACGAAGTAAGAGAAAGTATATTAAACTCAGATTTTGATAATTATAAGGAAAAACTTTTAAATGAATGAAATCATAACTTTGTTACCTTTAATTACTGTATTTATTATCTTTTACGTTATTTTGTATATTCCTCAAAGAAGGAGACAAAAAAAACATAAAGAATATGTAGAGAATTTAAAAATTGGTGACAATGTAATAACTGATTCTGGTATTTTTGGACGTGTTGTAAATATAAAAGAAGAAAAAGTTATTTTAGTTGTCAAAAAAGGAGAGATTGAGATATTAAAGTCAAACATATCTTATAAATAACATGAAATCTTTTTTGAAACTTATATTTTTACCCCTACTTTCCGTTGGATTATTTATTTTTGTATATATAAATAATATTCAACCAAAACTTGGATTAGATTTACAAGGAGGTGTATCAGTAATTCTAACTGCTGAAGAGGGAACAGATCCTGAATTGATTGAACAAGCAGTTGAAATTATGAGAACAAGAATTTCAGCTTTTGGTGAAGTACAAGAACCTGAGATTTCAATTAGTGGAGAAAATTCAGTTTTAGTTCAATTGCCAGGTCTCACAGACCAGGAAAAAGCAATTGAAGCTGTTGGAACTACTGGGCTACTCACATTTAGACCTGTTCTCAACTCCTCATTGAATTTAGGTTATTCTCCAGCTTTAACAATAACTCCAAATGAGGATGACCCTGATAATCCATCTGTTACTGCACCAGCTGGTGTTGATCAATTAACTGGTTTAACTATAGACGACAATCCCGACACAGATTCTTATTTACTTTCACTGTCTGACGGATTTCCAATAATCTATCATTTAGGTCCTGCTGAATTGACAGGTAATGATATAGATGACGCCTTAGCTGTTTATCCTCAAAATGAATGGATAGTTCAACTAGTTTTAAAAGACACTTCGGAGCAAAAATTTACTGATTTAACCAAAAAATTGGCAAAGTTAATGGGGGAACAAAGACGCTTAGCTATTGTTTTGGATGGTCAAGTTATTTCTGCACCTGGTATAGCAATGGATGTTAACCCAGAAATAGGTATAACAGGTGGAACTGCTGCAATATCAATGGGCAATTCTGATCAAGGTGAATCTGCAAACAATTTAGCGGTTATTTTAAGATACGGAGCTTTACCTGTAGCTTTTGAAAGATCTTCAATTCAGAAAGTTTCTGCGACTTTAGGTGAGAATACATTATCACTTGGATTACAGGCAGGATTTGTAGGTCTTATTATTGTTAGTCTATTTTTATTATTTTATTACAGACTATCTGGAATTATTGCAATACTTGGACTAGGTTCCTTTGGTGCTCTTTTTTATTCTGTTATTGCATTATTAGGTGAGTATCAAGGATATACGTTAACTTTAGCTGGTATAGCTGGTGTAATAGTTTCTATAGGATTAACAGCAGATTCTTATATCGTTATTTTTGAAAAACTAAAAGACGAGCTTAAAGTAGGTAGATCATTTAACTTTGCAGCTGAAAAAGCAGTTACTGAAGCATGGAATACTATATTAGTAGCTGACTTTGTATCAATTATTGCATCAGTTATTTTATATATACTCGCAATCGGACCTATTAGAGGATTCGCCTTAACTTTAGGACTTGCAACAGTATTTGATCTCTTTTATACAAGAATGTTCATAAGAAACGCTGTTCCACTATTTGGAAATATAACTGATAACCCTCGTAGTTATTTTCCTTTAACAAAGAAAGATATTGAAAATGTTTAAGAGATTGTTTCTAGGTAATACAAATATTGATTTTCATAATATTGGCAGTCGATTTTATAAAATATTTATTATTGAATTTATAATTTTTTCTGCTGTTTTGATTGGATCCATATTTGGTTTCTTAAATTTAAATCTTTCAGTTGATTTTACTGGTGGGACAACATATCAACTCGATACTGAATATACAGATAATGATATAGATGATGTATTAAACAATACAATCCTCCCAGTATCTAGATATCAAACATTCGACAATTCAAATACAATGATATTTAGAGCAGTTGAGTCTACGCAGGAGCGTGAAACTGAGTTGTTAAATTATTTATCAAACAAATTCAGTGTAGAAAAAAATGAAATAGAGTTTCAAAGAGTCGGTCCTACTTTTGGTGAGGAAATAACAAACAAAGGGATTAGAGCACTTGTTATATTTTTATCCATAATTGCACTTCTTATATCATTCAGATATGAATATAGATTTTCATTCATCGCATTAACGGCATTAATGCATGATCTTTTATTAACCTTTTCTGTCTATGTAATTTTAGGTCTCGAGATAACGCCATCTACAATAATTGCTCTATTAACAATATTGGGTTATTCCTTATATGACACGGTTATTTTATTTGATAAATTAAAAGATTCTCAAAAATCATTTAAGAGAGATACGCTTACGAGTGAAATACTTAACAAAACATTTAATGAAGTGTTAATGAGAAGTATTAATACTTCTTTTACATCAGCTATTCCGATTATTTCAATAATTCTTATTGGTAATTATTTAGGTATTGAAGGAAACCTATCTGATTTTGCTATTCCTTTATTAATTGGGATATTATCTGGTACATACAGTTCTATATTTGTTACTGTACCATTTTTGTCAAAGATAATTAAAACTTAAGAAATTTAGTACCATTAATATATGTCGACTAAAAGTCCTGTGAAAACAGCTGATGAACTATTTAATAGTATTTTAGAAAACTATCCAAAATCTTCTCATAAGCTTTTAAATGAAGCATATAAGTTTGCAGCTAATGGACATAAAAACCAAAAAAGAAAATCAGGTGAAGACTACATTACTCATCCACTACAAGTTGCTCTATATCTCGCTGAATTGAATCTTGATAAAGAAACAATCATAGCTGCATTTTTGCACGATTTGATAGAAGATACTGATGTAACTTATTCTGATATAAAAAAAGATTTTGGTAAAGAAGTTGCTGATATCGTTGATGGTGTAACGAAATTAGATAAAATAAATTACAACTCAAAGGAAGAAGCTAAAGCAGATGCAATAAGAAAAATGGTTATTGCTATGTCAAAAGATATTAGAGTGTTAATTCTCAAATTAGCTGACAGACTTCATAATATAGAAACAATACAATATCATACTGATTGGAAACAAGAGAAAATCGCTAATGAAACACTATACGTGTACGCACCATTGGCACATAGATTAGGTTTGCAATCAATTAAACATAAATTAGAAGATACTTCCTTCAAGATCCTTTTTGATAAACAAAATAATGAAATTCAAGAACAGATAACTCAAACAAGGCCAGATAGAGAAAATCAACTTGAAGAATCTTTAAATATAATTAAGTCATTGTTATCAGATAACTCAATTTCTGCAGAAGCATACGGCAGACCAAAACATAATTATTCAATATACAAAAAAATAGTTAATAATGGATTAACGTTTAATGAAATTAATGATTTAGTTGGAATAAGAATAATTACTGATGATGTTAAAAATTGTTATACGATACTTGGATTAATTCATGCAAATTTTCAACCTGTTCTAGGACGATTTAAAGATTTTATTTCAATGCCTAAATTTAATTTGTATCAAAGCCTTCATACAACAGTTATTACCTCTGATGGTAATAAAATGGAAATTCAAATTAGAACTCATGATATGCATTACAGAGCAGAATTTGGAGTGGCTGCACATTGGAAATACAAGGAAAAACCTTCTAACGATCTTACTAGATGGACTAATGAGCTTACAGAGATGTCATCAGAATATCCTGATCCTAATGAATTTTTACAGCATATGAAGTTAGATTTGTATGAAAATGAAGTATTTTGTCTTACACCTGAAGGCGATGTCTTATCTTTGCCACAAGGTTCCACACCAGTTGATTTTGCCTTTGCCATTCATACACAGGTAGGTGAGAAACTGATTGGTGCGAAAGTAAATGGAAAATTAGTAAATTTAAGTAATGAACTAAAATCTGGGGATACAGTAGAAATACTTACAAGCAAAGATAAGAACAAAGGACCTAGTAGAGATTGGTTAAATATAGTAAAAACTACAAGAGCAAGATCCAAAATAAAACAATGGTATCAAAAGCAACTTAAAAATGAAGACATCCAAAAAGGAAAAACAGTATTAAATACCTGGTTAGACGAGAATAATGATGTTTTGGAAGTAAATTCAAAAGACCAAATATTAAATGAATTGTTATTAGAAATGAAGCTTCCTAATATCGAAACTTTGTATCAAAGTCTTGGAAATGGAAATACAGGTATAAATATTGTTGGTAACAAGATACGGAAAATAGTATTTCCAAATGAAATATCTGTTGATGACGATTTATATTCGCCTGAAATTAAGAGTGATAGTAAATCGGATTTAATTATTGTTGAAGGATATGATGACATACAAGTCAGAATGGCAAAATGCTGCGTACCCGTACCTGGTGACGATATTTTAGGATTTATAACTATATCAAATGGTATTGCAATTCATCGTTCTGATTGTTTAAATATAAAAATTGATCCAAATAAAGGGGAAAGAATTTTAGATGTAAGTTGGGGATTTGAACCTAATACTGGAACTATTGTTTGGCTTGAAATAGAAGCTATTGACAGACCTTATTTACTTAGAGATGCGACTATTGCAATTTCTGATAATGGAGGAAATATATTGGTAGCAAAATCTGTTACAAGTAGTAAAAGAATTGTGAGTTTGATATTTCAGATTGAAGTTAGTGATGTTACTCAATTAGATGCAATATTAAATGATGCTAAAGATATTGAGAATGTTTTTGAAGCAACAAGAATCTATCCAGGAAGAAAATGACTGATATAAAAAAATTTACAAGTTTTGCAACATCAAACTGTTATCTAATAAGCCCTTTTGATAATGAAATTGTATTTTTAATAGATTTACCACCAAATATTGATGAAGTAATTGATTACATAAATACAAATAATTTAACTATTGGAGGTGCATTTATAACACATGGTCACTGGGATCATGCAATAGGACTATCTTCTTTTGATTCAAAGGCTTATATCAATCTTGATGACGAACATTTAGCAAGAAATCCAAGCGAGCAAATAGGAGATTTTCTTGGTGATAAGGTATCTGTAAACAAATATGAAGGTAATTTACATAACGTTTTAGACCATGAATATGATTTTTTAAATGTTTATATAAACCCTGGACATACTAAAGGTAGTGTATCATTTGAATTTAAGGATTTAGGGGCAGTTTTTACTGGAGACTTTATATTTAAAGATAGTATTGGAAGAACAGATTTGTATTCAGGGGATAATAATGAAATGATTGATTCTATAAACAATGTTTTCACTCTCTTTCAAGATGATTTTCAATTATTTCCTGGTCATGGAGATGATGACACTGTAATAAATATTAAGAATAACAATCCATTTATTAGAGAGTATTTGAAATGATAGATCAAGTTAAGGGAACAAGAAATTTATACGGTAAAGATATAGATAATTATTTACACATAAAAGATAAATTTTTAAACTGTTATGCAAGTTATGGTTATAAATTTGTTGAATTGCCAAACATTGAACACAAAGATTTATTTACAAAATCTATAGGTGAAAATTCCGAGATAGTTACTAAGCAAATGTATGAATTTGAAGATAAAGCTGGACGAAGTCTTGTATTGAGACCAGAAGGAACAGCTAGCGTCGTGAGGTATCATAACGAATTTCATAAAGATCAATCAAATAAATACAGTTATTTTGGAAAAATGTATAGATATGAAAATCCACAAAAAAATAGATACAGAGAATTTCATCAAGCGGGGGCTGAACTAATTGGAACATTAGATAATTATTCTGACGTTCAATTAATTAAATCTTCATTTAGATTTCTTAATTCACTTGAATTAAATTTTAAATTAAAAATTAACACAATAGGTAGTGTCGATGAAAGAAAGGAGTATGTAAGTGTTTTAAAAAAGTATTTTGATAAAAACAAAAAAGATTTGTCTAAAGAGAGCGTTGAAAAGATTGAATCAAATACATTAAGAATATTAGATTCAAATGTACAAGAGGACTTACAGATTATTGATCTGGCCCCACTAATTACAAATTATCTAGAAGATGAAACATTACAGAAATACGAAGATATAAAGAATATGCTAAATAATATTAATATTCCTTACTCCGAAGATCATAAGTTAGTTAGAGGTTTAGATTATTACAATGATTTAACTTTTGAATTTGTAGCCGATGGTGTAGTTATTGGTGGTGGTGGTAGATATGATAAATTGTCACAAATACTTAACATAGGTCAATCTCAAGGAGTGGGTGTCGCTTTCGGAGTAGACCGTATAATAAACCAACTTCAACTTGATACTCATAAAGAAAAAATATTTTTAATTTCTCAATATGAAGAAGAAATGTATGACATTTCTGATGAATTAGATAAAAATCATATACCTTATGAAGTACCTATAAGATTCAGTAAGGAAAATACTCAGTACAAAGAAGCTATAAAGAATAATGCGACATTAGTAATTAATTGTTCTGAAAAAACTATTAAGATTATCAGCAGCAATAAAGTTGTACCATTCGATATTAATAAATTAAAGGAATTAATTTGAACATTAACGAATTAGTAAATGCAAAAAACAATGCTGAAGTTCAAAATGTTAACGGTTGGGTTTCATCTATAAGAGATCATGGGGGACTTACTTTTATTGATCTTCGTGATTTTTATTCTTCTATACAAATTGTTTACGAGCAAAGCAAAAATATGCCTTCTGATATAAAGAATGAATATTACATTTCTGTATCAGGTGTATTTAAAGAGCGAGATAAAGAACTAGTTAATAAAAATACTCAATTAGGCATGTATGAGATTCAGGCTTCTGAAATAAATATTATAAATAAAAGTAAGACTTTGCCATTTCAAATAGATAACAATATTGATACTGACGAAAGTATAAGATTGAAATATAGATATCTTGATTTGAGAAGACAATCTATGAAATCAAACATAATCGGCAGATCTAATACTTTTAAATCTATAAGAAAGATTATGGACAAAATGGATGTGTTAGAAATAGATACACCTACTCTTATCAAATCAACTCCTGAAGGTGCTAAAGATTTTTTAGTACCTTCGCGTAAAAACAGCAATACTTTTTATGCCTTACCACAATCACCTCAGATGTATAAGCAACTATTCATGATGGCTGGATTTCCAAATTATTACCAAATTGCAAAGTGTTACAGAGATGAAGACTCAAGAAAAGATAGACAACCTGAATTTACTCAACTGGATGTAGAATTTTCGAATGCTAATCCTGAAATAGTTAAAAAAAATATTGAAACTATCGTTAAATTTGTCTTTCAAGATGCATACGATATAAAAATAGACTCTGCATTTAAAAATATGACTTTTTCTGAAGCTATATCTTTGTATGGAACTGACAAACCTGATTTAAGAATTAAAGAAACGATAAGTGATTGTACTGAAGTATTTAAAGCGACTGAAATTAATTTTTTGAGTGATATTTTAAATAAAGAGGGTGTAATCAGATTTTTAAAAACTGACGATTCGATTACTCGAAAAATAATTGACCAGTTAGATCAAGAATTAAAAGAATTAGGTTCAAATGGTCTAGGCTGGTTTAAGATTGAAAACAAAGTTATATCAGGTCCTTTATCTAAATTAATTTCAGAATCAGAGAAAGAATTTCTGATAAGTCAGGGTAACGGATTATTTCTTTTTCAAGCTGGACAAGAGATGGAAATAGCACCATTTCTTGATCATATTAGAAGATATATTTTCAAACCTACCACCGAAGAACAGTTTACTTTTTGCTGGATTGATAATTTCCCATACTTTGAAGTCGAAAATGGTAATTTACAACCATCTCATCATCCATTTACAGCCCCAACAAATGAAGACGATTTTATTGATAATCCAGAGCTTTCGACAGCTTTACATTACGATTTAGTTCTTAATGGGGTTGAGCTTGGATCAGGTTCTCAAAGAATAAGTAATCCAGATTTACAACGTATTGTTCTTGAAAAATGGGGTTTAAGTAATGAAGAAATTCAGGATAGGTTCGGTTGGTTTATAGAAGCACTTTCATATGGGACACCACAACATGCAGGATTTGCTATAGGCATAGATAGATTGATTGCTGAAGTATATAATCAAAATTCAATAAGAGATGTAATACCATTTCCTAAAACACAATCTGGACTAGATCCACTTACTGATGCGCCTTCATATATCAATGAAAATATATTAGAAGAATATAATTTAAAGTACATTAACAAAGATGAATAGTAACCAAATAAGAACAGAGTTTTTAAATTATTTTGAATCTAAAAATCATGACGTTATCAAGTCTGCATCTTTAATACCTCACGACAATACTTTGTTATTCACAGCTGCAGGAATGGTACCCTTAAAAGATTATTTCTCTGGAAATAAAGTCCCTGATAATCCAAATATGGCTTCTTCACAGAAATGTATAAGAACAATTGATATTGATATTATTGGAGATACTGACAGACATCTTTCATTTTTTGAAATGTTAGGAAATTTTAGTGTTGGAAAGTATTTTAAAAAAGAAGCAATACGTTATTCGTATGAATTTATAACAGAAGTTTTATCAATTAATCCAGAAAGATTATGGTTCACAGTTTATAAAGATGATAAAGAGTCTTTCGATATTTGGCTCAATGAAATAGGCGTTCCGGAAGAAAGAATACAGTATGGCGATAAAGATAATTTCTGGCATATGAATATCCCTGGACCCTGTGGGCCCTGTTCAGAAATTTTTATTGACAGAGGTTCAAAATATGGACCAGATGGGGGACCAATTGGAGGGGGAGAAGACCGATTTGTTGAGATATGGAATCTTGTATTTATGGAATCTATACAAGATAAACCTTTTGAAGTAGTAGGAACATTACCAAGTAAAAACATAGATACTGGTATGGGTTTAGAGAGAATTGCAATGATTATGCAAGAAAAAGAATCTTTGTTTGAAACAGATTTATTTAGTTCAATACATAAAGAACTATCAAAAAAAATAAAAAACTCAGATGCTAAATACGAAAAAATTATTTTAGACCATATAAAAGCATCCACTTTTATGCTTAGTGATGGTGTTGTTCCTACTAACGAAGGTAGAGGTTATATCTTAAGAAGACTCATTAGAAGAGCTTTAAGAGCTTATAATAAATTAACTGATGAGCCATCATCACTCGATTTTCTTATCAAAGAAGTTACAAAATTGTACAGCGAACCTTATCCTGAACTTGATAAAAATATTGAAAAAATAACAAAATTATTTAAAACTGAAGAGGATTTATTCGGCAAAACATTAAATAAAGGAATCCAAGAAATTAATACAATTCTTGAAACAGGTGAACTATCTGCAAAACAAGCTTTCTATCTATTTGAAACATACGGTTTTCCTTTTGAATTAACACAAGAAATTGCTCTTGAGAACAACATAACTTTAAATGAAGAAGATTTTCAACAATATTTTGAAAATCATAAGATTAAATCTAAAGGTTCCTCTACTAAAATAGATCAAAATATGAAATTAGATATAGATTCCAATGATTTTTGTGGATATGAAACAATAGATACCGTATCTGAGATATATCACGTAGAACCTCTAGAAAATAAATCTATAATATTTACTAAAATAAATCCATTCTATTTTGAAGCAGGTGGACAAATTTCTGATGAAGGAAAAATTAGAATTGATGAAAGAGAATATTTTGTTGAGAAAGTTGTTCAGAGTGAAAATGGAGCAACAGGATTAGTTGTTGATGTAAATAATGTAAACATTGGTGATGAAGTTCAATTAACAGTAGATGATTCTTTTAGAAATGCAGTATCTAAAAGTCATAGTGCAGCACATATTGTACATTCTGCTTTAAGAAATATTTTAGGGGATCATGTTGCACAAGCCGGTTCTAACGTTGCGCCTGGTAGATTTAGATTTGATTTTAGCCATACTCAGAAAGTCTCTGATGAGGAGTTGTCAGACATTTTCGAAACAGCAAACAAAGTAATTTTTGATGATCTCGAAGTTAATACAAATATTATGAATATTGATAAAGCTAAAGAGGAAGGTGCTTTAGCATTTTTTGGCGATAAGTATGAAGACGATGTGAGGGTAGTTAATATTGGTTCATTTTCAAAAGAATTATGTGGTGGTACTCATGTTAAAAATTCTCATGACGTTGGATTGGTTGTATTAACTCAAGAATCTTCAATTGGTTCAAACTTAAGACGTGTAGAAATGCTATCTGGCTCACATGCTTATGATTTCTTAAATACAGCTTATAAATCTTATCAAAATGTTGCTGATATTCTTAAAGTACAAACTAGTGAAGTATCAACTAAATTAAAACAAAACCTTGAAACACTTGAAGAATACAAATTAAAAATATCGAATTTTAGAAAGGATGAGTTAACAAAGTTAACACAAGATTATTCTTCTAAATCTTCAAAGATTGGTAAATACAATGTAATCGTTGAAACCATTTCTTTAGAAAATTCCAATGAGTCTAGAGAAGTTGCTTTAAATATAGTTAACAACTTTGATGTTGATATTTGCATATTATTTTCAAATATATCTGGTAAAACTACAATCGTTGGCTCAACTAAACCAAGTATTGATCTTGATATCTCAATAATTACCAATGACCTATCATCATTGTATAGTGGAGGAGCTTCAAAAGATCCAAATCTATCTATAGGTGGAGGTCCTGGCAAATATGATACAGCTAAAGCAATTAATGCCGCTAAACAATTCTTAACAAAATTACTTTAAAGTGAATAATTTATTATCAATAGATTTTGGCGAACGTTATATGGGATTTGCAATAAGAACAGTTAAAACACAGATACCTATACCAATAGAAGTCGTAGACATTAAAAAGGATAATATTGCAAACAAAATATCTACATACGTCGATTCCTATGATATTAATAAATTTATTATTGGCTATCCATTAGGTATGAATCTTTCTGAAAATAGAATGACTAATAATGTTGATAATTTTATTGAAGAAGAATTAAAAAAATATAATTTGCCAATTTCAAAAGTAGATGAAAGATTCACTTCTGAATTAATCAAAAATAGTAAAAAAGACAGAGTTGATGATTTGTCAGCATTAGAGATATTAGAAACTTATATTAAAAATAATGATTAAATTTCTATTTAAAAACAGAACGGCTTTACAAATATTTCTTGTAACTACTTTTTTATTAGTTGGGTACAATGTTACAAATTCAATTGCAGATAATGTAGAAATTAACACAATTGATGGATCTCAAAATATTGATGATTTACAAATTATAAACGTAAATATTCCCCAAGGGAGCTCTGCTTCTGAGATATCTTCTATCTTAGATTCAACTGGTGTAATAACATCTAAACTTGCCTTTGAGCTATATTTACGTAATGAAAATCTTACTGATAAATTAAGATCAGGCACTTATGAAATACCAAATAATTTAAATTTTGAAGAACTTACTTCAGTTCTATTAAAAGGGCCACCTCTTAAAACATATACAATTACAATTCCAGAGGGATTATGGCTGAGTGAAACATTAGAAACTGTTTCGGCTCAAACAGGTTATGATGTTATTCAACTTGAAAATTCACTAATATCAGGAAGCGTTAAGAGTTCATATTTACCTGATAATGATTTTTCTAAATTACAAAATTGGGAAGGCTTACTTTTTCCAAACACTTACCAAATAGATATTGAAGCTAACGGTGAAGATATTTTGCAAATTCTTGCAAATGAATTAGAAAATAGATTTGAAAATTTACTTTCGGCTAACTCTATACCTTCTTGGATATCTTCACCAAATGAGTTCTTTACTGTAGCAAGTTTGATTGAAGCTGAAGCTAAATTAGATGAAGATAGACCATTGGTGTCTTCTGTTATTAGAAACAGACTTGATCAAAATATGCTTTTACAAATAGATGCAACTGTACTTTATTCATTACAAAAAAGAAAAACACAAGTACTGTTAATTGATTTACAAGTAGACAGTCCTTACAATACCTATAAATATACATCACTTCCTCCAACCCCAATATCTGGATTTGGTGAAAAATCTATGGAAGCTATTTTTAATACACCGGAGAATCCATTTATTTACTATCTATTAACAGATATAAATGGGAAGATGACTTTTACAGATAATTATGAAGAATTTATTAATCTTAAAAATAAAGCTAAAGATGAAGGAGTGATACCTTAATGGTTTCTACAAACGATATACGGCCTGGACAGTCAATATTAGTTGATGGAATTATCTATCAGATAATTGAATACCAACATGTAAAACCTGGTAAGGGGAAAGCATTTGTTAAAACAAAACTAAAGAATCTAACTAATGGAGGTGTTTTAGATAAGACCTTCAGAGCAGATGAAGATGTTGAGCAAGCATATATTGATAAACAAACATTTCAATATTTATACAATGACGCTGATAAATATTTTTTTATGAATGCTGATAGCTATGAACAAATTGAATTATCTAAAGATCAACTTAATGATAAAGAATTATTATTAAAGCCAAATCAAGAAGTAACTCTATCAATGTATATGGGTAAACCAATAGATATACAACTCCCTGCAACAATCAACTTGTTAGTAACGCATTCAGAGCCTGCTGTTAAAGGTGATTCGATTAATTCCAACAACAAGGAAGTTACCTGTGAAACTGGGTTAACAATCCAGGTTCCTATGTTTATAGAAGAAAACGATGTTATAAAAATTGATACTAAAGCAATAAGTTATATTACAAGAGTATGAAACACGATTTTAGACATTATTCATTCACTTCGCTTTTTTCGTCAGATAGCTATACAGACAACATACTTCTTGTTGAAAATGATTTATCAGAAAATCAGCTACTTAGAGCACAGCAATTAATTACTTACTTTAATGAGAATGCTCAGCAAATTATGTTAAAGATAGATGAATTATCTCAAAATTGGTCATTTGAAAGAATTGCAAAACCTGAAAGAACAGCATTAATGCTTGGAATAGCTGAGTTGAAAATGAAATTAACTCCTAGAAAAGTAGTAATATCCGAATGGGTTAAATTAGTCGATAAGAACTCCTCATCGGATGGTGCAAAATTTGTTAATGCAATCTTGGATAACTATGAATGATAATCATCTTTCTAATATTTTAGATATTAAAAATTATAGAAAATCATTTATAGAGTCTTTTGATACAAATGACATAGAAATTAAAAATAAACTTATAAATGCAGCTAATGATATTAATTTACAATCTATAAGAATCCATAAATTAATAACTCACAATGGCAACATTGGAAAAGTTTTATTTGCTAGATTTCTTTCGACAATAAATTTAGATGAACAAACACGTATCATGGAATTGAATATTTCAAATATTGAAGATATAGTAAATTTTATAGAGAATATATGATATTTATTATTACTGGTCCATCTGGAGTAGGAAAAAATACGATTATTAACGAGCTCTCGAATCATATTGACTTTCATTTTTCAACTTCTTATACAACAAGACCTAGAAGAGACAATGAAATAGAAGGTCAAGATTACTATTTCATTACCCATCAACGATTTAATGATCTGATTGATAAAAATCATATGCTCGAATATGAAGAATATGGAGGTTATTTTTACGGTACACCAAAATCTGAAATTGATAGAGATGGAATTGTAATATTAGACCTAGAAGTTAATGGTGCTACAAAATTACTAAAATCTAATAGTGATTATATAGGTATATTTATTGATATAAATGATGATGAATTAATAAACAGATTAGTTTCTAGAGGCCATGATGAAGATTTTATAAATAAAAGGATGATTCTTGCAAATTCTCAAAGAGAACACAGTGCTGAATACGATTACTACATAGAGAACCAAGATTTAAATACTGCAGTTAATAATATAATTGATATAATATGTAAGCTGGAGGAACAATGATAAAACCACCTATTGAAGAATTACTAAAAGAAACACCAGGAAGATTTGCCCTAGTGATTACTGCATCTAGGAGAGCAAGAGATATAAATTCATATTTTAATCAACTCGGTGAAGGTATTGGTGCATATACACCTCCACAAGTTCAAAGTTTAAGCAGGAAACCTCTGACAGTAGCATTTGAAGAAATTGCAGCAGGGAAAGTAGAAGTTTCCGAAGAAAATTAATGAAAAAAAATATACTACTTGCTGTCACAGGTAGTATTGCTTGTTCTAAAGCTGAATTGTTTATAAAGCAGTACGGAAGCCTATATAATTTTAAAGTAATATCTACATTTAATGCCTTACAATTTCTAAGCGATGAATTTAAAAAAAATAATCAAGTCTTAAGTGACTGGGATGATTTAAAAGGAACTCCGCATATAGAATTAGCAAGATGGGCTGATATTTTTTTGATTTACCCAGCTACTGCTAATGTTATCGCCAAAATGGCAAATGGTATTGCAGATGATTTGTTAACTTCGACAACACTTATGTTTGGTTCTGGAATTTATATATGTCCAGCGATGCATGAGGAAATGTATTTAAACAATACAACACAAAACAATCTAAAAAAACTGTCACAGGATAATTTTATAGTAGGTTCAAGATATGGAGACTTAGATATTGGTGATAGAGGTTACGGTAGATTAATTGAACCTATTGATTTAAAGAACAATATTGAAAAAACATTGGGGAAGGTAATAGTGACATCTGGACCTACTACAGAAGCTATTGATGATGTTAAAGTAATCACAAATAAATCATCAGGTAAACAGGGGAGGGCAATAGCAATTGAACTTTCAGCTCGTGGTTATGAAACTATATATATTCATTCAAGTCAGATATTACCAATACCAGGCATTCAAAATGTAGCCTTTACATCATCTTCAGAATTGCTTACAAAAATAAATGAAAACATAGATAATTGTGAATACTTGTTTATGACAGCAGCAGTTTCAGATTTTACAACGAAAAAAGAGAATGGAAAGATAAGTAGAGATTCAGGAAACATTCAACTTAATTTAACACCAAATATCGATTTAGTGAAGACAATTAAAGATAAAAATGAAGATATAGTCACTGTTGCATTTTCAGCTCAGGTTAATGATGATCTTAATTTTGACAAAATTAAAAGTAAAAATTGCGATTACTTAGTAATAAACAACATATTAAAAAATAACTTTGGAAGCGATCAAAATAAAATAAAAATCATTAATAGGAAAGAACTTATATACGAATCGAATGAGAAGTCAAAATCAGATATAGCGTATGAGTTATTAGATGTATTACTTTAGTAATGTTTGCTGATGTAGAAGTAATTTCAAATAATACATACGGTTACAATCAATTTACTTATTCTATTCCTCATAAGTTTAAGACAAAATTAAGTATTGGTTCTTTCGTGAAAGTTGAATTTAGAAATAAGATTGTTGACGCATTAGTTGTAAATTTAAAATCAAAAACTGAAATAATAAATCCAAAAGATATTTTAAAAGTATCAAATTTTACTCTTGATAATGAACAAGATCTGTATTGCAAATATATAGCACTTTCTAACAGACTAAATTGTGGAATATTATTACACAATATAATTGATTTAGATAATTTAAGAAAACAAAATATTTTAAAAACAAAATCTGTTTCAAATATAAATTTTCAAGAGTTTAATAATTTTAAGTTTGTAAATGATAATGTTTTTTTTGTGTCTTCAATTAAACAAGCGAATGAATTATCAAAAAATTTGAAAAATAAACTAAAGATCGACTTTTATCAAAAATTTGGAGGGAAAGATGAACTTATCAATGTATTAAACAACAAAAAATACAGAAATATAATAATTCTTTCTAATAATTTTGAAAAAGTAATATTAAACGATCATACTAATTATTTTTTTTATGACAGTAATTCTCCCGCTTATAAGTTACCAAAATTAAATAATCTGAACATTGTTGAGTCATCTTATCTGAAAAATCATATATTTGGAGGTAAGTTTATTTATATAAATGAATTTCCCAATTTGGAATTCAATGATTTTTATAAATTTAATATTGAAGAGATAAATTATGGAATTGAATATTATTTTTCAAATAATTTAAAAGATAATTTAGAGTTACTTAATCATAAATATCCAAATAAAGTTTTCAAAGTCTACTCAAAAGAAACATTTGCAGAAAATAAAAATATTTCACAACATGATGATATAAATAATAAAGAAGTAAATACAGTTATTATAAGTAATCCAACTATATCTTCGAAAGGTCTTCTTAATTCATACAAATTAATATCACTTCTAAGAACATTAAACTTTTGTATTAAAAACAATTTAAAAATCATAATTTTCAATAATAAAAAATTGAATATAGAAAGTTCATTAAATAGCTCCTCTTTAACTAAGTGGGCAAATAAGGAGTTAGAAACTAGATTAAAATATGGACCAAACAAGTTGTTAAAAGTTTTTCAATTTGAATTACAACAAAAACTTGAAGATAGTAATGAATTGGTTCTTGGTCCTATAAAAACTGAAAGCGGTTTCAAGTATGAAGTTCAAATAAAATTATCAAAAGATGTAAATTACATAAAATTTATAAATCTATTTAAAAGTCTTAATAAAATTGATTTAACAAGAGTAAGGTATATTTAATGAACGATATAGTTGTCTTCGGCCATCCATCATTAACAAGTAAATCAGAAAATATAATCAATATAGATGATTATGTTGTAAATTTATCAAAAAAGATGATCGATATTATGTATGCTGCTCCAGGGGTTGGTTTAGCTGCCCCTCAAATAGGTATAAATAAAAATATATTTGTATTTGATGCTGGAGATGGGCCTAAAGTTGCTATAAATCCAAAACTTGTTAAAACAGAAGGTTCTATAGTATTTATGGAAGGATGTCTATCTTTACCAGGTTATTATTGGGATATTGAAAGACATGAATACGCTAAAATTCAATGTCTCAATGAAAATGGTGATGAAACAATATATGAAGGTGACGAACTGATGGGTCGAGTGTTGCAACATGAACTTGATCATTTGAAAGGAAAATTACTTCTCAAATCTATGACACGAAAACAACGAAAAGAAGCTTTGAAGGAAATTTCAATTAAAGGTTTTCCTGGTGATAAAATATAAATATTTTTTCGGTTCAGATGAACGAAGCTTAAATTTTCTAAATACTATATATACACAGTACAATAAAGTTAAAGTTGTAACCCTTGAACCAAAGAAAACTGGTCGAGGTAGAAAAATCACATCAAATCCGGTTCAAATTTACTGTGAACAAAATGATATTGAATATTCATACTATCAAGAGGAAAATATATATGAAGATATGGAGTATGGAATAGTTGCTAGTTTTGCAAAAATTTTTACAAATAATTTTATAACTAACAATAAACCACTATTTAATATACATTTAAGTTTGCTCCCAAAATACAAAGGACCTACTCCAGTTGAGAGTGCTCTATTAAATTTAGAAAAATTTTCAGGTTATACAATTTTTAAAATAAATAAAAATGTTGATACTGGAGATATTATTTATCAAAAAACATTAAATATAGAAGGCAAATATGCAACAGAGGTTTATGAACAAATTTATGAATCTTTTCATATTGATATTTTGAATATAGATTTTTACAAAGATGGACAAATTCAAGAGAATATTGTTTCTAATACAAGAAAATTTTTTAAAGAAGATTTTAATATTCAAAATTTACCTATTCAAAATGCTAAATCAAAAATAAGGGCTTTCGACTATCTAGGTCCTGCTTTTATAAAATACAACAATATAAATTTAAAAATTCTTAACTACAGTGAAATTGAACAAGGAAGTAGTATTGAACTAAGTGATGGATTATTGTACCCACTAAATGTAATTCCGGAAGGTAAGAGTAAAATGCTATTTGAAGACTATTTAAGAGGACTTAAATGATCATTTCGGCAAGTATTCAAGCAGCAGATCAACTAAACATCTTACAGAGTATTCAACAACATTCATCTGAGTTTGACCAAATACATGTAGATATTACTGATGGTCATTTTACAAATAATATTTCTATGTCATTTAGTCACATCAAAGAAGTGAAGAGTCAAACTGATTACAAAGTAGACGTACAATTAATGGTTGAAGATAATGTAAAACTTGCACCATTAGCATTTGCACATGGAGCAGATTTAGTATCAATTCATCTTGAATCAACACCTATTAAAGACTTTATTAATTTAAGTAATGAATTTACAAACCTTGGTGTAGCTACATTGCCAAATACCGATAATTCAAAATTAGATGAATATTTAGAATATTCTTCAGCCATTTTATTTTTAGGCGTAAATCCTGGATTTTCAAATCAAGGTCAGTCTGTAGATTTAATTGATAAAATTAAGAATTTTAAAGTTTTATACCCCACATATGATGGATTAATAATTGCAGATGGTGGCATTCAGAAGAACCACTTAAATTCACTAGAGGATATTGGAGTAGATATAGCTGTTCAAGGTGGAGCAATTTTTGGCTGACCCTTCACACTTTTTAGAGTATCCAAATAGCATGTATTTAGCAGTTATTGAGGCATTAAAAGCTGAAACATTTCCTAATCCTAAAGTAGGTGCCGTACTCTTAAACAAGAATAATAAAGTAAAAGCAATAGGGCATCATAAGGGTAAAGGTACAAATCATGCAGAAATTGAGATAATTAATAATACATCAATAGAATCTACTGATACTTTATATGTAACTTTGGAACCTTGTTTTCATACAGACTCGTCACCTTCCTGCGCTGATGAACTTTTAAAAACTGAAATTCAAAACGTTGTAATAGGTGACATTGATTCTGATAAAAGAACCTCTGGAAAAAGTATTGAAAAACTTAAAAACAATGGTTTAAATGTTACGTTAATTGAAGGTGTGAACAATTTTGTAAATCCAAACTATAACAAAAAAAACTATGGTGACAATTCTATTACCTACATAGGGAAAATAGCTACGAGTAATAACAATAAAATTTTTGATTACTCTAATTCATCTAAATATATTACGAATTCTGAATCACTTGATTTTACGCATTTACTTAGATCAACTGTTGACGCTATTTTGATAGGTAAAAATACACTCATAATAGATAACCCTCAGTTAAACATAAGATTAAACCCGCTTAGCCATATTGATATCTATAAATATGTTCTTTGGGGAAATGATCATAATGACATAGAGAAATATGCAAAAAAACATAGTGAAAAATTATTTCTAACATCTTTTGATAACAAGTTATCTAATGTTGTTAATATCAATAACTTAACTTTTGAAAATATAGACTCCCACATGAAGAATCAAAATATAAATTCATTGTTAGTTGAAGGAGGAAATTATGTACATAAATTATTCATTTCTTCACAAATATACGATTATTTTTATAAATTTGTATCAGAAAATACAATCATAGAAGGATTATCCATTGACAATCATATTCTTGAATATTTGATGAACGATTTGATTCAGATTAAAGAAATTCAACTTAAAGATAATTCATTACACATTTATAATTAGTTTACATGTTCACTGGAATTGTAAAATCTGTAGGAAGTGTAAAAACACTCGAAGAAGATCATCTATTGATCTCAACTGATGACGATAATTTTTATAATCTAGAAACAGGGACAAGTATATCAATAGATGGATGTTGCTTAACGCTAAGAGAATATATTGACAAGGACTTACTATTTCAAATATCTGATGAGACAATATCAAGAACATCTCTTAATAAAGATCACTGCGGATTTGTAAATATGGAGTTGCCTTTAACTGTAAATTCTCTTCTTAGCGGTCATATTGTACAAGGACACGTTGATGGAGTTATTGAGTTAGATGAAGTTACTAAATTAGATAATGAGTTATGGAATTTTCATTTTAAATATGCTGATGAAAAATATATTGTAGATAAAGGATCTATTACAATTAATGGAATATCTTTAACTGTAGTAGAACCAGATAAAGATAAATTTAGTGTTGCTGTTATTGAAGAAACTTATAAAAGAACCAACTTAAAAAATTTAAAAATAAATAGCTCAGTTAATGTTGAGTACGATATTGTAATAAAGTATTTAGAGAAATTAAATTATGATAAGTGACATAAAAGAAATAATTAACCTTTTTTCAAAAGGGGAAATGATAATTCTCATCGACGATGAAGAACGTGAGAATGAAGGAGACTTGGTTATATCATCTAAGTACTTGACTTCAGACCATATAAATTTCATGATTACTTACGGTAAAGGTTTAGTTTGTGCTCCAATTTCTTCTTCTATTGCAAAAAAATTGAAATTGCCACTTATGGAAGGTGTGAATAACGAAATGCAAACACCATATACACATTCAGTTGATTTAAAGGGTGATGGTGTTACTACTGGAATCTCTGCTGAAGACAGATTTAAAACTATTAAAGGTTTAGCTAGTGATGATTCAACGCGTGAGTCATTTAATGTACCGGGTCATATCTTTCCTTTACAAGCAATGGATGGAGGTGTACTTAGGAGAGCAGGCCATACAGAAGCAGCTGTTGATTTATGTACAATTTCAAATCACAAACAAGTTGCAGTTATATGTGAAATTATAAATGAAGATGGAACAATGGCTAGATTAGAAGATTTAATTAAATTTTCTCAAGTTCACAAAATTCCAATAGGTACTATTAAAGACCTTATACAGTATCGACTTGATTCATCTAACCCGGTTGAATTTGTTTCAAAATCTAAGATACCAACAGACTACGGTGAATTTATGGGTCATGTTTTTAAAGATAATGTAGATAATACAGAACATATCGCTTTAACTTTTGGCGATTATTTGTCAGGAGAAGACACAATGGTTCGCGTACATTCAGAGTGTTTAACAGGTGATACTCTTTTTTCAAAAAAATGTGATTGTGGCTCACAACTTTCAAGCGCACTTGAAGCTATATCTAATAATAAAAGCGGTGTCTTACTTTATATGAGAGGTCACGAAGGAAGAGGTATTGGTCTTGGAAATAAAATAAAAGCTTATTCACTTCAAGATGATGGTGAAGATACTGTTGATGCAAATTTAAAACTTGGTTTTAAAAATGATCAGCGTGATTATGGAACTGGTGCTTTGATTTTAAGAAATTTAGGAATAACTAATATGAATCTATTAACAAACAATCCTTCCAAAAGAGCTGGTTTAGAAGGGTACGGTTTAAATATTACGAAAAGAACTCCACTTTTAGGCAAACAAACACCTGAAAATTCTAAATATCTCGAAACTAAAAAAGATAAAATGGGTCATGATTTCGATGAAGAGTAATGTTGCTATTGTTGTTTCTGATTATTACGAAGATATATCTAATGGATTGGTTAATGGTTTTACTAACTCTTTAGATCCAAAATTTACAATTGATTCTCATAATGTAACTGGAGCGTGGGAAATTGTTCATAAAATTAACTCTCTTACAGATAAATATGATAAGTTTGTTGCAATAGGTGCAATTATTAAAGGTGGTACAGATCACTACGAATATATCTCACAAGGAGTAATAGATGGTTTAATAAAATTGACGATTGACAAAAATGTATATATTGCAAATTGTGTTTTAAATGTTCATGATATAAATGATGCTTATGATAGGTCTAAAGAAGACGCTAACAATAAAGGATCTCAAGCTGCATTTGCTATAAATAATCTTTTTACTTAATTTATTTAGTATTTACGTTATAATTTAATTAAGCGAACAATGTTCCACCTACTGTGAATAATAGTAAGGTTAAACAAACGGCTTCGTGCCGTTTTTTTTATGAAAGGGGATTAATATACCAGAACTTAAGATTAATGAAGATATAAAATCTAAGGAGCTTAGAGTAATAGCACCAGATGGTGTACAGGTTGGAGTTCTAGAATTAAAAAAAGCTTTAATTATAGCAAATGAATTAGAACTTGATTTAGTAGAAGTATCTCCTGAAAGCAAACCGCCTGTTGCAAGATTGATGGATTATGGAAAATATAAATACGAACTAGCTCAAAAAGCTAAAGAATCCAGAAAAAATCAGGTAAAAATATCTGTAAAGGAAATACAGTTAAAACCCAAAATAGATACAAATGATTTCAAAATTAAGTTGCAAAAATCAAGGAAGTTTTTAGAAACTGGTGACAAGGTTAAATTTACAATGAGATTTAGAGGTAGAGAAGCAGAACATCCAGAATTTGGACAAAAAGTATTAGATAATTACAAAGAGGAGTTATCTGACATTGCAGAATTAGAATCTACATCAAATCCTGACGGTAGATCAATAACTATGGTTTTAGCACCAATTGGAGGTAGAAAATGAAACATAAAACTCATAAAGGAATGTCGAAAAGAGTTCGAGTTAGTGGGACAGGCAAATATATGCGAAGACGCTCTCACAGATCTCATTATAAATTGGCAAAGGGATCAGGAACTTGGTCACGTTTAAAAAGAGATGTTGAATCTTCAAAAGGAGATAGTAGAAAAATTAGAAAGTTGTTAGGTTAATCATGGTTAGAATCAAAAGATCCGTACATAGTAAAAAATCTAAAAAGAAAGTTCTTAAAAATGCAAAGGGTTATACGGGTGCAAGAAGTAAAAGATTAAGAGCAGCAAAAGAACAGGTAATGCATGCAGGAGCTGATGCATTTACCCATCGTAAAGATAAAAAAGCTGATTTTAGAAAATTATGGATATCAAGAATAAATGCAGCAGCAAGACAAAACGGTTTAACTTATTCAAAGTTCATTAATGGACTAACCAAGGAAGGAATTAAAGTCGACAGAAAAATTCTTGCAGACTTAGCTGTTAATGATCCAAAAGGCTTCTCTAAACTTGTTGATGTTGCAAAAAAGAATCTAGATGCCTGAGTTAAATCTTGATAAGATTTTAGCTTCTTTAGATTTAAGAATTTCAGAAGTTACTTTACCAGATGAATATGATCAAATTTCTAAAGATTATTTAGGTAAGGATTCTCTTTTAGCTGAAGAACGTAAAAAACTTCCTACCTTATCAAATGAAGATAAGAAAAAATATGGAAAAAAACTTACTGAATTATCTAAAGAAATAGAATCGAAAATCGAATCATCTAAAAAACAATTTATATTAGATACTTTTCAAAAAAAAGAGAAAGAAGAATTTACTGATATATCCATAGATTGGAATCGTAATGAAGGATCATACAAACATATACTCTCATCAGTTATGGATGAAGTTGTAAATATATTCTCATCTATTGGATATGAAGTAGCTTATGGACCTGAAGCAGAGACTTCATGGCATAATTTTGATGCTCTAAACACTCCTGACTGGCATCCAGCTAGATACGAATCAGATACAATTTATCTTAATTCTGATTTAGAAACCCTCTTAAGAACTCAAACAAGCACTGTGCAAATAAGACACATGGAGCAAAATGATCCACCTGTTTATATAGTTGCTCCTGGTAGAGTATTCAGATCTGACCAATTAGATGCAACTCATTCTCCAGTTTTTCATCAGTTAGAAGGCTTGGCTATAGATAAAAATCTTAGTTTTACAGACTTAAAAGGCACTCTTGAATACTTTACTAAAGAATTTTTTGGTGAAAATATTGAAACAAAATTTATTCCTCATTTTTTTCCTTTTACTGAACCCTCCGCTGAAGTACTAGTCAAATGGAATGATGGATCATGGCTTGAAATACTTGGTTGCGGTATGGTTGATCCTAATGTTCTTGAGAATGTAGGGTATTCAAAAGAATACAAAGGGTTTGCTTGGGGTGTAGGTATTGAACGTTTGGCAATGTTAAGATACAAAATTGATCATATCAAAAATTTCTACGAAAACGATATAAGATTTTTGGAACAATTCTGATGAAATTATTGAAATCGTGGTTACAAGACTGGATAGATTTAACAGATATTGATGATGGTGACCTATCAACGGCTTTAGAATCGTTAGGTTTCGAAATTGAAGATTACAAATTAATTAATCCGGATTACAAAAATATTATTGTAGGAAAAGTTATAGAAATATATCAACATCCTAATGCAGACAAAGTAAGAGTTACAAAAGTTGATGTAGGCAATAAGATCTATGAGATTGTATGTGGAGCATGGAATTTTGAAGAAGGTGCAATTGTTCCTGTTGCATTGCCTAATTCATATATAAAAGATTCTTTTAAGATCGACAAGCGAGACATTAGAGGAGTAGAGTCGAATGGAATGATCTGCTCTGCTTCAGAATTAAACTTATGGGATGAACATGACGGTATTTTAGTTTTGGATGAATCATTCAAAATAGGATCAGATTTTTCAAAATCTTACATTTCTACAGACTCATACTGGGAAGTAGGAGTCACTCCAAACAGAGGTGATTGTATGTCGTATCTAGGAATTGCTCGTGAATTGTCTACATACTTTAACAAAAAACTTAATAAGATTGAAAATCCATTAAATCCTAAATTAAAACCCGTATTAAAAGTTAATAGTGGAAAGTCAAAACTTTGTTCATCCTATCAATCTATAGAAATTGAGAATATCTCGATTAAAGATTCATCCTTTCTTATTAAATACAGATTGTCGAATATAGGTGTAAGAATAATAAATAATGTAGTTGATTATACAAATTATGTATTACATGACATTGGTCAACCCTTGCACGCTTTTGATAGAGATAAACTGTACGGAACCATATCAGTCAGAAAAGCTAAAGAAGGTGAAAAACTTAAAACTCTTGATGAGCAAATAAGAACTTTAGATAATGACGATTTAATTGTAACCGATAATAATGAACCAATAGCATTAGCTGGAGTAATGGGTGGTTTTGATACAGAAGTAACTAATGAAACAGTCAATCTTCTTATTGAAAGTGCTTACTTTGACAAAGTCTCAATAATGAAAACTTCAAGGAAATTAAATTTAATTTCAGACGCCTCAGTTCGATTTGAACGCGGTATAGACAGAAATATACAAGCTTATGGCTTAAAAAGGTTTACTAATCTGTATGAATTAGATGAAAATATACAATACAGCGAAATTTCAGATAGCTCTAAACAAACTGAAAGTGAAAATTTTATTACTTTCGAAACAAGTTTAATAGAATCTATACTTGGTCAAGTTATTGACAATAAATTCATTTCATCAACACTTAAATCATTATCCATAGAGAGTGAAATCAAAAAAGATACTATAAAGTTTAAACAACCAAGTTGGAGATATGATTTAGAACGACCAATTGACTTAATTGAGGAGATAGCTAAACATTATGGATTTAATAATTTTAAATCAACGCTACCAATAGGAAATAATTTAAATCAAGTTGGAAATTATTGGAATGTACGTAAATATTTTATAGATAAATTAAGTTTAGAAAAATTTAATGAAACCCAATCTTTATCTTTTACTCAAAAAGAATACAATGAATTTTTTGATCCTGATAAAGAAGGAGTCAAAGTTTTAAACCCTATAGATCAAACCCAAGAGTATTTACGAACAAATTTATATTATTCGTTAATCAAAACATACAAATTTAATTACGATCAAAATAGTTTTTCTGGAAAATACTTTGAGATAAATAACATATATAACAATTCAACAAACAAGAAATATAAAAAGATACCTAAACAGGATTATACGCTTGGATTTTTAGTCCCAGATAACAAGTCCGATATCAACCCAATGCAATACATTGCTTCTTTGCTAAGAAAAATTATACCTGGAGTAAGTTTCGATCAACTTTCAAAGCCTGGTTTTCATCAAAACAACTCATATGTAATCATGGTAGATAATAAATTAATAGGACATACTGGACAATTATCTTATCTACTTAAAGAGGAACTAGATTTATCTGAAAATCTGTTTTTGTCCCAAATATATTTAGAAGAACTAAATTTAGAAGGTTTAAATACTTCTAATTACAAGCCATTATCGCACTATCCTTTTATTAAATTTGATTTGTCTTTCAAAGTAAATAGAGATTTAAATGCAAATGACTTAATTCAAGAAGTTGAAAACTTACTACAAAATAATGAAAATTCTATAAAAGTATTTGATGATTATGCTTTTGAGAAAACTCGTAATTTAGGAATTAGAATAATTACTAGAAGCTATGAAAAAACTTACAATGAAAAAGAGAATACTGAGATACTTAATATGATTGTTGATAAATTAACTTCAAAATTTAATATTACTCTCAATGAAAAAGGAGAGTAATGGAAACATTAGGTTTAAATAACAGAGTACTAAAAACACTTTCACAGAGCGCTGCAAAAGCTGCTGTCGATATTTTAGGAATGCGTCTTTCTACAACTATTAAAGACAAATTTGTTGAAATTATGATTACGGAAACAGAGGCCTATGGAAGAAAAAATACAGATAAGATGGCATTATTTAATACCTATAAAAATATTCCCACATCATTAACATTAGGACCTCCTTATATGAGTGTATTAAGATCTTATGGTTCAAACAAAGGTTTATTTTTGTTGACTGGTAAAAAAGGCTCTGGCGAAGCTGTCTTAATTAAATCTGGAAAAATATTGATTGGCAAAAAGCACATTGAAAAGAGACGTAAAACAAAAATGAAAACTGATAATTTAAATGGTCCTGGCAATATAACAAAAGGTTTAGGCATAGATGATACATTCGATGGATATAATTTACTTACTGGAATTGTGGATTTGTCACCAAGAATTCATCCTTTAGATCAAGCTATAGCTAGACCAAGAAAAAATGCAAAGAGGAATGATAAGAATCTTTGGAGATTCACATTAATTATAAAATGAAGTATTTAATTGAAAGAGCAAGTGCAATTACACCGAAAGATTCTCTTGATGATTTATTAAATAGTAAAAAATCTTTACGAATTAAGTTAGGTGTAGATCCAACAGCTCCTGATGTAACTCTAGGATGGTATGCAATATTAAGAGCTTTAAGAAAATTTCAAGATTTTGGTCACACTGCTGTTTTAATACTAGGCGAATTCACTGCTCAAGTTGGTGACCCATCAGGTAAGTCAGAAACTAGAACTCAATTAGAAGAAAATCAAATAGATGATAATTCAAAAGGAGTGCTTCCAATAATAAAAGGTATCTTAAATGAAGAAAATCTAGAAATTGTAAGTAATAAAGATTGGTTATCAAAGTTGTCAACTTCAGAATTAGTTCATCTATCATCATCAACAACTTTGGCCCAAATGCTAGAACGTGACGATTTCGCTAATAGGTACAAAGAAGGAAATCCCATATCCTTAATGGAATTCTTTTATCCACTATTTCAAGGTTACGATTCTGTAGCTGTAAAAGCTGATATTGAAATTGGTGGCCATGATCAACTTTGGAATTTAATGTTAGGCAGAGAGGTACAAAAATTTTACAATCTAGAACCTCAAATTGCTATGACATTTCCATTATTAGTCGGAACAGATGGAAATAAAAAAATGTCCCAATCTCTCAACAATTATATTTCAGTTACTGATACTCCATCTAATATCTATGGGAAAATTATGAGTATACCTGATGATATTATGTGGGAGTATTTCACTATGTTAACTGATTTAGATCTTGATGAAATTAACAAGATGAAACATAGTGTAATTAAAGATAAACAAAATCCATTTGAATATAAGAAACTACTTGGTGAATTAGTAGTAACAGAATTATATTCTAAGAATGATGCACTAGAAGCTGAAGATCGATTTAAAAATGTCACAATTAACAAAGATGTACCAGATGAAATACCTGAATATTTAGTAGATGACATTGAAATTCTTCATTTACCTAAGGTTTTTACTGAATTAAATATTACAAAATCTAACTCTGAAGCAAGAAGATTGATAACAGCTGGTAGTTTTACCATAGACGGTGAAAAACATAACCAATTGGATATTGAGCAAAGCCTTATTTGTGG
>QCCZ01000009.1 GCA_003281085.1 OCS155 cluster bacterium AG-349-E07
AGAATGAAATATGTTGTAAACACAGTCTGGAATCATCCAAATGATATAGATTGGGATCGCATGAAAGAGGGCTTAAACCAATTAAAAGATGATGAAGGTGCTGCAGAAGAAGTTACTTGGTATGAAATAGATTCCACTACACATGGTTCTGTTGCAGTTTATAGTTCACAAGAAAAATATGAACAATACAAATCAAAGTTAGAAGAATATAGAAAAGATGCAACAAATGAAATTGGTGCGCAAATTGTACATGAGTTTCAAGGCTTAGTAAAAGCTAGTATATAAATAAAGGAGAATATGCAATTACATAAAGATAGTGGACAATTAAGAGTAATCATTGATGTTAGCTACGAATCAAAAGATGATTTTATAAATTTCATTGAAAATGAACAGTGCCAATTTATTGAAAGCTTAGGCGTAGATGGCCTTAAGAAATTTGAATGGTATATTAATGAGGAAACAAATACAGCAACATTGATCGAAGAGTTTGATAATGCTGAAAGTTTTAAAGAAATAGCAACTAAAGCAATAGGTACTCCTGTTAATTTAAAATTCCGTGAGATTACAACATTTGAAAATATGACAATCTTAGGTGATGTTTCTGATGAAATGAAAGAAAACTTATCTGCAATGGGACCGAAGTTTAGGACTTATAAAGCTGGATTAAATTAAAATAAACGCTACGGTCAATAAAGGAATAGAATTTTGAGTTTTTTCGATGTTGCAATACTTCTTTTTACATTGGAATTAATTTTCAATAGATATGTTTCTGAAAAAGTGTTTTTATATTCACTATATTTAGCTGTTATAACAGCTATTGCCCAAATATTTACAGTTGGTTACAAGTGGCAATATATGCCTATATATTTTCTGATATGTCTATATGCTGTAAAATATACTTTTAATTTTTCATTCTCAAATAAATTATTAAAAATTACAAGTGGATTAATTATTGGATTCACTTTTATTGTGTCATTTCTAGTTATTTATTTTTTACCTATCCCCGAATTCAGCATTGAAAACAAAAAGTATTCCGTTGGATATGAGGAAATTTATATAAATATAGAAACACGTCCTCAACCATTAGCATTTGTCGAGATTAGTAACTTAAGTGAAAACACAAACAGAGAATTACTAGTTGATATTTACTATCCAAGTAATGATAAGACAGAACCAAATCAATTATTTAGAAATGCATCTACAAACTGGGGAGAAACTGTAATAAATTATTTAAATAGAACTTGGAATATAAACCTACCTTCTTATATCTTTAACCATTTAAATTTGTCTTATCTTGATGTTGGAGTAGGTCTAGATCCAATTAATGGTGAGCTTCCTGTAGTTATTTACACACATGGATGGTCAGGAGAGAAAATATTTGCAACAGATCAACTAATTAATATTGCATCACAAGGTTATATAGTCATAGCTATAGACCATACTGGTCTGGCTATGTTTACGGAGCTTCCTAGTGGAACTATCTTCAACTCAGGGTCAACAGAAGCTTCTACAAAAGTTTTTAATGTGATGAAAGAAATGTCTATAGACATTCAAAATACTGTAAATCATGTAGAAAATTTAAAATATAAAATTAATTTTGATGATGTCTCTATTATTGGTCATTCAACTGGTGGTGGCTCAGCGTATTTATACTGCCAATCAAACAAATGTTCAACATTAATTCTTCAAGATCCATTTTTTGTACCAATAATTGAAGAACTTAACAATATAGAGTTGAATTCAAAAACTTATTTTATTTATAGTCAGGATTGGTATGGCGGTAATAATGAGGAAAATTCAATAAGTGAGATAGAAGTATATAGAAACTTTACAAAAAATAAGGAATTTGCAGAAGGTTATTACATGACTGACTCTGCACATTATGATTTCGTTGCTTTTGGAACAATTAGTCAATTAACAAAATACACATTTTTGAAGGGTACTATTGATTATAAAAATTCTTTACAAACTAATAATTATTTCAACATTACAGCATTAAGAAATGAAATAGTTGTGGAAAATGATTTTTTAAAATTAATTGAAGAATAAATATTATGAATTATTTTTTTTCTTTAAGCAATGTATAAATACTATAAGATACTTTAAGATACAAATATGAAATTATCAGGAACTGAATTTCAAATAAAAGTATGGAAAGAGATTTCAAAAATTCCATATGGTGAAACACGTACTTACAAAGATTTAGCTATTGCAATCGGAAAACCCAATAGTTCTAGAGCTGTTGCAAATGCTTGCGGAAAAAACCCTTATGTACCCCAGATACCATGTCATAGGGTAATTCGATCTGATGGAAAACTGGGAGGTTACAGCGGAAAAGGTGGAGTTAAAAAGAAAGCTGAACTTTTGAAATCAGAACAGAGAGGTTGACTACTTCCTCTTCCCTGTTCTATTTGTTCTAAAGTCAAGTCTGCCTTTACGTTTTTGCATATGTTTCTTTTTTCTAGCTTGTCTTCTTGCTTCTGTAATTTCTTTATCAGCCATATAAATATGTTAGTGTTAGTAGATGAATAATAACACCAACCAGTATGTACCAAGCATTGGTCTAGGCACATATAATATGTCATCAGAAGAAGCTGAAAAAATGACATATGAAGCAATTAAATATGGATATAGGCACATTGATACTGCAGCTGTTTATAAAAACGAGGATGGGGTTGCAAGAGCATTAAAAAGGATTTTTAAGGAAACTCAATTACGTAGAGATGACGTTTTTATAACTACAAAACTTTGGCCTGGTGGTCTTATTAAATTAGATAGGATAAGAGATTATAAAGATACTTTAAAGTCTTTCGAAAAAAGTTTAATGAGGTTAAATCTTGAATATATTGACCTTTACTTGATTCATTCACCGCATGGGAAAAATAAAAGAATTGAACAATGGAAATCATTAATGAAACTAAAAGAAACTGAAAAAGTTAAATATATTGGTGTATCAAATTGGGGAATAAATCACATTAATGAATTAAAAGAAAATGATTTACCTTTACCAGATGCTAATCAAATTGAAATACATCCATGGTCACAAAAACCTGAATTAATTAAGTATCTAAGAGAGAACAATATTGATATTATTGCTTACAGCAGTCTTGTACCACTTTCATCATGGAGACATAAGGTCGGAGAAAATAGTAAAAAAACAGATGAAATGTACAAATTAGGTGAAAGCGATGATTCACCTTTTAAGTTACTAGCACAAAAATATAAATGCACTGAAGCTCAATTCTTACTGCAATGGGCAGTTCAACAAAATTTTGCAGTCCTGCCTAAAACTGTAAATTTAGATAGGATGAAAGAGAATTTTGATTTTAATTTTGAAATAAATCAAAATGACATGCATTACGTACAAACTCTTGACATGGGTGGGAGTATTACATGGGAATATGGAGACCCTTTAAAAGTTCAGTAAACTATAAATAATTTAATGATTCTTTATAAATTTATTTTTTACTTAAAGTTGTTGTATGAAAAACTTTAAAAGCATTAATGACATCGATATTTTCATCACAAGTTTTATGCAAAAATGGGGCGTAACATTGCTTCGTTATTCTCTAGGAATTATATATATTTGGTTTGGAATCCTAAAGCCACTTGGATTAAGTCCTGCTCAAGAATTAGTAGAAAATACTGTTTACTGGTTTGAGAACCCAAAAACTTTCGTACCCATATTAGGTTGGTGGGAAGTAATTATTGGGATAACGATGTGCATAAAACCTTTGATTAGAATATCTCTAATTTTACTGTTTATACAAATGCCTGGTACATTTCTGCCACTTGTTCTATTTCCTGAAATTTGTTTTACAAACTTCCCTTTTGGACTGACTCTTGAAGGGCAATACATAATAAAAAATCTAATTATAATTTCTGCAGCATTAGTAGTTGGATCTACAGTAAGAGACAGAGAATAAAACTTATGATCTACATCTTATTAATAGCAATTTTCATAATTGTTTTTTATACAAATTACATAGGAAGAATACAAAAAAAAGATGAACGGAATTGGATGGATGATTTATTTATTAACAATTACAAAATAATTATTGGCGTTTTGTTTTTAATTTTTACATTCATTTTCTGGAAATATAGCTGTTTTTTTATACAATATAACTGTTAGTTTCAGTATTGTATTTGAAAATCTGATTCATATAATGAAGTCAATGAAAAGAATTTATACTTTTGGTCACGAGCAAGTTGAAAGAAATATAACTGTAGGTGACATTATTCAAAATAAAAAAAACAATAAAAAAATGACACAAGTAACTGCAGCTAATCAAGAAGAAGCAGAAATTATTGCTAAAGAAAATATAGATATGATCATAACTGGAAGTGATTGGTATGAAGATGTAAGAAAAGGAGCACCAAATACTTTCATAACAGCTGCATTGTTTGCTGGAAGGTTTATTACTAATGAAGAAATACTAAGAGGGGCATTTGAAGTAATGATGGCTGGAGCAGATTCAGTATTAACGCCAAGAAGTTTTGATGTTGTAGAAATGTTAGCTAAAGAAGGTATGCAGGTACAAGGCCATGTTGGAATGGTTCCATCAATGGCAACTAAGTATGGTGGTATAAGAACTGTTGGTAAAACGGCTGATGAAGCTATAACAATACTCAAAGATATGAAAAGACTTGAAGATGCAGGTGCTTTTGGTGCTGAAGTAGAGTGTGTAGCTGAAGATGCCTTAATTGAAATTAAAAAACATACATCATTAGTAATTAATTCACTTGGCTCAGGTTCTGGTGGAGATGTTATGTTTTTATTTTTTGAAGACATTTGCGGCGAAACTTCTGGTATTAAAATGCCAAGACATGCAAAGTCATGGGGTGATGGTAACAAAATAAAAATAAAGTTAAATAATGAAAGATCTAATGCGATAAAAGGTTTTAAAGACGATGTGGAGTCAGGAGACTATCCAAATAGTGACCATACTGTAGATATGTTACCTGGTGAAAAAGAAGCTTTGTTAGAAAAACTAGATAACTTTTAAATGAAAAATTTACAAAAAATTGTTAATGTTGTTTGATTACCAGGTATAGGATATAATTTTTTTTACGCTTTAATACGCTACCCTACCATTAATTAATTGCGATAGTTATAGGCTTGTTATTTATTTTTCGTCAATTTAAGAAATAATACAGGAGTGTTTTCTTTGTATTTGTTATATTGTTCTAAATGACCGTATCTCTCATCTGCAATTTGCTCTAGCATGTTAATTCCACTCATACGTGTTAACAATATATAAACAAATACTGGAGAAATAAGAGTTATGTACTCAATGCCAGTTAAGGTATTTAAAGCTATAACAGCAATACCAGTCCATAGTGTTATTTCGCCAAAATAATTAGGATGCCTTGATCTTGCCCACAAGCCTGTATGAATAAAGGCTTCGCTAGGATTATTTTCTTTTCTAAATGCTCGTTTTTGATAATCAGCAATAGATTCAATGGTGAATCCGGAGAGCCACAATGCCATACCAACCAAAGCTAGAACTGGTAGTGTGTCATCTTCAGGTGATAAGATTGCAATAATTGCTGCACATGCGGTAAGTGCTACCCAAAGTGCTTGTCCAATCCAGTATTGAAGGAACCAAAAAAAATGTCTTTTGGCTTTTTCAAACCTTACATCTTTCCCGTCATTTCTGACTCGTCTAAATAAATATATCCCGAGTCTTAAAGCCCATACAATGATGTAAAAGTAGATTATTGAATCTATTATTGTTTTATTTTCGACAGAAAAATATGCAAGAGATACCGTTGTAACATATGTCAAACTTCCAACTAAGTCATAATATTTCTCTGTTTTTAAAATAAAAGAAGGTATAAAAAAAATAATCTGTATCAATACAGCAGTAATCAAAATAAAGGTAAATGCATTCATCCCTCTTATCTCAATATCAATATTTTGACCTGCAATATTTATTAAGCCGATGCAGATGAGGAAAGCTGTAATTGCAATAATGTTTTTAACCTGTCTAGTCATATCCAAATTATATACTTATATTTGAGCTTACTTATTAAGCTAGTTACGACTTAACAATATTAATCTATATGTTATGGAAGATGATTACTACGCATCCAGTGACAACGAAAAATTTTATATTAGCTACTTTGATGCTCTTTATTTATTAAACATTGTATTTAAGGAGAACAAAAAGTTCGAATTTATAGATGCTTCTCACGTTGAGTCAATTTGGAATTCAACCGAATACAAATACCATAAATTCTGCGTCATAAAAGCATACAAATATAAATTAGGTGGATATGAAGTGCAAATAGGTGACGAATATAAAGGTGTTTGCGATGATTTAGTTCCAAAAGAAAATTCAAATATCACATATAACCCTCTTACATATGATGGAAATCCTGATTTTAAGAAATCATATTGGAAGAGAAGAGATAATGCATTGAATTCCTTTACAGAGGGTGACGAGAATTTAAATGAACATTATTACATTGCAGGATTCACTGAAAAATTTGATTATGAGGAACAGAAAATTCTTGGTTTAAATACACCTTACGTAAATTTTGTAATTAATAAGGGAAATTTATAGTTTGTGGGAGATACAAGATTTGAACTTGTGACCCCTTGCGTGTCGAGCAAGTGCTCTGCCAGACTGAGCTAATCTCCCGTATTTAGAAATATAGCATCATTTAGATATTTTTTAAATTGTTTATTTTTCTACAGTAATAATTCTTTTACCAAATCTAAGAAAAAGTCTTTCAACAATTTCAATCAACAAGTTAAGAACCCAAAGGCCTAGATATATAGCTAAGAAAATTTGTATAAACTGCCACAAAATAAACACAATAATTCCGTAAACAAATATCCAAGTGATTGTAAATTTTAAAGAGTATATTGGTGACTGACTATTCATCAAAAAGGTACTTCTTCATATTTTCTTATAAGAGAATCATTATTATTTTTTGGGTTGTTCACTGCTCTATCTACTTTATAAAATTCTATATTATCGTATTCATACCCTAATACCTCTGGATAAATTTCTTCACTAGATAAATTAGACGTCCATATTTCTCTTTGATCTTTTGTAAGCAATAAAGGAGATCTGTTATGTATAGTCTGTAATGATCTTACAGCCTCTCTTGTAATGATAGAGGTTTCGATATCACCACTACTTCTATTCCAATAAAGGCCCGCAGCAAACAATACATTTTCAGAGTTATCAAAAAAATAATATGGTTGTTTAATACCATCTTCATCTTTCCATTCGTACCATCCAGAGATTGGAATTAAACATCTTGAGTTTTTAAATGCTGAAGTAAATGTTTTTTTCTCAAGTAATGACTCATACCTTGTATTAAACAAAGGCCTAGGATTAGATTGACTCTTTAGCCATTCTGGAAAATATCCCCAGCTAGCAATTACTAAATTGTTATCAATTATGCATGGAGCTTGATTCTGTGGTGCTACGTTGAAATTTTGTTCGTATTCGATTTCGGAAAAGTTATTTACAAATGACAGTTCGTCTTTTGCAATATCAATATAGTACCTTCCACACATGTATTTATTGTAATAATGATGCGTCTATTGTGTCACCATCAGAGAATGTATGGTGTTCTTTATTGTATATAATGTGAACATTTTGTTTACCCAGTACGCTCAAATGTTCACCGTCTTTTATAAAATAAGTGTCTTTTTCTAAGCACAGCAATTTGTACCTTCCTCTGTTTAACATCTTTACTGTGTTTGAAATCCATGAATAGAAACTTTCACCATAATGAGGTATTACGATTGTTTTTGGTAAATAGTTTAAACCAACTCCTTTGATCATTTTCTCACCCATTATCATTGCTCCAGCACTGCAGCCAGCAATAATACCTCTACTTTCTAAGTTTTGAAGTTCATTAGAAAATTCAGAATCGTAGATAGAATCATATAAGTGATTAGGTGACCCACCAGAAAAGAAAACAAAATTTGCTTTTTTCATTTCTTGGATTACTGATTCTTTGTTCAAATCTTTATGATTTCTCGCATCTATATGTTGATGCATGACATTTAAATTTCTGAAATGTGTATTCGCTAAATTCTCCCAATACAAAAGTCTTTCATCGGACTCTTTACCAGCAGCTGTTGAAAAAGTAAGTACATAGGGATCTTCGTCTAGATAATTTAAAAGTTTTTTGTCTACGTCAAAAATTGATGGTAGAAACTCTCCAGATCCTGTAATAGCAATCATAATTATTGGAGGCGACGACCGGAATCGAACCGGTGTACAAGGTTTTGCAGACCTCTGCGTAGCCACTCCGCCACGTCGCCGTGAAGAGCGGTAGAAGGGATTCGAACCCTCGACCTTCTCGTTGGCAACGAGACGCTCTAGCCAGCTGAGCTACTACCGCATTAGTAATATCTTAATTAATAATTAAAATAATAAAATTAATTTTTTCCAGTCGAACCAAAACCACCATCTGATCTATCTGATGTATCTAAGCTATCAACTTGATCAAAAATTAAATCACTCGTAGTAATGGCTACTAACTGTGCAATTCTTTCATGTCTTTTTACTATGTAGGTAACGTCTGAGTAGTTCATTAAAGGCACCATAAGCTCCCCCGTATATCCTGGATCAATAAGACCTGGGGAGTTTATGGGCGATATTAAATGTTTAGTTGCTAATCCAGATCTTGGTAGTACAAAACCTCCTACATTTTTTGGTAACTGTATCGAGATCCCAAGATTGACTAAAACTACTTTTCCAGGATCTATTTTGTAATCATTATCTGCGTATAAATCATACCCGATATCATCCTTGTGACTTTTTTCAGGTATTTTCCCAAACTCATTAAGAATCTTTATTTTTATATTAAAATTATCTTTCAGTGGTAGCCTTTCAATGATGAATATTAGAGATTATTTTTCAAAAAATAAAACTAAAACATCTAATAAAATCAAAATTCTTGATTTATTAGGTTTCGAACCTGATATTGAAATAGATTCCTCACAGTATCAAGTAGATATCGTAGATGAATCTATAAGTGCTGAACAACAAACTTTTGAAGAATTAATTTCCTCAACAGAAGATCTCATTGTTGAAGTTAAAAAGCCTAGTATTGAGACATACTTAGATACTGCAGGATCAGATTCTTTAGAAGCACCAACTGATACATTCAATCCACTTAAAATCACTGAACAGATTCAAAGAGTATGGTCTGATCTAGAAAGTCGTAGACAATGGGTCTTACCAACTTTCATAGGTTTATCGACTGTTTTAGTAATATTTATCGCTGTAAATAGTTACTTAGATTATAGAAACACCCAAACAGAAATAATTGAAGACGCAATAGTAGTAACTTCTAATTCAAATGAGCTTATAGATTTGCTACCTACTTTGATTGAAATATCTACTAATACTTTTTACTCAAAGTACGATGTATCAAATGCAAGTGCTAATTTACAACAGATTGAATCATCTTTAATTGAATATAGAGCAAATCTAGAATCAAGAAATGATTTAGATAATAAATCGACTGTTATAGATAATCTAAATAATGTGTTTTTACTCGTTAATGAGCTTGATCTAGTTATAACTTACAGGATTTTAATTTCTGAGGTGCTTATATATGGAGAGTTACCAGTTGATGAAGATCAAATTAATATAGATGAATTAACAATAGAGTTGTCTGGAATTATTGCACAAAGTAAGGTTAATTTTTCAAATTTACCTGAAATAGAGGAATTTAACAATCACAAAAACTTAGTTGAAGTAGCACTAGTAACAGCTGAAGATTTACATGGAAGATATCTTGCAGCGTTAAGAAATAATGAATATGATGTTGCTAAATCTATAGTTTCAGCAATTAATTTGAATAAATCAACAGAAATTAAAGCTTTTGAAAATGCATTGGAAGATTTTAATAATAAAAGTTTGAATGCTTATAATAATTTCGATGACTTGCCTTAATCTATAACTCTGCAACTTCTTTTTCAAAGTCTGATGCGTCTGAAAATTCTTTATAAACTGAAGCAAACCTTAAGTATGCTACTTTGTTTGTTTCTTTAAGATGACTTAAAACTGTTTCACCAATAACTTCACTTTTAATTTTTGCACCTTTTTCCTTAATTTCATTGTAAATATTATCAACAAGGGTTTTTAGTTGCTTTTCATTAAGATCTAAACCACCAAATGCATTTTCTATACCTTTGAATAGTTTCTCATAGTTGAATTCTTGCAATTCACCACTTCTTTTTTGGACAAAGAGACCGATTTCTGCTTTTTCATAAGTAGTGAATCTCAAATTACACTTTGGGCACTCTCTTCTTCTTCGAATCGAGTTACCTTCATTGTTTTTTCTAGAGTCTACAACATTTGTTTCTTGCTTATTACAATAAGGACATACCATATATAGTATTTATTATAATTAGATCTAAATGTTGTATCAAATATTTATCGGAATAACTAAAATTTTGTTAACTTCTAAAAGATATGAATCTAAATTATTAATAATCATGAGTTCATTTATAAAATTTTCCTTATTTGATGGATTATAATTATCAGCAATGTCCCATAATGTATCCCCTGACCTAATTTTGTACTGAATTGTTGTAATTTCTTGATCTGAATTATTTGAATTTAATGGTTGTTTTACAAAATTAATGACAAATCCACTCAAAAAGTACATAATTACAAAAAGTTTTATAAAATTTTTCATATTTTAAATATAAAAAAGAAGTAAGACATTTTTTTTCGAACATTTGTTCTAATTTATGGTATAATTTATTATGAAATTAAATAAGCAACAGGAAATATTACAATTTATCGAAAACAAGCTTGAAAACACTGGTTACTCTCCTTCAATCAGAGAAATAGCAGCAGAGGTAAATCTCAAATCTGCAAGTTCTGTCCAATATCATTTAAATAATTTAATTGAAAAAGGTTTATTAAATAAAAAAGCAAATCAATCTAGGACACTTACTAGCAATAGATTAATGACTAGTTTTAAATCAGTACCTGTAGTTGGTGAAATTGCAGCTGGAGCGCCACTGTTGGCTGAAGAAAACAAAATTGGTGAAATATCTGTCCCACAAGAAAAGTTTAATAATAACTTGTTTGCTTTAAAAATTAATGGTGATTCTATGGTAGATGCAGGAATTTATCATGAAGATATTGTTGTTATTGATAAAGGAATAGAACCAAAAAATGGTGATATAGGTGCATTTATGATAAATGAAACAGAAGCTACAGTAAAATTTCTAGATAGCATTTCAGGTAAAAGGTATCTAATACCAGCTAATAAAAGCTACGAAAATCAGGAAGTAAATTCAAATATTCAACCTATTGGTAAAGTTGTTAGTTTATTTAGAGATATATAACTTCTCCGGATAAATATAAATCTTCGTTCTCAAATCTTAAATTAAGTTCTCCGCCAGGATAAAGAATATATCCGTTTGTTGCAATTCTGTTGGTTTTTGAGAGGTAGTTAAACATGCATAATGCACCAGATCCACATGCATCTGTCTCCCCAACTCCCCTTTCATATACTCGAGCTTTTACATATTCGTTATTTATAATTTCATAAATTTCTAAATTAACTCCAGATGCAAAATTTTCATTATTATTTACTAACTGATATAAGTCTTCTAGCTCAAAGTTTTCAACATTATTCACTTCAACCATGAAATGTGGGTTACCTACAGTAGATACAATTCCTTTATGATTGTTTATTTCAATATGTTTTTCGTTGTATTCAGGAATAGGTGCCAACAACTCAACGGTATTATCATTTACGCTAACTTTTATATCAGATACCGGAGCAATAACCACAAACTCATTATTTGTAACAAATTGATTATCAAGAGAGTATTTAGCTACGCATCTTACACCGTTAACACATAATTCAGCTTTAGAGCCATCATTATTGAAGTAATGCATTTTCACTGTTAATTTATCGATTTGTTCAACAAATATAACTCCATCTACATCAAACTCTGAATCACTTACTAAAGCAATAATTTGAATATCAGATACAGGTCCGTCATATTCACCAACAAGAAAGTCATTACCGGTTCCAGACATATAAGCAAAGTTACTCATTTATGATTTCCATTATATCTTTGTATACATCATCTGGGTTTTCACTATTAATCATTTTTAATCGGTCTTCTTTTTTAAACCATGTAATTTGTTTTTTACCAAGTCTTTTTGTTTTTATATTAATATTTTCTTCTATATCTTCTGATAAATTTAATCCAATGGCTTGTAAAACAGTCTTTGATGGATAAGAAATTGAATTAATCTCATCAAGTAAGCCGTCAGCAATCATTTGTTTAGTTCTTTTCTCAATATTTTCTTTATAATTTGGGTGATTCCAAAATACTCCAACTAATCCATTAGGTAAATTTAATTGTGGAAATACATACTTTGCTTCATCAAGCATAAAATTTTCAATATTTCTCATTAGCCTTCTTTTGTTTAATTCAATATCTGGAATAGGAATATTGTTTAGATTATGAAATTTTATTAATTGATCATAATTCAACTGTTCTAATTCAGATCTTATTGTCGGATCTGTAGGTCTGAACTCGTATCTATCTATCATAGCTTTTATGTAAAGACCTGATCCGCCGACAGCTAAAATGTCTTCATTATAAGTTTTTTCAGGAATATCTTGATCTATTAAGTAATTCAAATAATCAATAATCGAGAAATTTTGATCAGGATCAGCAATATCAAGACCATAATATTTTACCTGCGCTTGCATAACATCTGTTGGTTTCGCTGTAAGGATGTCTAATCCTTTATATACTGCCATTGAATCCACAGATAAAATAGACATATTTTTCTCTAATGCAATCTTATGTGCTAGATTGCTTTTACCTGATGCAGTTATTCCAGTTAAAAAATATAACAATTATAAAAGTTCTGCCTTTAAATAAAATGGAGTTGTATCAACAATCTTTACATTGACAATATCACCAACTGAAATATTGTCTTTTAATATATGGGTTAACTGCCCCCCATCAATTCTTCCAGTGAATATTTCAGAATTTTTTTTAGAAGTTTTTTCAATTAATAGTTTTTGTTCAGTGTTTAGAAATCTTTTATATCTTTTTTCACTTATATCTGTTTGCAAATCTTTTAATCTTAAAAATCTATCATTTATAACATCATTACTTATAAATTCATCTTTCATATCATAAGCTAAAGTTCCAGGTCTGGGTGAGAACTTAAACATATAAACCAAATCAAATTTGGAATATTCAACTACGTCTAAAGTGTCTTGAAAATCTTTTTCAGTCTCTCCGGGAAATCCAACAATAATATCTGAAGTTAAAGATACATCTGGGATAATTTTCCTTATCATATCTACTTTTTCAATGAATCTCTCTTTGTTGTAGCCTCTGTGCATTTTTGAGAGAATATTAGAACTACCACTTTGAAGGGGTACGTGAACTTGGTTGCAAACATTTTTTAATTTTTTAACACTTTCAATAGTTTCTGCCTTGAAATCTTTAGGATGTGGTGATGTAAATCTAATTCTTTCTAATCCTTTTATATCATTTAGTTGCTCTAATAGTTGTGAAAAGTATGGTCTTGCTTTTCCTTCAATTTTTAAATCTCTACCATATGAATTTACGTTTTGACCCAGTAACGTAATTTCTTTAACTCCTTCATCAACCAATTTTTTAGCTTCATTTACAATATCACTAGGCCTTCTACTTATCTCCTGTCCTCTCACTGATGGAACAATACAAAAAGTACAAGAATTGTTACATCCTATTTGAATTGTTACCCATGCTGAATACTCTGATTCACGTATTGAGGGTGCTTCTGTAGGAAGAGTTTCAATCTCATCAATTATTTCAGTTAAAGGGCCCCAATCTTCTGATCTATTTAATAAATCAACTACATTAGTTAAATTATGAGTACCAATAACTACATCTACCCATGGAGCTTTCTCTCTTACAAGTTCTTTATCTTTTTGTGCTGCACATCCACCAACAAGTAGTTTCCTGTTATCTTTTTGTGATTTCCATTGTTTTAGTTGTCCTAATGTACCATAAAGTTTGTCATCAGCATTTTCCCTAATGGTGCAAGTATTTACAAAAAGTACATCGGCATATTCTTCAGATATAGCTTTTGACATACCATCTAACTCAAACATGCCAGAAATTCTTTCTGAATCATGTTCATTCATTTGGCAACCAAAAGTTTTTACAAAATATTTCTTACCAACCCTTGAAGGGTTAATCTGTATTTTTGATTTTATTTCAACTAATTGGTCCACATGTAGAGTATAAAATTAAAATGTAATTAAATTTTAAATTTATTACTCGGAATTGGTATCTTCTGTTTCTTCCTCTGAAATGTCTTCATTGGATTCGGATTCTATTAAACCAACAGCTTTGTAAACATCAGTTTCTAATTGTAATGCAATGTCTGCATTCTCTCTAAGAAAACGTTTTGAATTCTCTTTACCCTGACCAAGTTGAACTTCATCATAAGTAAACCAAGCACCAGCTTTTCTAACGATCCCATGATCTACACCTACATCAAGCAAACTGCCTTCTCTAGAAATACCTTGACCAAACATAATATCGAATTGAGCTTCTTTAAATGGTGGTGCAACCTTGTTCTTTACAATTTTTGCTCGTACACGATTACCTATCATTTCGGCTCCAATTTTAAGAGTTTCAATTCTTCTAATATCAATTCTTACTGATGCGTAAAATTTCAGTGCTCTACCACCACTTGTAGTTTCAGGAGAACCCCACATAACACCAATTTTTTCTCTAATTTGATTGATAAAAATAACAGTAGTTTGTGTTTTATTGATAGAAGATGTTAGTTTTCTTAATGCCTGTGACATTAATCTTGCTTGTAGACCTACATGTGATTGGCCCATCTCTCCATCAATTTCAGCTTGGGGAACTAAAGCTGCAACAGAGTCAATAACTACTACATCAACTCCTTCGGAATCAATCAGCATATTTGCAATCTCCAAGGCTTGTTCTCCTGTATCAGGTTGTGAAACAAGCAATTCATCTACATCAACACCAAGAGCGCTTGCATAGATGGGATCTAGAGCATGTTCTGCATCAATGAATGCTGCTACTCCACCAGCTTTTTGGGCTTCAGCAGCAATATGTAGAGATAATGTTGTTTTACCAGAACTTTCAGGACCATAGATTTCGATGACTCTGCCTTTAGGTACTCCACCTATACCTAATGCAAGATCTATTGATAGTGCTCCTGTAGATATTGAAGGTATTTTTCTAACTTGGTCAGAACCAAGCTTCATTAAAGAACCTTCACCAAATTGTTTTTCTATTTGCGAAAAAACTGTATCCAATTTTTTTGCCCTGTCTTTATCCATTATTCACTCCTATTTATTAACAATAATTAATAACTATTTAAACATCTCTATATGACAAATTTTAATCGAACATTTGTTCGAATACAACTATTTAATTAAATTTAATAGATCCCATATACAGTTATTTACTGTTCTATTTATGATATCTTCCCTATTACCCCGTAAATTGTGTTTGAAATTAAATATTTCACCATTGATACAGATGGATATAAATATTTCACCTATTTTATATTTACTTGAAGGAATGGGACCAGCTTCGCCTAATACTGCTAAACCGACTGAAGAATTATATTTCTTCATAGACGCAACTGCTAACTCTTCAGTAAGTAAATGCCATTCCTCGTTAGGTTCAGAATTTAATAGTTCTTGTTTTGAATCCATAGAATACAAAACATTGGATGCAATTAATGTTTTGCTCGCACCTGGATGAGAAACAAGCTCTTTAGAGAATGATCCCCCAGTAATACTCTCTACTAAGGATATTGTATAATTCTTAGCTTTTAGTTCACTTAATAAAACTTTTGAAGCAGGGATATTTTCATAACTTAATACATTGTCACTTAATGTATCATCTATTTGATTTTTAAAATCTTTTAACGCATCATCATTGACGGAATTTTTATCGATTCGTAATTTAATTATTCCGTTGCTCGCTAAGTAAGCAATATCTAAACCTTCAGGTTTAAACCTGTCAATTTTTTCTGCCAAAGCGGATTCTGCTTCGTTAAAAAATAAAATAAATTCATAATCTTTTTCTACTTTTGTAAAGTTATCTTCTAAAAATGGTACTAACTCATCTGTTACTAGTGGTATGAACTCTCTCGGTGGTCCAGGAAGTATGAATACATGTTTACTTTTGTATTCAATATAAATCCCCGGTGAAGTTCCGTTTGTGTTATTTAATTTAATTGCACCTGCCGGGATCTCTGCTTGTTTTACGTTTGTTGCAGGCATAGTCATGCCTCTACTCTCCCATCTAGATTTCATCCAACTTAGATGATCTTCGTCTAAAACAAGATTCAAGTCAAACATTTCAGAAATGACTTCTTTAGTAAAATCATCTTCTGTGGGTCCAATTCCTCCACATGTAATTATGACATCATTATTTACAAGTAATTCACTTACAGCATCTTGTATCAACTTTTTATCATCAGGAACAGTTCTTTCAGTTGAGAGAATAAATCCATTGTTATATAAAGCCTGTCCAAGTGATGCAAGATTAGTATTGACAGTATCGCCAAGTAAAATTTCTGTTCCAACGCTTAAAAGTGCAATATTCACACATTTAGCATAGCAAGGTTATTCACCAATAAGATTATCATTAAGTTATGAAACGTTATTTGCCAATATTTATAATATTTTTTATTTCCTGTTCGTATGGAGCTAGTGAAGAATTAGAAAGTGAATTATTAGAGGCGGTTGCAGATTCTACAGATGCTATTACAGAAAGTACTTTTAAGTATATAGATACATCTAAAGTTGTTGTTACTGAGAATTTTACGGATAAAAAGACAATTATAATTTTTTGGGCTGATTACTGAGGCGTATGTAGGCGGGAGTTACCTGTCGTAGAAAAAGAATTAGCTAATATTTCTGATGAGTATGATGTTATTGCGTTAGCACATAGTCAGTACGAACCAACAATGGAATGGATTAATGAAAATCTTAATGGGAACCTCACAATAGGGTTTTCTACTCCTGAGTTACGAGACTATTTTAAGATTGTTGGTCAACCAATTTCTATAGTACTTGATACCAACGGTGAGATAATTTCTCGTACTTATGGAGAAATTGATTTAACAAATTTTTAACTTAAAACGATATCCTAAAGTTATAAACAAGTATGATGAGCTTATAAGCTAGCGGAGGATAATGATGAAAAAATCATTACTACTTCTACTCTGTCTTGCATTAGTTGCTACTGCTTGTGGTGGCTCTGCTGAAGAGACTGTAGAAGAACCCGTTGCTATGGAAGAAGTCGAAACTGTCGAAACTTTAGAGGCTCCAGCAACTACTGCTGCGCCAACTTTAGAGAAAATTGTTTTTGGCTTTGTACCTAGCGCGGAACAAGCCGAATTATTAGACAACATTCAACCAATGATGAAAGTTTTGACTGATGGTTTGGGTATAGAAGTTGAAGGATTTGTAACAAGTGACTATTCAGGTCTACTAGTGGCAATGGGATCTGGTCAAGCTGACGTAGGAGCTTTTGCTACTTTAGGTTATGTAACAGCAATGGAAGCATTTCCTAGAAGATTTGAAGCAATTGCTAAATCAGTAAGGTATGGCTCTGGTTCATATCACGGAACATTTTGGACAACAGATGCAAGTGTTTGTGATTCTCCACCAGTTATAGGTGCTTTTGAAAACATCAATGGTGTACCAACTCTAGTAACTGGTTCAGAAACAACTCCACCTGATGTAAAAGCTCTACAAGTAGGTTGGGGATTTGGTGATTCTGGGTTAATCCCTGAAGTTCGAGACGGTGTTACTACTAGTCCTGGACTTGCTTGCGAAGCAGATCTATCTGTTATGTTGGGAGAGGAAGTACTTTTTGTTGAAGAAGGTTCAACATCAGGTTACTTATATCCATCTCTACAACTTAAAAAAGCAGGTATAGATTATACAAGTGATATAACTCAACGTTTTGCTGGTTCACATGATGGTGTTATTGCTGGTCTTTATAATGGTGATGCTAAGTTTGGTGTTACATATGATGACGCAAGAAGAACATTAAGAAAAACAAATGCTGATGTAGGTGAAAAGGTCATAGCATTTGCAATTACAGAAGAAATACCAAATGATGTGATTGCAGTTAGAACAGATTTGCCTGAAGATATTAAACAGCAAATTTATGATATTTTAGCTGAATACATTGCTACTGAAGAAGGAAGAGCCATAATGGATGAAATTTATGGATGGACTGATTTAGTACCTGCAGAAAACTCAGAGTTTGATGTGGTTAGAGAAGCAGCTGAAGAATTTGGTCTTTACGACGACTAATTAATATAAAACTAGGGCAGTTATTACTGCCCTAGTTTTTTTTTGAAAATTATGATTGAATTTAAAAACGTAAGTGTAACATACCCTGGTGGAGTAAAAGCATTAAATAATGTTTCTTTGGATATAGATGAGGGTGACTTTGTCATCATTGTAGGTATGTCTGGAGCGGGTAAATCAACTTTGTTAAGAACTGTTAATAACTTAGTGAAACCCACTGAAGGAGAAGTTATTGTTGATTCTCGAAATGTTACCAATGCCTCAAAAAAAGAATTAAAAATTATTAGATCAGATATAGGAATGATTTTTCAGACTTTCAATTTAGTTAATAGATCATCTGTATTAAAAAATGTTTTAACCGGAAGATTAAGCCAAGTTTCTTCACTTCGTTCTATATTTGGATTGTGGCCGAAAGATGATAAAGAAATTGCATTTGAATCATTAAACAAAGTAGAAATATTAGAAAAAGCATACGTTAGAGGATCGAATTTGTCAGGTGGTCAGCAGCAAAGAGTAGGAATTGCTAGAGCTCTTGCACAAAAACCCAAAGTGATGTTAGCAGATGAACCGGTAGCATCATTGGATCCCATAACCTCTAGGGTTGTAATGAAGTACTTAAAAGAGATAAACCAGGAACTAGGCATTACGACAATTGTTAATTTACATTTCTTAGACCTCGCAAAAGAATTTGGTGAAAGATTAATCGGTCTCAAAGATGGAGAACTTGTGTACGACGGTAAAGTTAACGATGTTAGCGATAAAGATTTTGAAAATATTTATGGTAGAGCAATAAAATCTTCGGATTTATTAGGAGATGATGATTAAAGTACCCAAGAAGCCTTTACCTTCTTTACTAACAGTAATTGGCTATCCATTCGCTATTGCCCTGACTATTTTTTCTTTTTTTCAAGTTGGATTTAATATAGAAGACTTCAAAAGAAATTGGGAAAATAGAAAACTTGTAACAGATACATTATTTAACCCTAAGTGGGAATGGGCAATCGAAAATGCTTCTCAAGCTTTACTAGAAACTATACAGATTGCAATTCTCGCGAGTATTCTTGGTTGTTTTATTGCTTTACCTCTTTCTTTCTATGCATCTAGGGCAACTAATCAAACAACAGTTACTTATTTAATTTATAAATCTTTTCTTAATTTCATTAGAACTATTCCAGACTTATTTTGGGCAATGCTTTTTACAGTTGCTGTTGGGTTAGGGCCATTTGCAGGAGTACTTGCCTTAGTAATGTTTTCTATGGCAATCATGGGGAAATTATTATCAGAGACAATTGATAGTATTGATCTAGGACCTTTAGAAGCAGCTAAAGCAAGTGGTGCTAAACACAATCAAGCTGTTTTTACTTCTGCACTTCCACAAATTCTTCCAAACTTTACAGCTTATTTTTTATATATTTTTGAACTTTGTATTAGAGCATCCGTTATTTTAGGACTAGTTGGTGCTGGTGGTGTAGGTAGGATAATTGAGACCCAAAGAATCTTCTTAAGGTTTGATAGAATATCGCCAATAATTGTTTTAATTCTTGTAGCAGTAATTGCTATCGAACAATTTAGCGTTTGGTTAAGAAGAAAAATTTTATGAACATACCTAAACAACCGATAAATCAAAGAATATTAAAGTACCTAATAACAGTTTTAATTGTTGCAGGATCAATTTGGTCCGCTTCAGGTCTGGAGATTACACCAGAGAGATTTTTAACAGCTCCTAGTAAGGTTTGGATACTTGTAACTGCAATGTTCCCTCTAGATTTATCACAAGAGGCTATTGACAGAATAGTTCCAAAAGTCGGTGAATCACTTTTCATTGCTTGGGCTGGAACTGTAATTGGCGCAATATTTAGTTTTCCAATATCTTTTTTAGCAGCTAATAATGTTTCTTTAAATTCTTTCAGCAGAGCAACCAAGCAGGTACTTAATGTAATTAGAGCTTTTCCTGAATTGATTTTAGCTTTTGTGCTCTTACCTATAACAGGACTTGGTCCTTTAACTGGAACATTAGCTGTTGGAATACATTCTATTGGTACATTAGGAAAATTATCTTCTGAAGTGATTGAAGGAATTGATGAAGGTCCTCTCGAATCGATCAAATCTTCTGGCGGTAGCAAGTTAAATGAACTTTTTTTTGGAGTAATACCACAAGTTATGCCGACAATAACATCTTATTGGTTATATAGATTTGAAATTAATTTAAGAGCATCTGCAGTTTTAGGCGTTGTTGGTGCAGGTGGTGTTGGAGCAGAATTAATTAATCAATTACGTTTTAGAGATTTTCCTCGAGCAGGCACAGTATTAGTAGTAACAATACTTATGGTGTTAATCGTAGACACAATTTCTGCGGCTATTAGAAGAAGGATAATTAAGGGTAGAGAAATAAAAGTTTAGTTATTCGTACCAAGATTCATCATCTTCAGAATCAGAACTTTCAATAGATAAATCTTGATTATCATCTTGTTCCTCAATTGATGATAAATTACCTGTTTCAAATTCTTCAACAGTAATCAAAACTTCTCTTGCTTTTGATCCTTCTGAAGGACCAACAATACCCTGAGCTTCAAGAATATCCATTAATCTTCCTGCTCTTGCAAATCCTACTCTAAGTTTTCTTTGAAGCATTGATGTAGAGCCTAATTGTGATCTTATAACAAGTTCTTTAGCTGTAGCAATTAACTCTTCATCTTCGCCAAAATCTTCTTCAGAGGAAGTGATAGATTTCTTCTGTTCCTCTGTAACTGCAGGATTGTATTGTGCTTTTTTTTGATCTTTAACCCATGAAACAACATCTTTAATTTCACCTTCAGTTACCCAAGCACCTTGAATTCGTTCAAGTCTTGGGTTTGAGGCTGTCACAACTAACATATCTCCTAAACCTATAAGTTTCTCTGCTCCAGATTGATCAAGTATGACCCTTGAGTCTGTAGTAGAAGCAACTGAGAAAGCTAGCCTAGATGGAATATTAGCTTTCATAACTCCAGTAATAACATCTACTGAAGGTCTTTGTGTAGCTACTACTAGGTGAATTCCAATTGCTCTTGCCATTTGAGCTAAACGTACAATTGCTGATTCAACTTCTCTTCCTGCTACCATCATTAGATCATTTAATTCGTCAATGAACAAAACTATATAAGGAAATCGATCGAACTTATCTTCATCGAGCAATCCTGCATCAAATTTTTCATGATAACCATTGATATCTCTAACTTGTCCGTCTGCAAGCAAGTCATATCTTCTATCCATTTCTGCTACTGCCCAACTTAATGCATCAACAGCTTTTTTAGGATTAGTTATAACTTTTGTGAGTAGATGAGGTACATCATTGTATTGACCTAATTCAACCCTCTTAGGATCAACCATAACCATTTTGACATCATCAGGGTTGGTGCGAATCAATAATGAAGTAACTATAGAGTTAATACAGGATGATTTACCAGCTCCAGTTTGACCTGCAATTAAAACATGTGGTAATTCTGAAAGATTCAAAAGCCTAGGTTTACCAGCAATATCTAAACCTAATCCAACATTAAGTGGATGAGTTAATTTAGTAGCTTCACTAGAAGATAGTACATCTCCTAGCGATACGAGTTTCCTTTGTCTATTCGGTATTTCTATTCCTATTGCACTTCTACCAGGAATAGGAGCAAGCAATCTGACATCTGGAGTTGCTAATGCGTATGCAATATCATGAGATAATGATGTGACTTTTGAAACTTTTACACCTGGTGCTAGTTCGATTTCATACCTAGTGACAGTAGGTCCAGGAACAACATTTGTTAGCTCTGCTTCAACTCCGTGTTCATTTAATAATTGAGTTAAATCCTTAGCCGTCTCTTGTAACAATTTTTTAGATGTAGACAGAGATGAACCTTGTTTCAACAAACTTACCGGTGGTAATTTATAATCTTTAGAGGATTTAGTTTTATTGTTAACTTTTGAGATTGATTTAACTTTTTTTTGTTTGAAATCTGTAAAATTTGAAACATTTTCTACTTTTTCTTTTAGTTTATTTTTTCCACTATCGATATTTTTAACAGTTTCATTCTTTGTTGAGGATTCATTAGTATCTAAAATATTTTCAAATTGTAAATTATTTGCTTCCTTTCTAGCCAAAAAGAATGCGTAAATGAATTTATAAATATATTTGAAAACTGCCTGTACTCCTCCAATAAGATCTTTCAATTCAATATCAGTCATATATAAAACTGACATAACTAGTCCGATTAAGAGTAGAGTATGTGTCATTTCCAAACCAAAAAAATTGGTTAATGGATGAACAATAAATGCTGATATGTGACCACCAGATTTAGTTATTAATTCAGATCCAGCACTAATTGGTACAGGCTCAGAATGAATAAGAGAATGAAAAGCAGCTGAAGAGATTATCTGTACCCAAAAAGTACCAATTAAAACTTTTTGTGATTTTACTATTTCTTTATCACGAATCAATATTGCTGAACCGTATAAGAAAAGTACAGGCATTGCATAAATTCCATAACCAAAACACCATTCAAGAGTTCTGTAAACGATTTCTCCAACAGGACCGCCTTTTTGAAATATAGATAGCGTAATTAACGCAGCAAATGTAAACATAAATATCGCTACTGCTTGATACGATTGGACGAATTTAGATAAAGTACTAGAAGTTGTAGATTTAAGTGTAGTTATTGCCCTGTCTACATTTATTAACTTGTTTTGTTTAGACACCCGCTTACGCCCATTCACCCTTTTGCGAGTGGATGTCTTTACAGCCACGGAGGTATTATACCATAAAAAAAGGTAGAAAAAGTTTAATTATTCTTAATTTTTCGGAAATTTTCTAATAATTTACTCGCTAAATCGTCTGAAACGTTAGTGATAGGCATTAGAGGTGATCCAACATCTTCCCAAGTTTCTGTAAGTAAGTATTTGACTGGACCTGGACTAGGTTCTTCAAATAATAAATCAAAAAAAGGTAAGAGTTGATTTTGCAATTGTTCAGCAGATTCAATCTCATCGTTAAGAACATGATTTATTAAATTAAAAATTTCATTTCCAACAACATGTGAAGCAACAGAGACTACACCTTTTCCACCCATCTTCATGAACTCTATAGTCTCACCATCATTACCCGAATAGATATCAACTTTGTCCTTAAGTACTTCTAGTTCAGTTTTAGAAAAATTTAAATCCCCTACTGCGTCTTTTATCGAATGTATTCCGATATCATCAACAAGTTTTTCTAAAGTGTCGATTTCTATTAGAGTTGCTGTTCTTCCAGGAATATTGTAAGCCATAATTGGCAAATCAGTATTTTTTGAAATCTGTTCAAAATGTTGCAAAATTCCAATTTGTGATGGTTTTGAATAATACGGTGTAACAATCATTATTCCATCTACACCTAAATCATTTGCCATTTTTGTATACTCTATTGATTCTCTAGTTGAGTATGTACCAGTACCAGCAATTATCTTTGCTTTGTCTCCAACTGAATCTTTGGCAGTTGAATAAATGATTTTTCTATCTTCTTTTGTTAAATTTGGAGACTCTCCAGTAGTTCCTGATAAAACTAATCCATCAGATTTTTCATGAATTAATTTTCTGTATAGTCTCCACAAAGTATCAGTGCTAAGCACACCATTGGAATCAAACGGGGTTATTACTGCTGTTAATAGCTTTCCGAAATCGCTCATAATTAGATATTAATCTTTTTAGCTATTAAATTTTCTAAACCTAGACTAAAACCTTGCAAATCATCATAAAGATCAAGTACAACTTTTACACCGTAGAGATATGCTCTTCTATCATTTACTTTGTGATCTAAATTAAAAGATTCATATTCATTTTTGAAATCTACTTCTTGTTCAGCTAGAAATATATCGTCTCTCAATGAATAAATATTTTTGTTGTTGACTTTGTTAGTTTTATAAAAATCTCCATTTTTTTCGTGAGAGATTAATTCTGATGGTAAATAATTTGCTAAATCGATAGCAGTTCCAGATGGTGCATCTTGTTTTTTACCATGATGTTTTTCAGTTATATTTACTGAATCAAAATTTTCAGATAGTGATGCTGCGAAAAGCTTTTGATAAGCAGCGCCTATTGAAAAGTTTGGAATAACAATTATTTTTCTATCTATTGTTTTTTTTAACTTTGACAACATTTCTGCACTTACTCCGGATGATCCAATTATTAGATCTGCATTTGAATTTAATAGTTTTTCTATATTTTTATTTATTACTGAAGCAGGCGAAAACTCTACAACTATATCTTCTTCTATATTTGTTAAGTCTTTATAGATTTTATATTCTTGTCCATCATAATTAGGATCATGAATTGCTGTCATGATAAAATCGTTTCTAGAGCTTATGTAATCTGAAACTAGTTGGCCCATTGAGCCTGCTCCACCTGATATCAAAACAGTCTTTTGAGCGATTTCATTCATCTTTGATAATTCCTTATACTTATAGTTGTTAATGATAATGATAATTAGATGAATTCAAAGAAAAAAAACATCGAAGCTCAAATAGTTGAAGATTTTGAAAAGATCAGACCTGCTATTACGAGATTACTGCAAACTCAAATGAAAAATGATGATTTATCACTTCGATATGGAAGATCAAAATCTAATAGCAAAAATGATATTGTAATAAATCCATCAATACTTGTTAATACAATCTCTAAAACAAATCTTGATAGAGATGAGGTTATGATTGGTACTGTTGTTCACGAAGCTATACATGCAACAAATAATTACACTCTAGACCCTGAATCTATAAACAAGCTATTTCCTGAAGAACTAGATGATGTTGAAGATATTGATGACATTCTGGAAATTCTCACAGGACCCTTTGGAAAATATGTTTTTGATATTCTAATTCATTCAATCGAAGAAAAAATCTTTGTTAAACAATACGAAGGTCTAAATTCTATTCTTGAAGATATTTATACTGAGTCGTTTTCTGAGATAAAAAAGCTTGGTAATTTTAGTCAGTACCTATCATTACTTTTTCACTCAATTACTTCGTATATAGATCCCGAGTTTGAAAACTATAAAAAGCCTGTAGTAAGTTCATTAAACGAATCATTGCATATTTTAAAAACTTTAAATTATGAAGATGTGAATGTATCTGAATTAATTGAGGCAACAGTTCAGATGGTTGATATATGTAAACGGTACAATATTCTTCCAGACTTAGACAACTACACACTTGGAGAACAAAAAGAAATTGAAGAGTCGCTTGATGAAAGTGTAGTGAATGACTTAAACAAGGTTCTTATCCCCTCCTCTAACAATGTAACAACAGGTAATACTCTGCAGAAGTTCCTTGGTCATACCGAGTCTAAAACAACTGATGACAAATTAAATCTTATGGATGATCATATTTCTAAAGTAGGGGCATCAACTACTATCTATTTTCCATCAGGAAATACTGCGAAAGTTGTTGAAAATAGAATACCTGATAATTTTAAGAATTTATTCAAGAATGGTCTTGAAACATACGAATCGTTATTACAGCAGTGGAATTTACCTATTTATAAAGTTACAAACAAGATAAAACCCTACTTTATACACAACCAAAAAAGACAAAGAATTAGTGGATTTGATCAAGGAGACTTATCTCCACATGTTCCAATCATGCTTGCTTCTGGAAGATACGAGAGAATGTTTGAACAGAAACAGCGACTATCCAATAAGGCATATGCAATATCTCTTTTAATTGATGGAAGTGGTTCGATGATTGAAAAAAACAAAGAAGAACTTCATCCTTGGTCTCTAGCCTCAGCATTAATTGGTGCTAGTTACTTATCGCAAATATGTTTTGAACTTGATATTGATTTTGAAGTTTCTATTTTTAACAGAGCTTTTGCTTCAGAACATACTGAAAATGAAGATACATATAATAAAAGAAAATTTGCAGTTTCTTCAATGTTAAATAGAACATACGGTTCTTCAGCTCAGGAACTTTACAATACCGCAAATCATTATTTTATTAAAGAATTTAAAGATTCATGGAGAGAGAACTATCAGCAATTTATTGGTCTGATAGAATTTTCAAGAAATTTAAGAGATTCAATAGATATTGGTATAAGTAAAGATTCAATTCCTCCTGTAAGCATGTTTGAAAAAGGGACTAACATCGATGAAATAAATATCATGCATGCAACAAAAAGATTGTTAAATCATCCATCGAATACAAAGATGTTAGTTGTACTGTCAGACGGTATGACTAGAGGATCATTGAATGAACTTCAAAATAGTATAAACTTTGCAACTAAAAATGGAGTCGATGTAATCGGAATAGGAATTGGCAGTAGAGGTTCATGGAGAGAATATATTAATAATGTACAAATTGAAAAACCTGAACAATTAATTCATTCCATAGTAAACATCACAAAGGATATACTTATAAAAAACATTAAATTAGCATCTGGAGTCGCCTAATGGGTAAGAAAAAATTTGTAAATCCTGATAATGAGAAACAATCTGTTGAAATAGAAGAATGTAAATTAGATAAAAAACAAGATGATTTTGAATCGAGAAGTAATAGAATTCCAGAAGTAGATGAATTCTATGTAGACCTAGGAATGCAATATAGACTTGCTCAGGTTATGAATTCAAAAAGTAAATCATTTAATAATGAAATACCCATACACATTGCACTAATGGGTCATATGGGAACGGGAAAAGATCATGATATAGAACAATTCGCAGCAAAACTTAAGTTTCCGTATTACAGAATTCCTTTATCTGGAGAGGTTAGAGACGTAACACTTTTAGGATCTGTTCAGTTATATGGAGATGGTAAGGGTGGGACCGAAAGTAGATGGCAAGATGGTGAATTAACAAGAGCATTAAGAGGACCAGCAATTGTAAATTTATCAGAGCTCAATGCAGCGGGTCCTGAAGTTTTATTTGCACTACATTCATTACTTGATAGACACAGAAAGTTAGAGCTCCCAAACGGAGAAGTGCTTTCGCTAAGAGAAGATACTTATATTTTTGGAACAATGAACCCAACTAGTTTAAGAGATTATGCAGGTACCCAGTCATTAAATAAAGCTTTTGCTGATAGGTGGGTTATATGGGATAAGCCTTTCCCAAATAAAGAGCAGCTAAATACTATTTTTGAAAAAAGATATCCGAAACTTCAAAAAGAATACAGAGATTTAATAATTAAACTAGCAACAGAAATTAATAACTCATTTATGTCAGATGATATAAGTATCAATATAGAAACACCTATGAGTTTGAGAACAATTGTAGAGAGAATCCCTATAGGCTTAGATGTTTATGCAGAATCATTGGACCCTCTAAAAGACACTTGGGAAAACTTTGTACTACCTCATGTTAATAAAGAAGACTTAGATCATTACAAAACTTTATGGAACACAATAGTTAGAAAAGGGCCGTCTATAAAGCCTCAACTTTAGAAAATTTAATCAGAGGTATGTCTCTATTAGTTCTTTTTCTATACATTTGAAAAGTTGGATAGACTTCATCCAATAAACTCCAGTAAAATTCTTTATCAGAGGATTCTATTAATTCATAAGTAGCTTCGAATCTTTCATTATTAATTGTTATAAATGGATTTGAGGAAGATAGATTATAAAACCAATCTGGTGTTTTATCATTACCACTGTAGGAAGCGGCAACTATATAATCATTTTCACAATTAGCATAAGTTAAAGGTGTCTTTCTTAGTTGATTTGTTTTACTACCTATAGTTTCAAGTAAAAGAATGTGATCACCTATTATTTTTTCACCTAAAAATGAATGATTAAATTTTATAATTTTAGAGTGAATTTTTGATATTAGCTTATAAAGCCATTCTGGCCAGAGATGTGCTGACTTTCCAAGTAATCTCCACATTGATTATTTACTTTAAAAATCTTCCTGATTTTCTTCTTGATCTTTAAATTTTGGGTCGTACTTTTTAAAAAAATCTTTAATTTTGTTTTCTAAATCTTCAGTTTCCAAATTAGCTAATTCATTTCTAAGTTTCTTAATTTGAATCTTGATATCAACATTTTCATCCATAAGTCTTAAAACATACCTGAATCCAAGTACTACTAAAACAAATTTTAAGATTTTCTTCATAAATGCATCATAAATACAAACTTAATTTAAAAAAAGGGTTTTTTGCTCAAATTGACACTGGAGTTAATTGTTTACCTCAAGTAAACTTATAATTATGCAAGAAATACTGAGTAACCTCGTCGCTGAACAGCAATTATTAGATCAATATCTTCAGAGTATTCCTGTTAGAAATTGGAATACAAAAACTACATACAAAAATTGGGATATTACTGCACATGTTAGTTATCTTGCAGCTATTGAAGATCTTGCTAACAATGCTCTAAAGAAAAAAGGTTCTGAATTTAGTAAATATAGAGGACCTAAGGGTTTAGAAAAATTTGAAAAAGAAGCAATTAGAAAAGGCAGTGATATGAGACCACAAGATGTTATTGAATGGTGGAGAATGTCTAGAGCTTCTGTTATTGAAATATTAGCTAAGTCTTCTCCTGGCAAGAAATTAACTTGGTGGAAAAATGAAATCGATTGTAGAACTTTCGCAGTTACAAAATTAGCCGAAACATGGGCACACAGTTTAGATGTTTATGATGCAATGAAAAAAGATTATGAAGACACCGTAAGAGTTGAACATGTAGCTCTTTTTGGATGGTTAAATGCAGAACAAGCAAGTAAAGTCAACAAAACTAAATATCAAGATCTAAGAATAGAACTAATCGGACCTGAATACAAAGCTTGGCAATTTGGAGACGAGCAAAGTGAAAACACTATAAAAGGAAATGCTAGTGACTGGTGTAGGGTTGTCACTGGTAGAGTCCCTAAAGGTCATGAACTTACACTTTCAACTGAAGGTGATTTTGCCAAAAAATTCATTAAATTTAATCACGTAAAAATATAATGAAAGTTTATGGGGTAGTTCACTTAAAAAGCCTTCCTGGCTCCCCTTCTAATAGACTGTCTATTGATGAAATTATTGACGCTGCTCAAGAGGATGTAAATAGCTTGGTTTATGGTGG
>QCCZ01000010.1 GCA_003281085.1 OCS155 cluster bacterium AG-349-E07
TTTGTATTTTCTAAAAAATTTGAAATTTAACATAATCAATCAAGAATATTTATTTATTGGTGCATTTGTCGGCCTGTCTTTAACTGGAGATTTTATACAAAATCATTCAATTTCAGTCTTATTTTTTTTAATTTTAGGAAAACTGATATCTAGGATTGTTAATAAAGAATAATATGAAAGTACTTCACGTCGTTCCAACATTAAAAAAAGATGGTGCTGAAGTTCAATTGTCAGAGATATTTAAAAATTTTAATAATATAGAAGTTGAACTATTCACATTTGATAAATATGAATATGGAGATTCTATTCTTAAAAATTTAGGAAACATAGTTTTGCACCATAAAAGTTCAATTATGTCTATTATATTTCTGAATAAATTGATTAAAGATAATAAATATAATATTGTTCATTCCCACCTACCCAAATCAGATCTAATAATAGGATTTCTTAGATTTTTTAATAAGAATATAAATCATGTAGTTTCTGTACACGCACAGTATGGAACAAGAGATAAAGAAAACAAATTTAAATACTTTTTCTCGAATAAAATATGGAAAATATTATTAAATCGCTCAGTTGGTGTCATTGCAATATCAAAAAAAATTAATAGTTGGTTAATTGATGAAATTGGGATTAAACCAAAAAAAATTACAACAATACATTACGGAACAGAGATAAAAAAAAGAAATACTAAAAATAATAATAACAACTCTATTGGGATGGCTGCAAGAATGCTTCCATGGAAAGGATGGGACAAAGTAATAGAAACTTCGTTTTATCTTAAAGAAATAGGTGTTGATTTTACATTAAAACTTGCAGGTTCAGATGATGAAGATTATCTGAAGACAATCAAAAAATTAATTTCAGATTTTGATTTAGAAGATAATGTAAAAATTTATGACCACTTTACAAATATTGAAGAGTTTTTTGAGGAAATAGATATCTTTTTATTTTTATCATCTTCAGAGGGTTTTGGTCTTGTTGTTTTAGAAGCTATTGAAAATAACGTTGCAGTTATTTGTTCGGATATTAGCCCACTCAATGAATTTGTATTAAATGCATCAGGAGTTTTAGTGGATAGGGAAAAGACAAAAGATATAGCACAGCTTATAGCAAAATTATTAGCAAATGAATCCGAACTTGAAGAAATAAAAACTAGGCAAAAACAGTATATTATAGAAAACTTTACTATAAAACACTCTGCAGAGAATATTGAAAAATTTTATATAAATGCAATTAATGTTTAGATAACATTTAGTATTAAATTGTGAATATTTTAGTTGTTGGTGGAGCTGGCTATGTCGGAGGTGGCATAGTTGATAAACTAAAACAAACACACAATGTTACAGTTTATGATTCATTAATCTACGAAGAATCATATCGTAAAGACGTCAATTTTGTTTATGGCGATATAAGAGATCACGATAAGTTATTACGATTATTAAAAGCAAATGATGCAGTAATTTGGTTAGCCGCATTAGTGGGCGATGGTGCATGCTCAATTAATCCTGAGCTAACTTTTGAAATTAATTCAGAATCCGTAAAATTTTTAGCAAATAATTTCGATAAAAAAATTATTTTTCTTTCAACTTGTTCTGTTTATGGGGCTCAAGAAGGATTATTGGATGAGTCATCATCTATTAATCCATTATCTGAATATGCTTCTTCAAAAGTTCAAGCTGAAGAGTATTTGACCGATTCAAATGCAATAATTTTTAGACTTGGTACATTGTTTGGTATTAGTGATGAGTTTTCGAGAATTCGCCTTGATCTAGTTGTAAATATTTTAGTAACAAAAGCTCTAACAGAAGGAAAACTTACAGTATTTGGTGGAGAGCAATGGAGACCTCTTTTACATGTTGTAGATGTAGCAAATGCAATAGCTCAAACAATTGAATCAGATATAACCGGTATTTTCAATTTACACTATAAAAATTTTAAAATTATTGATATAGCTGAAGCAATAGTCAAAAAAGTGCCTTCGGCAACGATTGAAACTACTCCAATGAAATTTCAAGACGCAAGAAATTATCAAGTGAGCAGTGAAAAGTTATATCAAGAATCTGGATTTAAAGCATCGACAAATCTTTCTAAAGGAATTGAAGAAGTTTATGATTTAATATCCAACAACAGAATAAAAAATGTGCATCATAATAGATACTCAAATCAAAATTTTCTAGAAGAGTATGGAATTACATAATGGAATCTTATGCGGAACCCTTCATTTACTCCAAAGAAGAAACTCAAGATTTTAGAGGTTCACTAGAGTATTACAATTCACTTGATCTTGACAAATATAAAAGGCTTTATATTGTAAAAAATCCTAAAATCGGAACAGTAAGAGCCTGGCATGGACATAAGATCGAATCAAAACTAGTCAAAGTAATTAACGGCAATTTTTGTATATTTACAATCAAAATCGATAATTGGGATAATCCGTCCAAAGATCTTATTCCAAGCAAATATGAAATGGACGAAAATTCAGGAATACTTTATATTCCACCGGGATATGCCAACGGTGCAATAAATACTGAAGCAAACAGTCAAGTCATGTATTTTTCTTCAATGAATATTGATGACTCAAAAAAAGATGACCATAGATTTGAATCAAAATTTTGGGATCCTTGGAGAGAATATTCACCGGAAATATATGAATAACAACAGAATATTAGTTTTAGGCTCGAATGGAATGTTGGGTAAAATGGTAGCTATTTATTTATCTTCAAATAGAGATTTCGATGTGACAATAACCGCTCGCAATACAAATCAATTTATAGAAAATAATTTTAGTGGTAATTATTTAAAGTTTGATGTAGTCAATGACAATTTAGATGAGATAATAAAAAAAAATGACCAGTATAGCTACATCATTAATTGCATTGGTGTAATTAAACCAAAAATTGATGAGAAAGACAATGCTTCAATACATAATACTATTTTGATAAATTCATATTTTCCTTTAGATTTACAAAGAATAGCTTTAGAGAAAGATATTAAATATATCCAGATCGGAACTGATTGCGTGTTTTCTGGTGAAAGTGGTGATTATTCTGAAAATTCATTTATGGATGCAAATGATTTATATGGAAAATCAAAGATTGTTGGAGAGATAGAGAGCAATAATAAGCATATTTTAAGATCAAGCATAATTGGGCCCGAAGTTGGAAATGGTTACTCACTTATGAATTGGTTCCTGAAAAACAATGAAACAGAAGTTTCAGGTTTTCAAAATCATGAATGGAATGGTGTCACTACACTCAACTTTTCAAAAGTAATTGAGGGAATCATAAAACATGATAAATTTAAATTTAAAACACAACATTTAATTCCAAAAAATACTATTTCAAAAGCTATGCTTTTAGAAGAATTAAAGAAAAATTTTAAAAAAGACATAAGAATTGAACATATTGATTCAGAAAATATAATTAATCGGACTTTGTTAACAAACAATAACGAATTAAATGAAAATCTGTGGAAGTTATCAGGATATAGTAATGTTCCTACAATCGAAGATAACATAGAAGAATTAGCAAATTCTGAATTTTTACATAGAATAATTAATTAGTATGAAAGATTTAGCAATTGTATTAGGCATAAGACCTGACGTGATCAGGGCAAGTAAAATTTTAAAATTGTTAGAAAATCAAAATGAAATTAATTTTGATTTTATTTGGTCAGGTCAACATTATTCAGAAAATATGAAAGATGTTTTTTTTAACCAACTCAACGTTCCAAAACCTGACTTTGAATTTAATGTAGATAAATCTAATGATTCAACAATTGTTTCCTCTACAATACAAAATTTATTTTCACATTTTGAAACATATAAATATAAAGCGGTTGTATTTCTTGGTGATACAAATACCGTCATGGGATCAATTGCTGCTGCGCAACACAACATTCCAGTAGTACATATAGAAGGATGTATGAGATCTTATGATTGGAGGATGCCTGAAGAAAAATACAGAACTGTTATAGATCATTTATCTGATAGGATTTATGCATATTTAGATGATTACAAGAAACAAGGGCTAAAAGAGGGTATTAGTGAAGATATTATTAAGGTAACTGGTAATCCAATTGTAGATATAATAAATGAAAATAAACAATTTTTTGAATCGGGGGCAAGTTATTTAGATAATGAAGTAATAAATTTGTCTAAAGATAAATTCGCCCTTGTTACTTGTCACAGAAGAGAAAATATATTAAATGAAGAAAGTTTTAAAGAAATTACTTCATTATTAAATTCTATAGATGACATAAACGTTATTTTTCCCATTGGCTATAAAACCCAAGAAATACTTAAAAATTCAAATATAGTATTAAACAATAATATAAAACTAATTGATCCAATTGGTTATCTTGAATTCATGTATTTATTAAAAAAAGCAGATTATGTCGCTACAGATTCTGGAACAGTTGTTGAAGAAGCTTGTATATTAAACGTTCCTTCAATTCAAATGAGATACTCTACTGAAAGACCTGAGGTTTACGATGTAAAAGCTTCTGTTAAATTTGATCCAACCGCTGATGATAATAATTATGGTCAGGTTATTGATAAGGTAAACATCTTAAAAAGAGGCTGGAAAAATCCATTTGGTGATGGAAATTCATCTCAAGTTATTGTTAATGATCTAATTGAATTAAGCAAATCTGATAATTTTAGAAAACATAAGCCATTAGATTATTCTTTTGACACAAGTAGGTCATTTAAGGAATGAATCGAATATTATTTCATTCTCTGACAATTCCTCCAGATCAAGTTTCCACAGGCAAATTGGTTGCAGACATTGCATCAAAATTTAAAGAAAAAAATTTTAATATTGAAATTTTGGCTTCTACACCTCAATATCGATTTGACTCAAAAAAGTTTTCTGATGAAGGACTTAACAAAACTGGAAAAAATAAATATGTTTCCTATTATAAAGATGTAAAAATCACTCATTTGTCTTCATCTAAAAGGTCTTTCAGTAGAGTTAAAAGATTTAGTCAATGGATAAATTACCATTTAAAATCAATCAATTACTTAATTGGAAATAGAAATAATTTTGATACTATTTTTATATTTAGCTATCCGCCGACTATGAATTTAATTGCTATATTTACAAAAAAAATACTTAAGAAAAAAACAATTTATTCCATATGGGAGCTCTATCCAGAAATTGCGCAAAAATTGAATGAGCTAAATTCAAACTTTTTACTTAATGCATTTAAAATAGTAGACAATTTTTGCTTGCGTGCAATAGACGAAGTTGTAGTTAATTCAGATGAAATGAAGCAATATCTTATTGATGCTCGAAAAATTGATTCGAAAAAAATAAGTGTTATTTATCATTTTGCAAATGAAAAAGAGTCTCCAAAAAGTTCAAAAATTACTAAAGAAATAATGTACGCAGGCAATCTAGGCACACCTCAAAATGTTGAATCTTTTTTAGATTTATTTTCTAAATCAGAAAAACAATATAAATTGACCATTTACGGTAGTGGTAGCCAATTTGAATCAATTGCTAATAGAGAGTCATTAAATATTAATGTTAATTCTTTTGTTTCAAGAGATGAATTACTACAAAAAACTAATCATATACCCTTTGCTTTAGTTTCGTTATCTCCAAAAATAACTGTAGAAGGGTTTCCAGGTAAAACGTTCGACTATCTTAAAATGAATAAAATCCTTATTGGATTTTCAAATTCCAAATCTAGTCTTGCAAAATTTATAGAGAAATATAAATTAGGTATTAACATTTCACCAAATGAGGACAATTTAGATTCAAAGTTGCAAACATTAGAAGACAAAGAATATATTGATCAAATTTATAAAAATATAAGTGAAATAAATAATAAATTCGCAAATGTCGATGCAATTGCCGATCAGTATATCAAACTAATTTAATTTGCGCCTTTTCGTCTTATTACTGAACCAATAGTTTTGAAAATTATAAATAGATCATTTGAGAATTTATTTGAGTCAATATATTTCAAGTCCCAGTAAAGTCGTTCCTGAAGACTTAAATCTAATCTACCTTGAACTTGTGCTAGCCCAGTGATACCAGGCAAAACAGAATTTCTTTTTTCATTGTATTTACCATATAATTCTGATTCATAATCCACCAAAGGTCTAGGACCCACTAATGACATATCTCCAATTATTACATTTAGAACATTAGGAAGCTCATCTAGTGATGTTTTTCTTAAAAAATGACCAACGCCTGTAATTCGATCATCATTCTCAATTCTAATTGGTTCAAGTGGAGAATTGTTGGGTTCGATTGACTTACCTTTAGCTAAGTCAAGATAATGTGATTTATGAAATTCTTCCTCTGCAGTTGTTTCCATTGTTCTAAATTTGTAGAGTTTAAATAATTGATTGTTTTTTCCAACTCTATTTTGTACAAAAATAATTGGCCTTCCTTGTTTAAATAGTAAAGTAAAAGAAATTAATATTACTAAAATCAATATAATTGGGCTAATAATTATTACTATTGCTAGATCAATTACTCTTTTCAACATCATTTCTATCATAAACTATATAAATTAATGTTAATCAATTAAATAAATTCAACATTAAAGTTAAATTGATGTGTGGAATAGCTGGAATTGTAAATTTTGACCAGTCAAAGATTAATCCAGAATTAGCAAATGGAATAAAAAAATCTTTAGAACATAGAGGTCCCGACTTTTCTAAGGTAGATTATATTAATGAAAATGTTGCTTTAATTCATACTCGCTTATCAATTATTGATCTCGATCAGCGTTCAAACCAACCAATGTATTCAAAAGACAATAGATTTTCAATAGTGTTCAATGGTGAAATTTATAATTTCAGAGAAATTCGTAAAACACTTGAAGAAAAAGGTGTTCGTTTTTTTACAGATGGAGACACAGAAGTGTTACTTGAAGGATTTGTCCATTATGGAAGTAAAATCCTAGATTTATTAAGAGGCCAATTTGCCTTTGCAATTTATGACTCTCTTGAAGGGTCATTTTTTTTGGCTAGAGATAGAGTAGGTATAAAACCTTTGTATTTTTCACTTTTAGATGAGGTGTTTATATTTAGTTCTGAATTAAAGGCTATTGAAAAATCTGGAATAATTCCTTTTAGTGCTGATTATGATTCATATATTTCATACTTAAGGCACCTATCAGTACCAAGTAGCAGTACAGGTAACAAAAATATTTCAAAATTAGAACCAGGTCAGTACTTGGTTATTAATAAAGAAAAAAGTATTTTAAAGAATAAATACTGGGATCCGTTTTCTTTTGAAGTCGATCATTCAATAACTGAAAATGAAGCAATACTAAAAATTGAAGAATTACTTTTTGAATCTGTTAAATACAGAAAAGTAAGTGATGTTGAGGTTGGTTTATTTTTATCTGGTGGTTTAGATTCCTCCTTAATTGGTAAGATCATGAGCAAAAATACAAATTCAGATGTTAAGAGTTTCAATATTGATTATCAAGAACATTTTCAAGGATATGAAGGAGAAGTAGATGAGGCAAGGTTTGCTGCTTCTCATATAGGTGTAAATCTAATTGAAGATAAAATACAATACTCAGATTTTAAAGAGATTATTGATAATTATTCTTTCTATCAAGATGACTTAGTTGGCGATGAAGTTGGAATTCCATTATATTTTTTAGGTAAATCAGCAAAAGATAATGGAATCAAGGTTGTGCAGGTAGGGGAAGGGGCAGATGAGTTATTTTATGGATATGACCACTGGATTAGATATATGAAGCTAAATAATTTATTAAGGCCAATAACAAAATCCCGATCAAGTAGTTTTAACTTCAAAAGTCATAGAGGCAACATGCTATCAAACATATTACTTAATCGAACTTCTTTTGCAGGAGGTGCGTTAGGATTTAATCTACCAGAGATAAACAATCTTTTAGTTGAAGGAATTACTTCAGAGTATGAATTAATACATTTTGTTGATAATAAGTGGGATGATTATTTTTCAAATAAAAACTCATATTTATCAAAATGGATGACTCTTATAGATTTACAAATTAGGTTACCTGAGTTACTTTTGATGAGAATGGATAAGCTGGTAATGCAATCTTCTATTGAGGCTAGAGTGCCATTTCTTGACCACAAATTGATAGAATTTGTTCTTTCCGTTCCTGAGAGTATTATTTTTGATAAAAATAATACAAAACCTTTGCTTAAAAAAGTTGCATCAAAGCATATTTCCGAGGAAATATTTAATAGAAAGAAACAGGGCTTTAGAGCACCAGTAGGTGAATGGATCAAGAAAGATGAAAATTATTTTTATCAAGCAATCAAAGAATTCAATTCAACTACTGGCTTATTTGATCAAAAATATTTAAATAAAGTTATTTCAGGTCAAGATTTCCAAAAAAAATGGTATTTGGCTAATTTAGCAAAATGGCATATGAGTAGGAGATCAAGTTGATAAAAAATTGGAAAAAAAATACTTTTTATATATCTATTATGCAATTGACCCTTCTTATTGTTAATTTTTTCTTAATAACGATTATTAGTCGAGAATATGGTGCAGAAATTTATGGTGAGTATGCTTCCTCAAAAAGCCTTTCAGTATTAATAGGTACAGCAATTGTTATGTCTCTGGCTTTAGTTGTAACTAAGGCTCTAGCTAAAAACAGTGAAGATTCAAAACTTTTGTTTGTTAATTCTTATTACATAATTATTAGAAATTTTTTCATTACATTATTAATACTTTTTCCTGTGACTTTATTGTTTCAAAGAGATTTTTCTATGACAGCCTTATTCTTAATGGGGTTTGTATTTAATGAATTAATCCATGTAGCGCTTGCTTTTTTTCAGTCTAGAGGTGATTTCGTAACTAGTTCAAAACAAATATTTGCTAGAACATTACTTTACGGAATTGGTGCATGGATAATCGTGCTTCAGGGTTTTTCGATTATCTTTTTGATAGTTTTTCAGGTGTTTATTCTATTTTTATTCTTTATTATTGCTCATGTTTCGATACCTAAAAACGAAAAAATATTCAAAACTACTTCTACTCCAAATGTTAAAACCAATTTACAAAAATCTGGTAAAAAGATGGTTCTAACAACATTTTCAAGTGCATTAATTTCTGAATTAGACATAGTGCTCTTAGGCTTATTTTATTCTGGATCTGTTTTAGGAGTATTAGCTTGGTCTAGAAGAATTTTAGAAATTATTTTTCAACTCTTGGCTGCTAGCTTAGATATTCTGTTTCCAGAACTTTCAAAAGCTAACGAAAAAAGTGAGGTAAACTCTATCAGATCGAAGTTACTAAAAGTATTTTTAGCTTCTTTTCTGATTCCAATTATATATTTCATATTTAAAGATTTTGGCAATACCATTTTCATATCTTTACTAGGGGAAGAGTTTGATATGGTATCAGAATATACATATCAAATATTGTTTTGTATTCCATTGATGGTTTGGTCAAGGATAAATATTATTTTCTCAAGAGCACTTAATTTTGAAATTAATTTAACAAAAACTATTATTTTTGGAGCAGCGCTGTCATATGTTACATATTTCGTAATGCATACCATTGGAAATAATCCTGCAGTTTTATCAATAATTATTTCACAAGTCCTTATTGCTGGACTAACAACTTATAGTTTTAGAAGGTCATATGGGTAAATTAAAAACATTACTCAGAAGATTAAAATATAACGCAAAATACTTGATAAAAGCTAATACTGAGATTCCAGTAAATTTTAGAATATTTGAAAGAAGAAATACTAACTTTCAAAAATTTCTTATAAGAGAATGCTTAGGCTCTACAAATTTGGATATGAAGATTGATTTGAATGAAAAAATTCAAATATTTGGCAAATTTACAGATAAATATGAAATTTCAAATGATATTTTTTCAAATTATGATTTTTCCAACAAAAAATTAAAACCAGCCTTTTTTAATATCGCAGATGTAAAAGTACCTTATGAAGCTTCAAGATTACAATATTTACAAAAAGCAAAATCAGGAAAAATTGACGTTAATAAATTCTCCTTAATTTATTGGAACAGTCCTATGGATGTTGCTATTAGAAATATAAATTTAATATTTCATTTATTCAATATAGAATCTGAAATTAAAGTTGCAGAAATTTTAGGAAATAATAAAGATTTAATATCGTCATATATAGGTCAACACTACGAATTCACAATAAACAACTTAGAAAACAAAGGGAATGTAGTTGGAAATCATTATTTAATTGAACTCACTTCAATTTTATTGACTATTGCAACGTTTACTTTTGAAAATGATCAGGAAGAATGGAAATATTATCAAAATGAATTGTTATCAGAGTTAAATAAACAATTTTATAAAGATGGAACTAATTTTGAAGGTTCTTCACATTATTCTGCTTTTGTAACTGAAGCACTTATCATTTGCAGGCTTGTGATTGATGAGATGGATAAAAATTCAGTAATTATTGAACAAATTGATGAAATTATTAAATCAAACTATGTCCTTTTATCAAAATTAATGATTAAAGGCGAGTTGTCTCAAATAGGGGATAATGATTCTGGGAGGTTGTTTTATTCTGCTTTTGATGAAGATGCACCACTCAAAATGATTTGGTTGTTGGAAATAATTAGAAACTTGTTTCAAAAATCAGAATTCTATCAAGAAGAAAAAAAATTTACTTACGAAATAAAATCTACGATTCCTTCTTTTAGTAACTTTCAAAAGGTTACTCATAAAAAAATTAAAGTATTTACAAAAGATTATCAAAGTTACTGCTTTAAAGATTTTGGTATATACATTTGGAGAAATGATGATGAGTATTTCAGCATTAGGTGTGGGCCTATCGGACAAAATGGAATTGGTGGTCATTCCCACTATGACCAACTTTCAATCGAATGTTTTACTGATAATTCTTGGATATTAAGAGATCCAGGTACAGGTACATATACTGATGATATTGCAACAAGAAATAAATTTAGATCACTTGATTACCACTGGGGACCAAAAGCAAAAATTCAATTTCCTAAAGAGGATGAATTCGATTGCTTCAAGTTAAATTACATGGGTGATGGAAAAGTATTACAATTTGATAAATATAATTTTTTGGGTTTTGCAGAATTTCATGGCAAAAGAATTTATCGAAAAATAAAATTTAATGATGGCGAAGTTATCATTGAAGATTTTTCAAATAACGTTGATATTCAGGCATATACTTCATGGGGTGAAGAAAATAATGGAGTTAAAGTTAAGTTTTCTAATGGATACAAGAGGATAAGTTGAAAGTACAATATTCAAAACTTTTACTTTTTTCAATAACATTGTTTTTAGTCTTTGAAGGGCTTGATGCGTATTCGATAAACAATATTCCAATTTATTGGTTGGGTGTAGCTTTCTTGATTTCTGTCTTTGTTGGAATACAATTTTTAGGCTTTAAAGTTTCTAGCTTTAATTTTGTATCAATAAGAAATTGGGTTTTTTATGGAGTTTTTATTACTTTATTCCAGTCACTTTTTAATGATGTTGTTCTTCCAAAATATGCAAGTACAACATATTTTCAATATATAAGCCTGAGACTTCTAAGGCTTATATTTTTTTTAGTTGTTATTTATTGTCTTGATTACATACTAAAAAAATATAGTTTTGAATATATCTTAAGTTTCTTTCTGATATCCAGTTTGTTTATATCGACTCTATCTTTAATTAGTTACTTCTCTTACATATATGGTTATGGTGATTTCCCCAGAACAAGGCCTGGATCAGGTGGCTGGACACAACCTATTGAGCGGGCATGTAATATTTTAAGAAATTATGGAACTTTTAGAGAACCCAGTTTTCTTGCAATATGGACTGTCCCTTTTTTACCATATTTTTTTTACATGGGTAAAACTAAGAAAACATGGTATGTTTTATCAACAGTTCCAATATTGAGTATTGTCTTAAGCAGGAGTTTGACAGGTGTGATAGCCTTCTTGCTTGCATCTTCCATTGTTCTTTTAATGATTTTAGTCATTCATAAAAAATTCGATTTTAACTTAATTGCTTTAATTACATTGTTTATCCTAACAATTTTCACTTCCAGTATTTTTTCTTATCAGTTTCCACCAGATGATGATTATTGTTCCGAAACAGTTGAAGACTGTGTTTGCTACACAGAAGATAAATTAGATGAATTAAAAAGTTCTACAAATGTTTCAGAAGCAACTTTTGGTAGGTTTCAGGAAATAGCTTCTCAGGGTCTTGACGCTTTTTCAAATACAGCCTTTTTAATTGAATATATACAAGAACAAGGCTTCTCAGTCTTTGGAGATGGATATGGATATTCAAATATAACATTTTCTTATGCTGCTGATGAAGCAACCAAAAAATTACAAGACAATCAAATAATTTACAGAAACCCAGGTCAAGTAGTTTCATTCAACAACCTATATGCGAATATCTTAATGTCAACAGGTCTGGTAGGACTACTATGGTTTCTTTATATATTGATTGATGTATTCAGAAGATTAGTTTTTAGAATTACACCTATTCAACCTTATTTGTTGATAAGTTTTATTTCAATTCTATTTATATATTCTTATCAAGCAGAAGAAATAGCAGCTCACTTAGCAATAGCATTTGCTTTTGCCCTAAATTTACAAAAAGATGAAAAATAAAAAAATTTTAATTATATCTCACCAATTTTTGCCTTTCGTAAGCCCAAGAACAACCAGATGGAGTTTGTTGATTGATGAGTTAACAAAAAGAGGCAATGAAGTAACAGTTTTGACTGGAACTGCTCCTGAAGAATTAAAAAAGAACTATGAAGTTCTGTACTTTGGAAATAAGAAATTTTCATCAAATATAAACAAAGTTAGATCAGATTCTCAGGATTCATCTAATAATTATCTTAAAAAAATAATTTATTCAATGTTAAAGACCATTTACCGATTTTTATTTAAAACATTTTCGTGGCCAGATTATGCAATGTTTTGGGCGTTTACGATATTTAAGAATAGAAAACGTATTGAAAATAAATTTGATGCAATAATTTCAGTAAGTCTTCCATTTACTTCTCATCTGTGTGCTTACATATTGCAAAAAAGAATCAGTGCTGATTGGTACATGGATATTGGTGACCCTTTTTCATTAAAAATTAATTCTCCTGAAAATAATAAAATTATTTATTCTTATTTAAATAAATATTACGAGCAAAAATTTTATCAAAACGCCTCAAAAATTATTTTTACACATAATGAAGTAGCTGAACTGCATCAAAATAAATTCAATATTGATAGAAAAAAGATTGTTATAGGTTATCCAATAGCTTTACTGGATGAAAAAAGAATTAAAAATTCACTGACTTTTAATTATAAAGATAATCCATTAAAAATAGGATATTTTGGGGCTTTTACTAAATCTGTCAGGGAACCTAATAATTACATAATTAATATTGCTAATTCTTTAGATGATGAAATTAAACATGAGTGGTATATACATAATGAATCAAAAAAATTTTTTTCATCAATAAAAAATATTTCATCCCATCAATTTTTGGATATATTACCAAGGGAATTAGCTCTTGAAACTATGGTTAACAAAATGCATGTATTGTTATCGATTGGTAATTTTAATCAATATCAAATGCCAAGCAAAGTAATCGAATATTTATCTTTAGGAAAGCCAGTTCTCCATTTTGCTGAAATTGAAGATGATCCACTTTACAATTTCAGCAATCTTTTTGATAACTTAAAAATAATAAATAGTAAAACTACAAAAAATGAATTAGATAATTATTTTGAAAATATTAGAGAGAACAGAATTGAATTAGATGTAGTAAATTTTAATAACAATTTTTCAGCAACAGAATTAATAAATAATTTAATCTAAATTCCAATTTTCATAATATATTGGAACATCACAATTTACTTTTTCTAAATTTTTGATTGATTCATTACATGCTTTAATTGCAGATGAATAATTTCCAAATTCATATTTGAATATATTTTCATTTGTTAAATTTAAATAATCTAAATTTGGCACTACAACTTTTAAACCTGATTCAAGGGCTTCATAGATTGGAAGACCTACGGTTTCAAATTCGCTTGTATGAATATAAGTTGAATGCATTTTAAAGATTTGAATTAATTCATCTCGCTCTATATTTTCAAGGACTGTAAAATTATCTTCATAAATTTCATTTTGTTTGTTTTTTGCTAGATTAACGATAGTTACTTTTTCATCATATTTAGATGAGATTTCTTTTAAAAGTTCTCTTTGAAATTTTGGATTTTTATTTTTATTTTCATCATATATAGTTACAAACCCCTGACTATTTGATTGTTTAATAGTTTTCATTTCAATTGAACCAATTATTTTTGTTGGATATTGGCTAGGAATTAACTTTTCAACATGTTTTTGTTGAACAATTATTTTATCTGATATTTTAAAAGCATACTTGTAAAGAAGATTTAGAACAAAATTTCTAAATGATGAGAAGGGCTTAACTAATGGAAGAATATTTTGTATAAGAGTATATGATTTAATATTTGTCTTAAATCCAAAATTACCAAAATGTATTACATAATCATAAGAATTAATTTTTTCTTTAATTTCTTTATTTAGCAAAAGATTTAAAAAAGGGTGGTAAATGCGCTTAGTTGTAATATATTGATTATCAAAATTTTCAATATATTTCTTAAATTCAAGATTGTCATATAAAACATATAAATTTTTAGTTTTATTTTGTTCTAGATAATTATTAAATACAGTAACGCCACCTTTTGATTTTACGCCACATAAATTAATTACAACTTTAGTCATTGATTCAATAATAGTTAATAATTTGAATATTTATGCCTACTATTATGGTAAACGTGACTAAAACAAAATATGATACAGCAATGATTGTTGGCGCAAGGCCAAATTTTGTAAAAGTTGCACCTCTTTTAAATAAGTTTGAGGAAAACAACTTAAATGTCCTTTTTATTCATACTGGTCAACATTGGGATAAAAATATGTCCGATGATATTTTTCAAGATTTAGATTTGAGACAGCCTGATATACATTTAAATGTTCAAAATAAATCTATGAACGAACAATTAGGAAAAATTGTTACTGAATTAGATTATCACCTTAATGATGAAATTGTAAAGAATCTGTTCGTTTTTGGAGATGTTACTTCAACATTAGCTGGTGCAATAACTGCAAAAAACAACAATATTAGATGCTTTCATGTAGAAGCAGGTTTGAGATCAAGAAACTTAGATATGCCAGAAGAAAGAAATAGAATGATGGTTGATGCTATTTGCGATAAATTGTATACACCTTCTTCTGATGCCGTTCAAAATCTACTAAGTGAAAATGTAGCGATTGAAAAAATTAAAAATGTTGGAAATATAATGATTGATACGCTTGTTAAAAATTTTGATCATATTGTATCGAAAGAAAATTTTGATCCAGCAGAGTTTTCTCTTGAAAGAAATTATTTTGTACTTACTTTGCATAGACCTATTAATTTAACTGATAATAACTTAAAGATAATTTTTGATGCAGTTTCACAATTTACTAAAGATTACGATATTCTTATTCCAGCACATCCAAGGCTTAAAGATTTTGTTGTCAAAAATAATATAGATACAAAAAAATTTAAAGTTATTAATCCTCAGCCTTATATTAAATTCTTAGGCTTAGTTAATAATTCTACATTATGTTTAACAGATTCTGGTGGGTTACAAGAGGAGACTACTTTTCTTAATAAAAAATGCTTAACATTAAGAGAAGAAACTGAAAGACCAATAACAGTAGAAATGGGTACAAACAAAGTCATAGGAGTAAATAAAAATATTATTAATGAAATTAATGATTCTTTAAATACTAAACTTGCATCTTACAAAGAAATAGAATTATGGGACGGTAAAACTTCTAATAGGATATTTGAGGATTTTAATGACAAGTAATGCTGAATTTGAATATGACTTAGGAGTAGTTGGTCTCGGTTACGTGGGTCTTCCATTAGCAGTAGAATCATCAAAACAAGGCCTTAAAGTCATTGGTTACGATATTAATCCTGAAAGAGTTGAAATGATTAATAATGGAATCTCTCCTATAGAAGATATTTTGAATGATGAATTATCTGATGTCCTTAATAACTTTCATTCAACATTAGACGGTAAATTACTTTCAAAATGCCAAAATATAGTAATAAGTGTTCCAACACCTTTAACTGATTATCAACCTGACTTATCTTTTGTAATTAATGCTGCCAAAACTGTCGGTGAAAATTTAGTCAGAAACCAAGTAATTATTCTTGAGTCTACTACTTACCCCGGTACAACTGTAGAGGTTTTAATTCCTAATTTAGAAAATACTTCAAAATTAAAAGCAGGTGAAGATTTCTTTGTTGGGTACTCACCAGAGAGAATTGATCCAGGCAATAAAGTCTGGAAATTTAAGAATACTCCAAAGGTTGTTAGCGGAATTAATGATATTTCAACTGAAAAAATCAAATCTTTCTATGAGTCAATAATTGAAAATATAGTATTGGTAAAAGGCACTAAAGAAGCAGAGATGGTTAAGTTGCTCGAAAATACATACAGACATGTAAATATAGCTTTAATTAATGAATTGGCTATGTTGTGTAAAATGCTTGATATTGACATATGGGAGGTAGTAAATGCTGCGAAAACAAAACCATTTGGTTTTGAATCATTTAAACCTGGCCCAGGGGTTGGAGGGCACTGTATTCCAGTAGATCCAGAATATCTATCTTTTAAAACACGTCAGATAGGAAAGCCAGTCCGATTTGTAGAGCTAGCTCAGGAGATTAATAACTCAATGCCTGCATATGTGGTGGGTCAAATTAGTGAAATTCTTAACAAAAATGGAAAAATACTGAATAACTCAAAAATATTATTAATGGGAGTAGCCTATAAAAAAGATATTAGCGATATGAGAGAGTCACCAGCTATAGATATAACTGAATTACTTTTGGAAAAGAAAGTTGATGTATCTTATTTTGACCCTTTTGTTAAAAAATTCTCAGTGTTTGGCAAAGCAATTAATAAAGAAGATAAAATAAATTCATTTGATAACTATGACATGCTTTTAGTTTTAACACCACATTCTAATTTTTCAGATATTGATTTTGCAAAAATAAAAACTATTATTTTTGATACTACTGGAAGTGACTTTATTCAAAGTACTGAGAGGTTGTAACATATCAATTCAATTCGACACTCTGCCTAATACGATAAAACTTCTTGGTAATGAATTAGGTCATGTAATTAAACAACAAGCTGGAATTAAATACTACAAAATAGTCGAAGAAATTAGACAAAAATCAAAAAAGTATAGGTCAACTCAAAATGAAAAATATTTAAATGATATTTTCAATCTTCTTAAAAATTTAAAAGAAGAAGAGATTTACGTCATAACCAAGTCATTCACAATATTTTTTTATTTGTCAAATATAGCCGAACAGGTTTTTCGTGAACATTTTCTAGAAAATAAAAAAATTAAGATAAAAAAATCTAGTAAAAAAAATTTAACTTTCGCTCCCGTATTTACTGCTCATCCCACTGAAAGTTCTAGACAATCAACATTAAAGAAAATTTATAAAATTGGGGAAATTATAGAAAACAACAAATCTAATAATATGAAAGAAATTAATGGATTGATTGCGCAATTATGGTACACAAGAGATACAAGATCTTCAAAACCAAATCCACTAGATGAAGTTAAGTCATTAATTTTCTATTTAGACATTTTATACAGAGATGTTTATAACGACCTCATTTCAGATCAAGACATTATTAATGGTAGCTCTAATTTTAATATTAGTTTTGGTTCTTGGGTTGGAGCAGATAAAGATGGTAACCCGTATGTAACCACAAAAGTTACCAAAGAAGCATTGAAGATATACTCAAATCAAATTATTAGTATTTATAAAGGTAAAATCATAGAATTGTCGGATGATTTTAGTGTTTCAACAAATTTTGTTGACTGTCCTGAACATTTAAAGAGAAGAATTAAAAATTACTCAATTTTTTTGAAAAAAGAATTTGAACATTATTCAAAAGTAAATTTCGACGAACCGTTTAGAATATTTCTTTCTTTAGTATTCCACAGATTAGAAAACTTTCAGTTAAATAACAAAGGCTATAAATCCTTTAATCAATTCTTAGAAGATATGGAAATTTTTCAAAATAGTGTGAATGACGTCTTTGGAAAAAATTTTCGTATATCTAAATTAGATGATTTTGTTGATTACGTAAAACAATTTGAATTTCATGGTGTTACTTTAGATATTCGTCAAAATTCTTCAATTATTAATTCAAAAAAAGGAAAAATTTATAAAGACTTCATTAATTTAATTAAAGAAATTCCTGAACTGCAGAATATTTATGGCCAAAAGGTATTCAATTCAATTATTTTGTCGATGACAAAATCCCACCAAGATATGTTAAATTTATTTAATTTATGCAGTTCATTGATTCCAGATAAAAATATTCCATCTCTGACACCTTTAATTGAAGAAATAGAAGAATTACAATCATCACATCTGATACTTAATGAAATGCTTAAAAATAAAAAATATAATAAATTTTTAAAAACTTTAAAAAACAATAATCAAGAAGTTATGCTTGGCTATTCAGACTCAAACAAAGATGGTGGGATAATCGCATCACAATGGAATGTTTATAAAGCCCAAATTTCGCTATTTGATATAGCTAAGAAAAACAATATCAATATTAATTTTTTTCATGGTAGAGGTGGAACTATAAGCAGAGGTGGTGGTCCAACATATGATTCAATAATGTCCCAACCAAAAGGAACTATTTCTTCTCAAATTAGATATACAGAACAAGGAGAGGTTATATCAGATAAGTACTCTACTCGTTACTTAGCTTTTGAAAATCTTAAATTAGGTTCTGCAGCATTTATCAATACTTCCTCAAGCACTCTTGAATCAAATTTGAAATATGAAAATATATTTGAAGAGCTGTCATATAATTCCTATTCAAAATACAGAAGTCTTGTAGATAAGAATGATCTCATTAACTATTTTGAGCATGTTACACCTGTAAACTTACTATCAACATTAAATATCGGCTCTAGACCTGTAAAAAGATCAAATAAAGTTACTTCATTAGACAACTACAGAGCTATTCCGTGGGTATTTGGGTGGGCGCAAACACGCAGTACACTTACTGGTTGGTATGGTGCTGGAACAGCATTTCAAAGTCTTATTAGTAAATATGGAATACAGAAAGTTAGACGTATTTATGAAACATCTAACTTTTTTCAAAACTTAATTAGCAATATAGAGATGACTGTATTTAAATCTGATTTAAAAATTTCTAAATTATATGTTGATGAACTAGTAGGGGAGGAATATCAAGATATCTATGAAGATATATTGGTTGAGTCAAAATTAGTTATAAAAATGATTAAACAGATAAAACAAAATTCTGAACTTTTAAATGACAATAAAGTTTTAAAAAATACTTTAAATATAAGAAATGCCTATCTCGATCCTCTGTCTTTGATCCAAGTTTCTCTTATGAAAAAAATGAGGAAAAAAGAGTTAAGTCAGTTTGAAAATAATGCTTTGTTATTGTCTATTAACGGTTTAGCTGCTGGTCTTAGAAACACTGGCTGATAAATCTCTGAGTTCAAAATGCATCTCATCAGGAGATGTCCATGTGCCTCCCCAGGCAAAACCCCAGTCATTAAATATTTCAACTACTCTAGGCGGATAACTAGATTTTGTGTTTATATCAATTGCTATTCCCCAAGCATGCCTTGAAATACTACCTCCAGCATCAAACCTGTTGATTCTCCTTGGAGCATAACATCCGCCAGAAGATCTCCATTCTTCGATTGATAGATATTCTTCAAGGCCTTCTTGAAGAATTTGATTTAATGCACCCTCAAGCGGTTCCCACATTAATCTATGGCATCGTGTAATTCCTAATATAGGCATTCTTTTATTTTGAATATTTTCTTCTCTCCATTCAGGTTCTGTTGTAATCCATACGCCATCGCGTTCTTTTATTTGAAAATCTCCAAACATTTCTTTTACTAGTGCTGTTGGAAGAACCCAATTTTTATTAACTCTACTTTCTCTAAAAGTTAATTTAACTTTTCTGTAATTAATATTTTTATGAAGTTCAATCAAGAAATTTTCATTTATATGACTATCCCAAATAATCGCTTGGATATTTCTATAAATCCCTAATTTAAAACCTAACTCTTTATTTACAACTCCTTCAAACCAGCCTATTTTGGAATCCTTAATGACTTTACCTACTTCAATTGGAATAATTTCACTATTAAGTCCAACAAGATTTACAAAATCGCCAACATTTAATTCATACCTGCTTGCAGTTAATTCAGAAATAACTATTTTGTTGTCTCTAATAGCTTGAGCACTTTCTTCATCATAAAAGTAATCTACGACCGACGATTCAATTGTTTTAATAGATAAGTTGTATAAAAAATTGTCTAATGTAGTTAAATTTATTTCATTATTAGCAAATGTTGTTGATTCAAGGCCAACATTTGCTCTTCCTATAAAAGTAACATTCGTATTTAAATTTTTTACGCTCTCTAAAATTTGATTTGTAACACTATAAAAAAGACTTCCAGATTGAGAAATAGTAATTATGTCGTAATTGTCAATTTTATTTTTAGTGTATTGATTTTCGTTTTCATGACTAATATTTGGTGAGATTGAAAAATTTAATATCATCGAAGTTAACAGTGCATAAAGCATAATATTATTTTAAGTTTTTCGTAGATTTACATTAATTTAACATTAATAAAGTACCGCTAAATTGATTTTTAATGTAGTCTTTAGATTTATGAAACTTTTGACAAACTTTTTTTCTTCAGCTGCAACAAAAAGACCTGTTATCACAATACTTGTTGTTGTTCTTTTAACTGGTTTTTTTGGTTATATGGCAGGTCAAGCCGAAGAATTAAGTACAAGTTTTGGTGGAGAGCTCGATACTCCAGAAATTCAAGCTCAGTCTAAATTAGGCGAGTACTTCCAAACATCAGGCTCACAATCAGTTTTCCAAATTATTGTAAGTGGAGAAGATGTACTTACAGTCGATGGATACCTTGCTTGGCAAGAAATAAATAAAGCAGTTTTACAAAGTGAAATATACCCATATCTAGTTAAAGATCAAGGAGGTGCTGTACAAGGTTTTTTTGCACCAGTTGACTTTGCTAAAGCATTTAATCCGACTCTAAATGTCAGTGCCATGTCAGATGAACAATTTAAGCAACTTTACAACCAAGCCAATGGTCAAATGCCTCCAGAATTCAAAGCTTTTGCTGCCGCACTCTTGTCATCAACTTATGATGAAGATAAAACAACTGCATCAGCAGGATTAGCAATTGTTACTATAGACAGTTCTTTGATTGTTCAAGAATTTGGTGGTTCAGATGGAGCATTTATCGAACAACCCCGTATGGAAGTTGCTCTTTCTGATGCACTATCAGAAATTTCAATTGGTGATATAAAAGTCTCTGGTTTTTCTTTTGGGCTTTTGCTTGGTAATGAAGGTGATGACTTTCTAGAGGAAATTGGTTTATTATTTGGCCAAGCATTCATCATCATTCTTGTTGTTCTTGCATATATATTTTTCATCAGGCCAAGGAAAGGTTTTGGTATTCTCAAATCTGGAAGAAGAACATTTAGTGATTTACTTTTAAGCTTAGGTGCAATACTTCTCTCAATAGGCTGGATGCAAGGCGCGGGAACAATACTCGGACCTGGCTATTTAGACATAATTGGTGCACCAAATCAGGTATCTCAAATTGCTCCAATCATTTTGATTGGTCTTGGTGTTGATTATGCCATTCACTTTACTTCAAGATATAGGGAAGAGATTGGTTCAGGTAACTCAATAACTGGATCCACTTCATCAACACTTAAATCTGTTGGTATTGCACTAACGCTCGCAACGCTTGCAACAATAGTTGGTTTTTTAACAAATATAGTTTCCCCACTACCTGAATTAAAAGATTTTGGAATATTAGTTTCTACTGGAATATTCTTTGCCTTTTTTCTTGTAATGACTTTTGTACCTGCAATAAGAACTTTATTAGATAAAAGAGCTGAAACAAAAGGAAATATTAGTACCGAGGCTTTTTCATCATCTGGCGAAAGTGTATTAAACAAAATTGCTGCATCTAGTGGAATTATACCTAAGAGACTTAAATTGGTAGCCTTAGCATTGTTAGTAGCTATTTCTGGTTACGGTTATTTCAGTTTTACCAACTTAGAAACAATTTTTGAATTTACAGATTTTCTTCCTGAGGATGATCCAGTTGTACAGACTCTTGATTTATTAACCGAAGAATTTGGTGGTGGATTTGGAGAAACTACTGCAGTCTTAATTGAAGGAGAAAATTTAGCAACTCCAGAAATACACAATGCACTTATTGAATCAATTAACAATCTGAGCGATAAGGAAAATATTGTAGTTTATGCTGGAAACGTTGCAGCTGAATCTGTTATTGGCACAGTCGGACAGTTATTAGCTCCACAAGGAGCAGCTCCTGGAACACCACCAGCTATGCCAGACATGGAGCTTTTAGGAACACTTGGGTCTTTTGGTGTTGATTTAATGTCTGGATCTCAAGGTATAGACGCATTGAGAGTTAAAGACTCCGGCGACGTACAAGGACTTTATGAGTATCTCGTAAGTACTGACCCAGAAGCATTCTTAGCAAGCCTTTACTTTAATGAAGAAAGTACAGTAACTGCGCAACAAGTAAGAATTACAACTTCTGCTGGTTCTTTAGGTGCTGCCCAATTAAGAGATGATATATATGATGCATTTACCCCATTATCTTCTCTTGGTGTTTCAATTGCAGCTACTAACGATGCAATTGTTACTCAAAGTGTGAGCGATTTAATTTCTGAATCACAATTTCAATCACTTATATTTGCAATTTTAGCTTCAATGACTTTCTTAATTCTTTATTACTTGATTGACATTAGAAAACCGTTTCTTGGTGTCATTACAATTCTTCCAGTTGTTGCAATTGTGATGGGTACATATTTAGGCATGTATTTTCTTGATATTCCACTTAATCCTGTAACTTCAACATTGTCAGGATTAGCCATCGGTATTGGTGTACCTTTTGTAATTCATGTAACTAATAGGTTTAGAGAAACTCTCTTGGTAGCTCCTAATCCAGTAGAGGCAGTTAAAACAACTTTAAAGACAACTGGCGGTTCATTGTTTGGCTCAGCATTTACAACTATGGCAGGCTTTGGTATTTTGATGACTTCGTCATTAAAACCATTTCAACAAATGGGACAAGTTGTTGTTGTTGCTTTGGGTTTTGCACTGGTTGCATCAATTCTAATCTTGCCTACATTACTTGTATTTTGGGCAAATTACCACAATAAAAAAACTGCTAAATCTTTATAAATTTATTTATTACTATTAATTAAGTGAATGTTGGTAAATTACTAGAAACTGTAAATTCATTAGTTCCTCTTAATAATGCTTTTGAAGATGATTTTGTAGGGTTAACTGTTGGTTCAGAAGATTCAGAAGTAAACGGAGTAGCTGTTGCACATGAATTAGAAAACTCTATTTTAGATTATTCAACTAACAACAACATCAACACTTTAATTACCTACCACCCACCTCCACTTCAAAAAATTTTAAAAGATGATGGTACTGAAACTTTCGAAGATGATCCGTTAACAGCGAAATGTAGAGAATCAGGATTAAATATTATTACCATCCACACTGCACAGGATGTTTGCAATGGAGGAAATGCAGACTCATTAGTTGATTTATTCGGTATTACAGACACTAAAGTTTTTGCTCACACTGTTGGAAAATTTGGAGCTGGCCGTTATGGAAATATACCAAAAACATCAAACAGTGAACTTAAAGAAATTGTTGAATCAAAACTTAATACAAAAATTGTAAGAACAAACGAATATTTCCAGGAAATTAAGGAGATAAATACAATTGCAATTTTGCCTGGATCAGGAACACAATTTTTAGAAGAAATTATATCTAAAGTCGATGTTTTCATCACTGGTGATATCTCTCATAGATATCTATTAAAAGGCGATGAAACACATTTAGGATTAATTCAAGTCAATCACTTATCAACTGAAATTCCAGGAATGACAAAATTCGTTAACAAATTAGGTAATCAGCTAGGAACAAAGCTCGAGTATTTTTATAATAAGTATTATGAATGAACCTTTTTTGTTAAGTAATTTGATTGATTTACAAAATTTAGATAACGAAATATTTAAATTAATTGCAGAAAAGTCCCAAGGGGATAGTGTAAATATATTAAAAAATTTAGAAAAAAAATATAATGAAAGCACTTCGCTTTTAAACAAAAAGAAAGAAGACCTTACCAGTTATTTTGATGAAAAAAAGAGCATTGATAAGCATATATTAGAAAACGAAAACAAATTAAAAAATATTTTAGAAAAACTCCAAAATCCTAAACTTGATGCTGGGGAACTACAAAATTTTAATTTACAAAAGTCAAATGTTGAAAAAAATGTGAATGATTTGAGTCAATCACTTGAAAAACTAAATGAATTAAATTCGGAAGATCTGATAGATTATTCAAAAATAGAAGAATCATTGGAGGGATTAAAACCCGAATTAATTGAATATTCTAAAAAAATACAATCTGAATGGAAAGATTTAGATGTGAAAATAAACGACCTCGAAATTAGCAAATCAAAATTACTCAATTCTTTTCCAGAAGATATTGTAAAACTTTATGATCAATTAAAGCATAATGGGGTAGAGATAATTGCTGCATATAAAAATGAGGATCAGTGTGGTTGTTGTGGAGTTAGTCTAACATCAAGTGAGTTAGATAAAATCGTTGATTCTAAATATAATCAGTGCCCATATTGTCAGGGTGTGGTTATTTAATGTATGAAATATATTGTGATGGAGCTTCTCGCTCTAATCCTGGTGATGCTTCTATTGGAGTATCTATTAACAAAGATAAAGTGGAAATTGACACTATTAAAAAAAAGATTGGAATTAACACAAATAATGTAGCTGAGTATTTAGGATTGATTGCTGCATTAGAGTATTGTGTTGAAAACAAAGTAAATAATGTAAGAATCTTTTTAGATTCCTTATTAGTGGTTCAGCAGGTAAACATGGAATATAAAGTTAAATCAAAAAAATTACAAGCTCACTATGAAAAAAGCCTTAAGTTAATAGATCAAATTGAAGATATTGAAATTCATCATATTAGAAGAGAATTTAACTCAAGAGCAGACCAGCTAGCAAATGAAGCCTTAGATGAAATATGATAATCTGGACATCAAGTATTTCTATATTTCTTTTTCGTTATATCTTTAAGGATTATGCAGCCGATTTAAGATTTATAATCATAGGAAGTTTATATCCCTTGATACTTGATTCATTAAGTTATAACTTTGGAATTTCTAATAAAACTCAATTTTTAGGCCACAGCTTACTGTTTAATGTTTCTTTGTTTTTCTTAATAATGATTATTACTAAACGTGGTTCAAAAATTAGAAGCAACGCTTTATTGTTTTCAATTGGTGCCTTTTTATATTTAGTTCTTAGTTTTACATGGACAAATCAGAGTATTTTCTTATATCCTTTTTTTGAAAATGAACAAAATTTTATCATTTTGTCTTCACAGATTGAAATAGTTTTAAATTTAATAGGAATCTTATATTTAATTATTAAATTTAAAAATTTTGAAAATTTGAAATTGTTTTTAAAAAATGGAAAATTACTTTGATGTAAAAAACATATTTATTGAAACAAAAATTAAGAATATACCAAAACTAATATTCAAAATACTTTCAGAAATATTAAAAACAAAATTACCACCAATTACAGACCCAGTGATACCAAAAATTCCAACATAAAGACCATTTTTAACTGAATCTTTATTTTTACGGATTTTTGTAATAGCAGCTGTTAATGCTGTAGGAACTGTAGTAATTAAAGAAATACCTTGAGCAATAATTTGTTCAAAACCTCCAAGTAGGATTAACATTGGAATTCTTATTATCCCTCCGCCTATTCCTAGCAATCCCGATCCAATTCCAGATACAAATCCAACTAAAAAATAAAGAAATAAGTTGTTTTCATATATTGCATTAACTGATGTTGAGAAAATCATTCTGTAAGCTGTTGCAATAAGTAATAAAGAAAAAATTCTTACTAAAACTTTTGTATTTATTCTAGGAGTTAACTTACTCCCTAAATATCCACCAACAACCCCACCGGATATTATCACAAGGGTTGCAAGTATAAGATTTGAACCTTTATTAAAATCATTAAAAATATAAGTTAAACTACTCGCTGATGCAACAAAGACGACCGCAAGTGAAGAAATTCCCGTATTAGTTTTAAAATCTATTTTTGTTAGATATGTCAATAGTGGGACGAAAATTACACCTCCACCTACTCCAAGAAGACCAGACAACATGCCTCCGGTAAACCCAATTATTAAATAAGTTAACAATTTATTTACGCAGTTTGGGTAAAAGTTCTTTACCTAATAACCTGATTGTTTCTTCTTGGTTTATTGAAGAGATTTGAATTGTTACAATCTCTGAGTCAAATTCATTAACCAACGGCTTATAAATTTCATACAGTTCATCTATCGTTGAAGCTTTTGAAAATTTACCCATGATTTCTTCTTTAGGAAAACTATCTGCTTCAAGTCTCAAAGCTTCTGGATCTAGTTGTTGAAGCCTACTGGGTGCACGTAAGCCTCTCCATGATCTTAATGCAGTCCACGCATCGTCATCATTTTCTGCAAACATTGTCCATCTATATGTATGAACTGATAGGTTGTCTTTTTTTAACTCTGACGTTTTTTCTTTAGCCGGGTCTATAACTCTTTCGTAAGAATCTTTAGGATCTTTGACGCTAATCATAAGACCATCCGCATATTCAGCAGCCACTTGAGCTGATTTAGGACCGCCAGCGGCTAACCATATAGGTATATGTTTTAATGGGGGAGAGTATAACTTTGCTTTTTCAGTTTTATAATATTCTCCATTGAAAGAAAGTTTTTCACCATTAAGAAGTCTTCTAATAATTGTTAACGATTCAATTAGTCTGTTTTTTCTTTCTTCGTACTTAGGAAAGTCATATCCAAGAGGGCCCTCATTTATATTTTCTCCAGTACCAACTCCTAAATGAAAAGTTGAAGATGATAGTCTATCAATAGTTGCCGCTGCCTGCGCTACTACTCCAGGATGCATTCTCCAAAGTGGGGTTGTAACACCTGTACCAAGGTCTAATTCAGGAATTTTGTTAGCAAGAGCACCTAAAGTTGACCATGTAAAATTTGATGCAGAATAATCATCAACCCATGGGTGAAAATGCTCTGAAATTGTTAACATTTCAAATCCTGCTTCTTTAGCTATTTCAGCATGTTTAATTAAATCTTCTGGTTGCCATTGTTCTGATCCTAAGAAGTATGAAAATTTTGTCATGAAACAATAATAGTTTGATATTTTTTTTAGGTGGGTGCCTCATAAAGAGGCACCCGAGTTTTGTGAAACTATAAGCCGGATTCTGTGTACGCAATGCGCATGATAATCATCCATCTTGTATATTTGTTACCAAATATATCTAGCTACTTACCCGCAATTATTAACCGAGCAGATTAATTGCTTCTTAGTATTGCTCCTAGAGGGGTTTGCAAGCTAGTTTAATTACTTAAACTACTGGTGGTCTCTTACACCACCTTTTCACCCTTACTTGCGTTAACAAGCGGTATATTTTCTGTTGCACTTTCCGTCAATTACTTGCCTGGGAGTTACCCAGCTCTATGCTCTACGGAGTCCGGACTTTCCTCGATAAATCGCGATTATCCATCTCACATTTCTTATTTTAATTGCATATATCATTCATTTGAATAAGAATTTATTATTTCTTCTAAATCACTTAAAGAAAGAGGACCAATATATTTTTTTACTATTTTATTATTTAAAATTATATGCGTTTCTGGAACACCAAAAACCCCTGAATAGATAGCTAGCTTGCTTTCAGTATCGATTGCGTAAATTATATCTCCTCTTCCGTATTCATTAAGAAAGTTTATTGAGTTCTCAATAGAATCTTGGAAAGATACAAGTATAACTTTATCAGTCAAGCCTCTTGTCTTTGATAATTCAATTAAGTATTGATGTTCTTCAATACATTCAAGGCACCATGATGCCCAATAATTAATTATCACATAGCTTGATGTATCAATTGTTAAACTTTCATTTGTTTCAAGT
>QCCZ01000011.1 GCA_003281085.1 OCS155 cluster bacterium AG-349-E07
CATAGTCAGCAATTTTTTCTTTAAAATTTCTTAGCGTATCTTCTATCAATTAATTGTTAATGTTTCTCTTTTAACGTCTTCTATAGCTTTGGTAACTTGTATTCCTCTAGGACATGCTGTAGTACAGTTAAATGCTGTTCTGCATCTGAAAGCGCCATTCACATCTTTAAGTATTTCTAATCTTTGTTTTGAGGCATTGTCTCTTGAATCAAATACAAATCTATGTGCATTAACAATTGCTGCTGGACCAACATAAGTATCCGCAGTCCAAAAAACCGGACAACTAGTTGTACAGGCTGCACAGAGAATACATTTTGTTGTATCTTCAAACTTATCTCTATCTTCTGGAGATTGTAGTCTTTCTCTTTCTCCGGGCTCATCATCATTTACTAGATAAGGCATAACTTTTTTGTAAGATTCAAAGAATGTTTCCATATCAACAACTAAATCTTTTATGACAGGAAGGCCTCTAATTGGCTCAATTTTTATTGGATTGCTAACTTCCTTAACCAAGACTTGGCAAGCAAGCATATTTTCCCCATTAACAACCATTGCATCAGAACCACATACTCCATGAGCACAGGATCTTCTAAAAGCGAGACTACCATCATCAAACCATTTAACTTTGTGAAGAAGATCTAAGATTCTCTCATCAGGATCTGCTTCAATGTTGTATTCTTCCCAATGACCTTTTCTGTCGGTTTCAGGATTGAATCTAAGAATTCTAAGTTTTATATCCATTAATATTTTCTTTCTTTTGGTTCATAGTTACCAAGCTCAACATCTTTATAATCAAGTTTAACTGAGTCACCATTCTTAAATGCGAATGAATGTTTTAACCAATTTGAATCGTCTCTTTCAACATGATCTACTCTTGAATGTGCTCCACGACTTTCTTTTCTTTCCAAAGCGCTAGCAACAGTTGTGTCTGACATATCTAATAAGTACTCAAGCTCAATTGCTTCCAACAACTCTGTATTAAAAACTTTTCCTTTGTCAGAAATAGTAACATTTTGATATCTATCTCTTAAGTCTGACAAAATTTTATTCTGTTTTGTTAAACTTTCTTCAGATCTGAAAATTTTGGCATTTTCTTCCATTGAATCTTGAAGCTCTTCTCTTATTTTTGCTACTGAAAAATTAGGATCATGTTCTTTGTCAATAAAGTTAGTTATCTTGTTTTTTAGGTCTTCGCTAGCATTTTCAGATAAAGAAAATGGTTTTGTAGAAGAAACATAGTCAACCATGCTTTGACCCGCTCTTTTACCAAAAACCACTATATCTAGTAGGGAATTTGTGCCTAATCTATTTGCACCATGAACGCTTACACAGGCAGATTCTCCCGCTGAATATACACCTGGAAGGATTGTTCCTTGAGCATCGCTTAAAACTCTCGCATCTACATCAGTAGGAATACCTCCCATAGCGTAATGAGCTGTTGGTTGAACTGGAATTGGCTCATCTATTGGTTCAATTTTCACATATGTCCTAACGAAATCTGTTATATCAGGCAATTTCTGTTTTATTGTTTCTGCTCCCAAATGTGTTAAATCTAAATATACGAAATCATTGTTTGGTCCTGCTCCGTTACCTTCACTTATCTCAGTTGCGATAGCTCTTGATACCATATCTCTTGGTGCGAGATCTTTAATTGATGGTGCATATCTTTCCATAAACCTTTCACCGTCTTTATTTCTTAAGATTCCACCCTCACCTCTTGCAGCTTCTGACAATAGTATTCCAAGTCGATATATTCCTGTTGGGTGGAACTGGTAGAATTCCATGTCTTCTAACGGTATGCCTTTCTGATATAAAATTCCCGGACCGTCACCTGTTAATGAGTGGGCATTGGAACTAACCTTGTATATTTTTCCAAAACCACCAGTAGCAAATGTAACTGCTCTGGCTTCAAATATGTGTATATCACCGGTGGCAATTTCATAAGCTACGACACCTTTACAAACTCCGTCATCAATTTTTATATCTAAAACTTGAAATTCGTCAAAAAAGGTTACTCCCATGGAAACGCATTTCTGATATAAAGTTTGAAGAATCATATGACCAGTTCTGTCTGCTGCATAACAGGCTCTAAAAGCTGGTGCCTCACCTTCTTTAACGGTATGTCCTCCAAACCTTCTTTGAGCAATCTTGCCATTTTCTAATCTACTAAATGGAAGTCCCCAATGTTCTAACTCAACTACAGAATCAATCGCTTCTTTACACAAAATATCTACAGCTGGTTGATCTGCTAAGTAGTCTGATCCTTTCACTGTATCAAATGCATGCCAGTTCCAATTATCTTCTTCTACATTTGCTAATGCGGCACTCATACCACCTTGGGCTGCACCAGTGTGTGATCTTGTTGGATATAGTTTTGTTATCACAGCTAACTTCATATGGGGTGCTGCTTCAATCGCAGCTCTAAGACCTGCTCCACCAGCACCAACGATCACTCCATCAAAAGAATGCTTGATTATTTTCATGCCTGCCTCACAAATGCTACTAAAACATATGTACCTAATATAAAAAACGCTGTTGATACAAAATACAAACTATATAAAGCAAGGCTTCTATGGAGTTTGTTTGCTATGTTGTCGTGCATAACTATTCTTAATCCATTTGTTCCATGAAGAATACTTAAAGCGAGTAAAAGCCAATCAAAAGTTCTCCAATAAGGGGTATCCCATCTGGCAGCAACAAATTCATAATCAAGATTAAGCGTATCATTAAATACATGCATAATAAACATATGTCCAGCAGCTAATAAAACCAGAAATAAACCACTTACTCTCATGAAAAACCATGCATATAATTCAAAATTACTTCCACCAATAGGCGGTTGTCTTCTTCCCCAGTCAGTTCTAGTTGTATTCTGCATTATGATTTCCAATCTGGCAATGGTCTTATCATACAGTCAACTACTGTTGTTCCAGGTGAACTTTTTTCAATACAAATATCAAAATATGAAGTTATCATTCTATAAGTCGTTGGAACAAAAATTCCAATAAAAATTAGCAACGCAACAGCGTTAAGAGATTTTTGATAATCTGATCCTTTTTTCCAAAGATCGACAGTGATGATTCTTAATCCATTTATTGCATGAGCTAATACTGCAGCCATTAAACCAACCTCGCCAAGTCTAAAATAAAAGTTTTTGTATATTGCTTCTGCACCTTCATATATTTCGGGGCCCGCAAGTATTAATGCGGTAGAAATAATATGTAAAAGTAAATAACCAAATAACGCAACACCAGTGATTCGATGAAAAAGATATAACCACATGCTAGTCCTGCCTTTATAAACAGAACCAGTAGAAACGATTTCCTGATAAGCCATAATTAATTATCCTACATTGGAAAAATAACTATAAATTAATTAGACAATTCACCCCTTGACATTTTTATGATCCTGTAATAAATTACACATATGTAATTTACTTTAAGGAGTACGGGTGGAGCAATCAATAGTAGAAGACTTAATCGGCGGGATGCCATCGTGGACAGAAGAGGCAAATTGTAAAGGGGCAGATGCAGATTTATTTTTTCCAGAAAGAGGAGCTTCTACTAGAAAAGCTAAAGCAGTTTGTAGAGCATGCACCGTTCAAGACCAATGCTTAGAGTATGCAGTAGAGAACTCTGAAAAATTCGGAATTTGGGGCGGCCTATCAGAGCGCGAACGCAGGCGAATTAAAAGGCAGCGTGAAGCAGAATTTGATATTAGAGACGTAGGTTAGAGACTAAAACTTTCAGAATATTCGCTGAAGTCTCTTTCAACGCCAATTTCATCGCTTTTTATTATTTCAGTAATAGTGTTTTCTTCATCTGTTATATATGTATACCTCAAAGAAATACCAGCTCCCTCGTGAAAGCAACCAAATTTCTTGGCAACTTCACCATGAGGCCAAAAGTCTGACAAAATTGGGAATTCAATATTATGGTGTGCGGCCCATGATCCATTAGTGGGACTTGCACCTACCGTTATAAGTATTGTATTTGTATCGTCTTTCAAAAAAGATTCTTGATAATCACGTAATTCGCATATCTCTTTATCACAAACACTACTATATGGGAATGGCATAAAAACAAACATTGTTTTTTGACCCAAGAAATCTTTGTCGCTGTGTTTTGTTTTGTCATAATTGAATAATTCAAATTCTGGAATTTTATCTCCGATATTTAATGACATTTTTTAATCCTTTCTTACTAAAGTTATCATAGCTAAGTTTGAATTAAATAGGTGGCAATGAAGTCCTAGCTGCCCAAGAAATTGGATCATCTAATTCCTCAACTGAAGGAATAAGATCTATGTTTGAAATTATTTCATTTAATCCTAATTCATTTTTTGATTCGTCTAGGAATGTGATAAAGGAATCAGACTTTTCATCATATTTATAGATTTTTGATTCGAAATCACTACCGGGTCCTTGGTTGGCGACTAGGCCTAAGTCCATAATTAGATCAATTACACTTGGGTCAATAAAATCAATTAAATTTTTTGCAGAGTGCTTGATTACTGATCTATAAAAACTGAGTGGTGCAAAAATAACATCAAGCATTGAGTCAATGTCAAAGTTATTCAATTCAGGCATGTTATTCATGAGGTCTTCAGGATTAGAAAAATTACTTGGGTCAAAATTTGGTTCAATATCTTTTATGTTTGCTAAAAGGTTTTCATTACTTTTTTTCATTTGTTTCAGCAAGTAATTGAATGGAGCTGTGTGCTCACCAAGAGTTAGGGTTATATATTCTAGAAGCATTAACGCAATTGTTGCTTCCTTTTCATCGATTGAAAATTGACTTATTCTTAAATCAAAATTATTTTTATTTATTGCAAGAGAACTATTTCTTGGAAGAATAATACCAAAATGGCTAAGACCCCAAGTGTTCTTACTTAAAAATCCAGCAATGTTACCTAGTTGCATACCTATTAATGATGATTGAGCACCTCCGATTCCTGCAGGTAAACCTTCAAACATTTGAAGTTCAGAAAAATCAAAGTGCTTAATGGAATTAAGAAACCAAGTTCCATACTTTTTTGAATCCATAATCGAAATTTCCAATGGTGCGAACTCATTTTTTATAGAAGATTCTTGGCTCAGTTCAATTACTCTGAATATTTCTTGATAATTTAAGTCTGAATTAGAGAGCAATCTATCCTCTTGAATATCTTTATTAATATGGTTATTAATTTGTTCAGCCAATTGCCAATTTACATCTCCATCATCATTATTGAATAGATTAAATAGTTGGGAAAAAAGATCGTCAGACATTAGACGTCAGATGGACGTAAATCCAATTCAAAAACAAGTGTAATTGCCTGTGATTCTCTCAGTATTTCAATCTCCACTTGTTCACCAGCTCTTTTTGTTCTTAAAATTGTGATCAGACCATCGAGTGTTTTTACTGTTTCACCATTTATTTTTTTTATAACATCACCCGGTAGTGCTCCAGCTTTTCCTATAGCGAATATTTCGCCTCCAGGACCATAGAGTTCTTGTATAAAGACTCCTGAGAATACTCTTGCACCATCTTCTGCAATATCAAAATGCTGAGCTCCTAAAATTCCAAGAAAAGCATGAAGAATTTTTCCATCTTTTAACAAACCTTCTGCAATGTTTAATGCAAGATTTACAGGTACAGCAAAGCCCAACCCTTCAGCACCAACATCTGCTGTTGCGATTGCAGTAGTAATACCAATTAATTCTCCATTTTTGTTTATAAGAGCGCCTCCACTAGACCCTCTAGTTATAGGGGCATCAGTTTGTATAAGTCCAAACAAAGTCACTGAAGTTCCCATAACATCACCACCAACATCCAATCTTCTTTCAAGCGCAGAAACAACCCCAGTAGTTACTGTAGGTGCAGCACCTAGTGTAAGAGGATGTCCAATGGCAACTGCTAGATCACCGACTAACATTTTATCGCTATTACCAATTGCTATAGGTATCAAATTTGAAGCTGCAATCTTTACAAGCCCGATATCAGTCAATCTGTCAGAACCAATTATGTTTGCTTCGTACATTCGCCCATCTTCGAAAATAACTCGGACTTCAGTGGAATTATCGATAACATGGTGATTCGTCATTATAAGACCATCATTAGTTATTACAACTCCTGAACCTCCACCGGCTGATAGGAACTCTCCATCTTCAGTCAAAGTACCAACTTGAACTTGGACTATTGTCTTTGTAGCTAATTCAGCTATTGAAACAACCTCAGTTGAATCTACTCTTGGCATTACTAATTCTTTTTCTTTGATAGTCTCAGTAATTGTTATTGGTTCTGGTAACACGATTTCTTCTTCTTCAAAAAGACCAAATAAAAATAAAAATCCTATAACAATACCACTTGAAAGCAGAGCTGAGCCAATTACAACATTTAAAGAACTTTTTTTCTTTTCAGTTTTTTCTTCAATTAAATCTGAAATATATTTTCTTTGTTCAAATAATTCTTGTTGAGAATAATTGTCTTCTTCCATATTTACATATTAAATATGGAAAGATTCTAACCAATATTACAAAACAAATTTTTTAAAAGGTTTCAATGTTTGTTGCTTTAAATCATCTATAAGTTGAAAAATGTTTTTCGTTTCCTTAAAGTTAAAAGGTAAATGTTATCTGTTAAAAACTTAGAAGTTGTATATCAAGATGTAATTTTAGTTCTCAGGGGTATTTCTTTTGAAATACCAAAAGGCAAAATAGTAGCTTTGCTCGGAAGTAATGGTTCTGGAAAAACAACGGTTATAAGGTCTATAACTGGACTATTAGATATCCAAAATGGAGACATAACAAAAGGCAGCATCACCCTTGACGGTGAAGATATAACCAATTTAAATCCATCAAAAATAGTTGAAAAAGGGATTGCCCAAGTTATGGAGGGTAGAAGAATATTTTCCGAGTTGTCTGTTGCTGAGAATCTCCGTTTAGGTGGCCATACTAATAGTGCTAACATTCAAAATAATATTGATAGAGTCCTCGAAATGTTTCCGGCCTTGAAAGATAGACAAAAAGGTGAAGCAGGATATCTTTCTGGGGGAGAACAGCAAATGTTAGCTATAGGCAGAGCGTTGATGTCTGAACCAGAATATTTACTACTTGATGAACCAAGTTTGGGGCTAGCTCCTAAACTGGTTGATCAAATTGCAGAGTTAATTCAGGAGATAAATAATCAAGGTGTGACTGTACTCCTTGTTGAGCAAAATGCAAATATGGCATTAAATATTTCAGATCATGGCTACATTATGGAAACAGGAAACATAGTGATGGACAATGATAGCAAAAAACTTCTCAATGATGAAGATGTCAGAGAGTTCTACCTTGGTCTGAATGCAGAAGGCACAAAAAGAAAATCATTTAAAGAAGTTAAACATTATAAGAGAAAAAAACGGTGGCTATCATGAGTCAAACATTAAGCTTTAAAAATGTAACTTTAAAATTTGGTGGTATAACAGCTCTTAACTCAGTAAGCTTTGAAGTTAATCCTGGTGAACTTTATGCAATCATTGGTCCAAATGGTGCAGGGAAAACTTCAATATTTAATTGTATTAGTGGAATTTATAGACCGACAGAAGGCGGTGTGACTTATGGTTCGACTTCAATTCAAGAGCTGAGACCAGATCAAGTTGCCAACCTTGGTATAGCAAGAACTTTTCAAAATATTGAACTTTTTGAAAACATGACCGTAATTGATAACATTTTGTTTGGTGCTCATAGGCAATTAGATTACGGTGCAATCTCAAGCCTTTTTTATACAAAAAAAGTAAGAAATTATGAAAAAGAAGCTAGAGAAATTGCGGAGGATATAATCGATTTCCTTGAAATCGAACAATATAGATATTCTTATATCCTATCTCTTCCGTATGGTGTTCAAAAGAGAGTTGAGCTAGGAAGGGCTTTAGCAATGAATCCAGATCTAGTACTGCTCGATGAACCAGCTGCAGGTATGAATAGTGAAGAAACCGAAGATATTGCTCGATTCATAATTGACTTACATGAAGAAAGAAACAAGACAATTATACTTGTAGATCATGATATGAATATGGTTATGGATATTGCACAAAGAGTTATGGTTTTAAATTTTGGAGAAAAATTGGCTGAGGGAACACCAAAAGAAATTGTTTCTAATGAAAATGTAATTGAGGCATATTTAGGAGGTAAGTGATTATGGCACTAACGATGAACGACATTTATGAAATTTTAAAAAATGAAGGTGGAAGAACACCATCTGAAAAAGTTATGGAAGTATCTAAAGATCACCCAGATAAAGTAGCTTTGAGATATAAAGAGTACGGGATTTGGCAAGAAACTACTTATAAAGATTTTTGGTTGAAGTCAAATTATGTATCAATGGCGTTACGTTTTTTTGGTGTAGAAAGTGGTGAATCAGTAGCAATACAATCTGAAAATCGACCAGAGTGGTTTTTTGCAGACATTGGTGCTCAATCTATTGGAGCTGTCAGTGTTGGCCTGTATCCAACTAACCCTGCTGCAGAGGTAGAGTACCTTCTTTCACACTCTGAAAGCAAAATAATATTTGCAGAAGACCAAGAACAGGTTGATAAAGCATTAGACGTAATTGATTCACTTCCACAGTTAGAAAAAATAGTTTATTTTGAAAACAAGGGAATGTATAGTTACGACCATCCTAAATTAATGAATTTTGCTGAATTTTTAGATATTGGTAAAAGTGAATATGAGGCTTTTCCAGAATTTGTTGAAAATGAAATTAAAAAACTTGACGATGATGATGTTGCCATTATGGTTTATACTTCTGGAACTACTGGTCCTCCAAAAGGTTCGATGATAACACATGGAAATTTACGTTGGGTAGCTACTCAGCTTCCGTATTTCCCAATATCGAATAATTTAAGTGAAGGTGACTCACAATTTTTATCTTACTTACCACTTTGTCATGTTTTTGGACGCTTAATTGATTTATTAATCGGTATTCATTTAATGGCAACCATAAATTTTGCCGAATCTATTGATACAGTTCAAGCAGATCTAGCAGAAATACAACCAACAATTTTTCCAGCTGTACCAAGAATATTGGAAAAGATGCACACTGGCGCAATTGTTAGGATGAAAGATGCTTCGTTTTTAAAAAGAATATTGTTTAAATTCTCAATGTACTTAGGTGATATTGCTGTAGAAAGAAAACTAAATAAAAACTTTAATGATTTTTTTGCAAAGATACTTTTATCGATTGGCTATATTTTGTCTTTTAGAACCTTAAGAAAAAAACTAGGTTTGCAAAGAGCAGAATTTGCTGCGTCAGGTGCAGCCCCAATTGCTCCAGAAGTGCTGAAATTTTTTATGAGTATTGGCGTTCCTCTTTTTGAAGCTTATGGAATGACTGAAAATTGTGCTTATGCAACTAGCAACAGTCCCGAAAATATAAAAATAGGCACTGTTGGAATTCCAGCCCACGGTGTTGAATTAAAGCTAGCTGATGATGGAGAAATATTAATAAGAAGTGGTGGTGTGTTTAAAGGCTATTTCAAGGATGATCAAGCTACAAGTGAAACAATTGACAAAGATGGATGGCTTCACACAGGGGATGTAGGAATTTATGAAGGTGATTTTGTGAAAATAATTGATAGAAAAAGGGATATTATTATTACCAGTGGTGGAAAAAATGTCTCACCTTCAGAAATAGAAAATAAAATTAAAGTTTCGCCATTTATTAAAGAAGCAATTGTAATCGGTGATAGACGAAAGTTTCTATCAGTTCTCATTGGTATTGAGTTTGATACTGTATCAAATTGGGCTTTAAGAAAAAATATTCCACATACTACTTATAGAGACTTGTCAGAAAAACAAGAGGTAAAAGATTTAGTATGGAAAGAAATTTCAAAAGCTAACGAGCTTACATCATCATTAGAGGTAAGAGAGTTCCGAATGATTCCAAAAGAACTTGATCACGAAGAGGGGGAACTTACAGCTACGCAAAAAGTAAAAAGAAATGTCTTGATTGATCAATTCAGTGACTTAATAGAGGAGATGTATTCTTGACATTATTTTTGCAAGCCACAGTTGAGGGATTGTCTCTGGCAGCTATATATTCATTAGTTGCTTTAGGTTTCGTTTTAATTTATAAATCAATGGATGTATTAAGTTTTGCTCAACCAGCTTTAGCAGTGGTAGGAGCCGGACTAATAAGTTCTTTAGCTGTAGATAGGGGTATACCTTTCTGGATATCTTTAATTATAGGAATTACATTGACAGGCGTCATAGGGCTTATTGTTGAAAGAACTTTTTTGAGACCGATGGTTGGAGAACCAGTATTTTCTGTTGCTATATTGACAATTGGTATCGATATTTTATTGAGAACTACTTTAGATAATTGGATAGGCCTAAATCCAAGATATATGGGAGATCCATTTCCAACATTTGGCAATTTTGGTTCAACACAAATTGGAGGGGTCACAATAAAGTTTTTGGAAATTGCCGGGTTAAGCACTGCTATTTTGATTATCATTTCGTTAAATATTTTCTTCAGAGTATCAAAATATGGTGTAGCTATGAGAGCGACGTCTTTTGATCAAGAGGCAGCATTGGCACAGGGCATTAACGTAGGCAGAATTTTTGGGCTTGTTTGGTTTATTGCAGGAATTCTTGCAGCTTTTGCGGGATTTTTCATCACTGGAGGATTCAATACTTTATCACAAACAAGTTTTGTTGTTGCTTTGAGAGCTTTGCCAGCGGTAGTAATTGGTGGGTTAGATTCAATTCCTGGGGCAGTTGTTGGTTCAATAATCATTGGGTTAACACAAGCTTATGTAGCTTATTATCAATATGAATTTGAAATTTTAACAGGAATAACCCTTGGTAATGGCTTCTCTTTAGTAGCACCATATATAATTATGTTTTTAATTTTAGTCTTTAAACCTGATGGTTTATTCGGCACTAAGGAAGTTGAGAGAGTATGAAAAGTAGGCCGAATCTTTATACAAACTATGCCAAAGAAACTGCAATATTTTCAAACAATACTCAAAAATTTTGGTTTTTCGTTTTACTTTTGCTTTCAATATCTCTTTGTTTTGTAGCAACTGACTATTGGATTTTACTAATATCAAGGTCTCTTGCTTTCTCAATAGGCGCATGGGGAATCAATATAGTTTCTGGGTTAGCAGGCCAGATTACGTTAGCCCACGGATCGTTTATTGGTATTGGTGTTTACACTGCAGCTGTATTAGGAGGAGTCGCTTCAAACAGTGTGTGGGGGCTTGAGCTTGATATGTTGATTTGGCTTCCGGTTGCAGGAATTGTAGCTGCTCTTTTTAGTTTTATTCTGTCGCCAATTGCAGTTCGACTTAAAGGATTAAATTTGGCTTTGGTCACTCTCGCTTTTTTATTTATATGTTCACATATATTTTCAAATTTTATATCAGTGACTGGTGGAGCTGGTATAGGAAGAAAATCAGCAAAGCTTACACTATTGGGTGTAAACCTTGAGGAAGGTTTACTTGTTGGTAATTATTTTCTTCAGAAAAATCAAATTCTGTATTTCATATGTTTGTTTTCATGTATCACCATGGGCTTTGGTTTTAAAAACCTAGTTCGCTCAAGAGCAGGACGAGCATATGCGGGAATACGTGATGGTGATATTGCTGCTGAAGCTTTAGGTGTAAATCTATTTAGATATAAAGCAAGTGCATTTGCGCTTGCCAGCTTTTATGCTGGAGTTGGGGGTTCTTTGGCTTCAACAATCTCAGGCGGTATTGAGCCAGGCTTTTTTAACTTATTATTCTCTATCTTGGCTGTTGCAATAATTGTGATTGGAGGAGCAGGAACAGTTTTAGGTCCACTTTTTGGAGCTTTTTTCTATGTAATGATGCCAGGATTCATTCAATATATTTTAAAAATTACTCATTTAACTGAATCAGCGCTTCCGCTTAATTTAGGTCAAATAGAAGCTATGCTTTTTGGGCTTTGTATTATCTTATTTTTAATATTCGAGCCAAGAGGTTTATGGGGCATTTGGTTTAGGTTACGTAATTATTTTAAAGCTTGGCCTTTTTCCTACTAGATCGATAAAAATCTAGTATTCTTTAATTATTAGTACTAATTAATTAAGGGGGAGTAATGAAATCATTGCGCAAGCAAGGAATCATTTTATTTACTATTCTTGCCCTTGTTTTAGTAGCATGTGGTGGTGACGCTGCTGAAGAAGAAGTTGTAGAGGAAACAACACCTGAAGTTGTTGAAACTCTTGACTCTCCTGCAGTAACAACTGCTCAAAGTGCTAAAACAGGAGTGGGAGTAACTTCAGACCCATGTCCAGAGGCTGTTGGATCATTTCCAACAGGTGCAGACCCATCAAAAGGCTGTATTTATCTAGGTCTCATAAATGACTATACAGGTCCTTATGGAGCATTAGGTCCAGCACTCGAGCTTGGACAAAGAGCATTCTGGCTATGGGCTAATCAATCAGGTGGCGTCGGAGACTACAGCGTTACGATTATTGAAGGCGGAGACGCACAATATAATCCTGCAAAACATCTAGAGGTTTACAACTCTCAAAGAGATAGTGTTGCGGCATTAGCTATGTCTCTAGGAACACCACAAACTTTATTTATTCTTGATGAATTGGATAAAGACGACATGATCGCAGCACCTATGAGCTGGTATTCAGGTTATGGATTCAAAGATGTTGACAAAGGATTAATTGTTGAGTTCGGATCATCGTACTGTGCACAAGGCATGAATGCGGTTGATTGGGCAATAGCAAATTTACCTGTTGATATCAAAACTATTGGCATAATTGGAAATGCTGGTGACTATGGAGGTGACTGGGCTAAAGGTGTACAAGCTGCTGCAGAAGCAAACGGTGTAACAGTTGCATGGAGTTATTTACCTCCAGGAACAGAATTTGACGTTGCACAAGCAGTAGGTTTAATGGTTACACAACCAGTTGATGCTTATTTCCCAGCTTTGGGACCTACAGCAATGGCTCAAGTCGCTGGTGGCGCCTTTCAACAAGGCTTAACGCCATTCGCTATGATGGCAGCTCCGTCATTTAACGATAGTTTCGTTAGAGAAGGATTTGCATTAGCACCATTATTTACATCTGGAACAATGTATGTAACAGCATTCACACAACCGTATGAAGCTGATACGCCAGGTCACGCAGCAATGAGAGCTACTTTTGATGCTGTTGGACAAGCAACAGGAAACTTATTTGTTACTGCTGGTTGGACATCACAGTATCACTTAAGAGATGTTCTTAAAGCTGCTATAAAAGGTGGAGATTTGACAAGAGCAGGCATTAGAAGAGCAGCAGCTAACGTTGATGTTAGTTCTGATCAAATGATGCCAATTAAAAATCTCGGTCGTGAGGGAGGACAAACAGAAACATATGTTGGCGTTCCTACAGCTGACAACTTAAGTGGTATTAACACGCTCGCTTGGCCATACACAGGGCCAACCGCTGCAGCTCGTGATTGGACTGCAGGACCATGTAGTTAATATTTAACTATTTTGATATAAAGAGCCGGTAAATTACCGGCTCTTTATTTTTTTTTAAATCTAAAATCTTTTTATGTACAAATTGTCTAAAACAAATAAAAAATTATTAATCTTTTCCCTGTTTCTTTTTATAATATTTTCTTCTTTGTCACTAATAAAGACAGACTATTATTTCATGTCCCCTGGACCTCCATATCAGTGGGAAATAGAATATGGTGATGCTGAAAATTTTGATTTCGAGGGTAATCTTTATCAATTAACGGTCAGAAGAGATGAAGCAAATGCATTAATTTATGCATGGTCATATATCAGTAATTCAGTTGATTTATATCCTAGAGAAGTAATTTTACCAAAGGGTGTAAGTCCGGAGGAATTGAGCCAGATAAGTATCCAAAATATGAAAACTTCAGAAAATGTTGCAATAGCGGTAGCGCTAAAATATTTGGGATATGATATTACATCAAAAGGAGATGGTGTTTCAGTAGTTGGAATTTTGGATGATTCACCAGTTAAAGACAAACTAAAAAGAGGAGATTTATTAAATTCAATCAACAATGATGAAATATCATCAGCCTCAGAATTCATTGCAATGCTTCGAACTTATGATATTGGGGATACAGTAAAAATTGGATTAATAAGAGATGTTGATGGTGATTTAAAGAATTTAGAAATAGAGACAAAATTAATAGAACATGTTGAATACGAAGGTGAGCCAATGGTTGGATTTCTTGCGACAACTGTTAATGAAAGATTTGATTTTCCATTCGAGATTGATATCAAAACAGGTAATGTTGGCGGACCATCAGCTGGATTAATGATGGCTCTGAATGTTTATAACAATTTAATACCTGAAGACGTTACTAACTCCTTAGTGATTGCTGGGACAGGAACAATTGAAATTGATGGGTCTGTCGGACCAGTTGGGGGAGTCAAACAAAAAATTATTGCTGCAAAAAGAGCTGGTGCTGAATTGATCTTAGTTCCGACTGCAAATTTTGAAGAGGCCAAACCCATGGAAACTGAATCAACTGTTATTGTTGCAATCGATACTTTTGATGAGGCATTACAAGTAATTTCAGAGTATAGTTCACGTTAAAGACAAGAGATAAATAAAATATATATATATATGGTAAACATTGGTGGATCAAGTAATAACGAAAGAAGAGGATTATCTTTTGTTGTTTTTATTGCAATAGTTGGTTTTTCAGTTGCTAGAGCTATAGCTACATTTTTCACAAATTATTTATGGTTTGATTCTGTAAATTTAAATTCTGTATGGTTAAAAATTTTACTCACTAAAGGGGCTCTAGTTGGGGCCACATCGTTATTGGCTTTTGTGTTTATTTTTACAAATTTAAAATTTGCTGTGAGAGCAACTCCAGTAATGGATATTTTTGAATCTTTTGAATCTCAAGACCCTTTATCAAGATTTAGAGCCTGGACAAACGAAAGATTCTCAAGATACCGACTTTTGGGATCAATTGGTCTTTCACTTTTTTTGGGTGCAGGAGCATCACAATTATGGGAACAAGTTTTACTGTTTTTGAATCAACACAACTTTGGTGTCAATGATCCAGTCTTTCAGGCAGATGTCTCTAGATATGTTTTTGGATTACCTCTTTATAGACTATTTGTCTCTTGGGGTTTTCAACTTGTAATTTTTACGTCATTAATAATTTTATTATTTTTTGTTGCGACTGGTGCATTACAACTCAGACAAGGAAGACTACCTGAAGTTAGTAGTGGTGCAAAAGCACATTTGTCTGTCCTTCTTGCATTCATAGCAATCTTGAAAGCCTTTGCATATCGTCTTGACTCCATGGAACTTCTTTACTCACCGAGAGGAAAGGTTTTTGGTGCAAGCTATACAGATGTTGTTGCACACTTACCAGCTTTAAACTTACTTATCCTAATCTCCCTTTTTGGTGCAGTTTTGCTTTTAGTAAATATAAAAAGAAGGGGATGGTTACTTCCTGCAACAGCTATTAGCTTATGGTTGGCAGTATCGATAATTGTTGGAGGTCTTGTCCCTGCAGCAATACAGAGATTTAGAGTAGTTCCTGACGAATTAAATAAAGAGCTGCCCTATGTCGATAGTCACATTGACTATACAAGGCTTGCTTATGGATTAGATAGTATAGAGGAAAAGTCGTTTGCAGCATCCCCTGATTTATCACAAAATGATATTTCCAACAATAAGCAGACTGTAGATAATATCAGACTTTGGGACCCAACGGTATTAGCAGAGACATATAGTCAGCTGCAGGAAATTAGGGCATACTATGCACTTCAAGAAGTCGATGTTGATAGATATAAAATCAACGGAGAGTTGACACAGGTAATGGTTGCAGCAAGAGAGCTTGATCAAACAAATTTACCAGCTGTTGGTTGGGTTAATGAAAGACTACAATACACTCACGGTTTTGGTGTAGTTTTTAGTCCAGCTAACAATGTTGCAAGTCAAGGCCAACCTGATTTTTATGTCAAAGGCGTTCCAGCAACCACCACCGTTACTGAGCTAGAGGTAGAACAACCAAGAATTTACTTTGGTGAATCTGCTGATTCTGTAGAGTATGTTGTTGTTAATTCGCTTCAAGATGAAGTTGATTATCCATTATCAACTGAAGGTCAATCTGTTGCCTACACAAATTATTCTGGAGATGGTGGAGTAGGAATTGGCTCTTTCTTTAGGAGACTTGGTTTTGCATTAAGATATGGTGAGCTGAATCTTCTAATTTCTAATCAGTTATCAGATGATTCCAAATTGATTATGGAAAGAAATATTGTAAGCAGAGTCAAAAAAGCTGCTCCATTTCTTTATACAGACAACGATCCATATTTAGCCCTAATCGATGGAAATTTATTCTGGATTATTGATATGTATACAGTAAGTGACAAATATCCATATGCTCAACCTGCAGATACTAGCAGATTAAATGAAAATTCAGGATTGCCAATAAACTTCAACTACCTAAGAAACTCTGTAAAAGCAGTTGTTAATGCTTATGACGGCACAATGAATTTTTATATCGTTGATGAAAATGACCCTTTAATGTCTGCATATAATGACATTTTTCCAAATTTGTTTTCATCAAAGAATGAAATGAGTCCAGAATTATTAGATCACATCAGGTATCCGGAAGATTTATTCACAATTCAGTCTGATATGTATCGGGATTATCACATGACTGATCCAAGGGTTTTTTATGCCGACGAGGATCCATGGGTTATTCCATCTGATTCATCAACAACTCCGAGAGTTGGTACTTTGAGAGGTGAATTTACGGAAATAGGTTTCAAGCCGATGTTGCCCTACTATCTTTTAATGAGCTTGCCAGGTGAAAGTGATTTAAGTTATTTAATTTTTCAGCCATTTAATCCAGAAAACAGACCTAACATGCAGTCATTTTTAGTTGCAGATGCTGACCCGGAAAACTATGGTCAACTAATAGACTTTAGGCTACCAAAGGGAGAATTTGTTGACGGACCAAGTCAGGTAGCGACTAGAATAAATCAAGATCCAGACATATCACAAATATTTACATTATTAGACCAGCAAGGTTCTAGCGTTATAAAGGGTAATTTGTTTGTTGTTCCGATCAATCAGTCGATTCTTTACTATCAACCAATTTACCTTCAAGGTGAACAAAACCCTTTACCAGAATTTAAATTTGTTGTTGTTGTCTTTCAGGACAGGATCATAATGAGAGAGACACTCTCTGAAGCCCTTGCAAATATTTTTGGTGATGAATTGATTAGTGATGTTGTACAGGACACTGAAGGTGAAAACCCGTTAGATATATTAGCTAAAGCAACGAAAGCTTTTGAACAAGCACAGGAAGAATTGCAGAAAGGTAATCTTGGTAAATATCAAGAATTAATTGATCAAGCTCAACAGTTTGTTGATCTTGCAATTGAACTATTAAACAAATAACAAAAATTTTTATCTTGAGTTTAATTTAAAGTAAGTTACTATTAATATTCAGCGCGGGGTGGAGCAGTCTGGTAGCTCGCTGGGCTCATAACCCAGAGGTCGTAGGTTCAAATCCTACCCCCGCTACTAGCTACCTTATAAATAGGTCTATTATTCTTTTTCTTCCAGTAGAAGCAGCAATTAATTTAAGAGTAAATAGCCCAGAAGCACCTAGATAAAGTAAGCTACCTAGTACTAAAAAAATTCTCCAAAATAAAATTGCGTCCATAGTTAAATTATAAACTGCCTCTAGTTAATCACTACCTGGTTAATTCAAAAATTTCATTTGCCGTTATTTCACCATTGATTGTCGAGATAATTTCTAAATTGTCATTTAGCACTAGAGTAGTAGGAATACCACTCCAAATAAATTGTATAAGAATACTCTCTGCGACGACATTATCCAATATGTTTTGATATGATATATCATTTTCTTTAATAAACTCTTTGCCATTTTCTTCTGAATCTTCAACTAAAATTCCGATAACAGAATATCCTTGAGTCTCTGATAATATTTTTAACTCACTCACTTCGTTTTGACACGGAATACACCAACTTGCCCAAATATTTAAAATGACGAATTTTTCATTTGAATTTAAGTTAGAGATCTCTTTCAAATCTTCTAGTACAATGCCATCATTTATATCTGTGACGCTAACAATTTCTAATTCATCGTTATTTGTTGAATTGATTAAGACAATTATTACAGTCATAGTTAGCAGTAAGAGAATAAAATTTCTTTTGAACATAATTTAATTTAATAACCTAATACAAATACAATACTAATAATGGAATTAGAAAACATTATTTATCCTGGATTTAATAAAACATTATCCGAATTAAAAGCCCTTTCGAAAGTCAAAAAGAAATCATGTGAAATTGTTGATTTAACAGAAATTGAATGGGTACGTGATGTTTTGCGACATAGAGTAGAGGAAGTCGGCTCTTATGACATTAAATTTAGAAAACCGACAGAGAAAGAAATTGAATCTGTATCAAAAATTGTTGGTGCTGATATTGATATGGATGAGTTAAAAAATAATTTTCATAAAAATAAAAGAATCATTGGGATTACTTCTGGAAAAGGTGGAGTTGGAAAATCTACTATAACTTCACTATTGGGTATTGCATTTGATGAGTTGGGTAAAAAAGTTGGAATTATGGATTCAGATATTTGGGGTTATTCAGTGCCAAAAATATTAGGAGCAAAATTTCCACCAATACCATTTAATGAGAGAATATTCCCATCACGTATAAATAATCTTAATGTTATCTCAATGGATTATTTTGTTAAACAGGATGAAGCAGTAATTTGGAGAGGTCCAATGTTACATAAAGCAATAGAACAATTTTTATTTGAAGTTTTGTGGCATGACATTGATATTTTGCTTATAGATATGCCACCTGGCACTGGCGATGTTTCTATTTCCTTATCTCAATTTTTAAAATATTTTGAAAATATAGTTGTTACAACACCACAAACAAATGCAACTATAGTGGCTGAAAGATCTGGAATTATGTCAAAAAAAGTAAATGCCAGCATCATTGGTGTCATTGAAAACATGTCATACATGGAAGCAGAAGGAAATAAAATATATCCTTTTGGCAAAGATGGGGGAAAAGAATTGTCTAACAAGTTAGATGTACCGTTTATAGGAGAAATCCCCCTTTTAGAGGATATAACTTTATCTTCGGAAGGTAGTAATTTATTTGCATTTAAAGAAAGTTCAGAATTTCAAAATATACTTTCAATAGCTAATGAAATTTTAAAATTTCAACCGAAGAAAAAACCTATCGATTTAAAAATTAATTAATAACGAAACTTACAACTGAAAGAAGCAAACAGTAAAATCCAAAATATTGCAATTTTGAATTTGTGGTGAATTTTACAAGAAGGTTTATTGCTAAGATTCCAGTAAACATAGCAGCAAATGTTGGAATAATAATATTTGTATTTATTTCAAAAGATTGATTAACAAATGTTAGGCTCCATGCTCCAAAGATTGTCGGTATTCCAAGCAATAGAGAATAATATATTGCATCAGCTTTTTTAACACCTATGTACATGGCAGTTAGGAGAGTAATTCCAGACCTTGAGACTCCTGGAAAAAGAGCAAAAGCTTGAGCTAATCCAATTATGAATGCATGGCTAATAGTTATTTCATTAATACTAAAAACATTTTTAGTATTAATTTTTTCAGAAAATATTAACAATGCAGAGACGACAAAATAAGCAATTCCTGTGTAAATCAATATTTGAGAGCTGTTATCTATTATTTCTTGTATTGGTGTCAATAATCCAACTACAACAGCTGGAATAATTCCAACAGTAATAATTTTGAGATAATATTTAAAAACTTCAAAATTATTAAAAATATTTAAAATTCTAGTCCTATAAAAAATCAAAATTGAAAACAAAGTTCCTATATGAAGAAATGCTATATCATTTGTGTTTAAGTTAACTTCAGGTAATAATTCATCAAAAATAACTAAGTGACCACTAGAAGATATTGGTAAAAACTCTGTTATACCTTGAACAATTCCTAAAAATATTTCAGTCATGTCAGTTTATTGTTGAAAAATGCCAGCCATTACAATCACTGCAATTATATATACGAAATTTCTTATTGTATTCCTTTTCTATGTACAGTCTTTCCTTTCTTGCATCAACTTCGTCGTTGTATCTACGTTTATCCTTACAACTATTTTCTTTTTTCATCACATTAATTACATTAAATTTGAAAAATGTATATATGTGCTCTAACTAATTTATTTTTTTTAAAGTAAAGTTAGAACTGTGAGTTATTTATTTGTTGCTTTAAGTTACCTAATTGGTTCTATAAATTTTGCATATTTAGTGGCAAAATATAAAAAATTAGATATATCTTCTTCAGGAAGCGGAAATCCTGGAACTTCAAATGTAATGAGAACCATTGGGAAAAAGTATGCCGCAATTGTGTTAATTGGAGATCTATTTAAAGGCATTATTCCAATTTTTCTATTTGATGAAAATTTACTTTTATGTGGATTTGCTGCTGTTGTTGGGCATATATATCCAATATTTTATAAATTTAAAGGTGGTAAAGGGGTTGCAACATACATAGGTGTGTACATTGCTTTTTCTACACTTAACCCTATTTCGTATGATTTATTTGAAAATTCTTATTTCTTATTTTTGAATATTCCTGTACTTGCAATTTTTTATTTTGTAGTTTTTAAAATTTCTAGAATTTCTGCGATTGCAAGTTTGTTAACCGTATTTATATCCAACCTAATATTATTTATGTCATTTAATGTTTTTCAAGATCGATTTATTGTCTTTTTGTTATTTTGGTTAATTGTTTTCAAACATTCTGAAAACATTAAAAGACTTAATGAGGGTAGAGAAAATAAATTCTGAAAAAAAAGAAAAATAAAAATTAATTCGTTAATATTAAAACAAGTAAACGTTCAGTTGGGACAGGGCAATGGGATCAACACTAGTATTAATATGTTTAATATTATCGCTATCAATAGCGGTGATTTTTCCAGAAATGAAATATTCTAAAACTAGAAATTCTTTGTTTTCTTCAGAATTTGAATATATGGTAAGTAAACAACGTAAAGGTTTTTTAATTTTAGGACTATCAGCGCTTCTTACTTTTTTTATCTCTATTCAAACTCTTTCTGTAAGTATATTTGTACTTCACCTTTTATTAGATGTAGTTTTTGGTATTTATGCTTATGCATCATTCCAAGTAAGAGCTTCCTTGATACAGATGCAAAATATTAGCTCTGTTGATGAAGATATTCATGAGCTTGATGAATACGAGTATTTAAAGCAAGCTGTTTAATTTGGCCAATTTAGAGTCTAATTTAAATAATCTTTCTGAAATATTTGATAAATTAAATGAAATTCGAGAGACTTCTCTAACTATATCTAGAGCCATTGTTAGAGATTGTTCGAAGAGCATCAGATTTATTCATAGAAACGATATAAATGGTGCTGAAGAATTTATTGATAGTGCAAAAAAGAAAATAACAGAGCTAAAAAAGCTTACTGAAAATGTATCTGAAATTAGTTTTGCTGGATATGTTCTCGATGCTGAGAGAGAGTATGTAGAAGCAGTTCTATTTTATATATATGAATCAAAGGGATACATTGAACCTTTTGAGAAATTTAATGTTCATCCATCAAGTTATATTCAGGGACTTGGGGATACTGTTGGAGAGTGGAGAAGAAAAGCTTTGGATAATTTAAGAAACTTAGAACTTGTAAAGTCAGAATCTTATCTCAATATTATGGAAGAAGGTTTAGGAATTCTAAACGAGCTTGATTATCCAGATGCTTTAACTGGGGGATTAAGAAGATATGCTGATAATGCCAGAGGTATTATTGAAAGAACAAGATCCGATATAACAAATGCATTTGTCAATGAGTCATTAAGAAATGATATCTCTAATATAAAGAAAGATGAAATATAAATATATAACTGGAAAAGTTTTAGAGATTGATCCAAAATCTGGTTGGAAAGACGGCATGCTTTTAGAAGAAATTTATCCCGACTCTTCTTTTGTTAGTGGTAATAATCCAGAAAGCATGATGATGAAACCATTAATAAAAGATAGAAAAGTATATGCAAAATATACATTTGAAAAAAGATTCGAAGGTGGCCCTGGATTGGTACATGGTGGAATTTTATCAGCTGCTTTAGATGATATGATGGGCTACTCAACAATAATTCATAACAAGTTTGCAGTTACTGCAAATCTTGAAGTTAATTTCCTAATTCCAACACCTGTATTAAAAGAATTTGAAATATTTGCATGGGTTAAAGATATAGACGGAAAAAAAATTTACACCGAGTCGTTGATCAAGTCAGATGAGCAAACTCATGTAGAGTCTTCTGCAATGTTTATTGATTTAGGATTAGATGCAGCAGAGTTTTTTGCACCAGACAAAAATTACCCATGATTTAAATTTTTGACATTAAAAAGTGACTCATAGACTGAATACTAATCATTGGATTTACACCTGAACAACGAGGGAAGGTAGAAGCATCGACAATATAGACATTGTCTAAACCATGTACTTTTCCATCTAAATCAACCACACCATGTTCGGGGTTAGGATTGATTCTCGCAGTACCCATTTGATGTGCTGACCCGAGAAGCATTCGATACGGTTCATTTTTTATTAATTCAACTTTGTTAATAAACTCTTCGATACTTTCATTTGAAGATTTTTTCCAATGCATCGTCGGTGAACTTGCAACCATAATTTCTTCTGCTCCAGCTAAGTAATTAGCCTTTACAAGATTTACAATTCCATGAATTAAATTAGTGTGATCAAAGTCATTTAACTTATAATCCCATAAATGTTGAGGGTATTTATTGATTATGGAACCAGAACTTGTATCGGATGTCAAAACAATACTTCCAGACCAATTATTGTAACTTTTTACGAATTCGCTAAAACTATCTAAATTATTTGGAAAAAACGGGAAGAAAAGGCTTGGATGCATTGGAAGACCTTCTAAAAGGTAACCGTAATTATCTTTTAGAAATAAATTGTCATCCGAATAAATTCCCTGCATTGTACCTGCCCATGGTTTTTGTTCCTCTGAAAACTTACCCGCAACACCTGAAACAGGATGAAGTTTTAAATTACGACCAAGATGTTTATTTTTATATCCGCTATCGAGCAAAATTTTAGGAGTATTTAAGGAACCTGCTGCAAGAATTACTCTGTCAACAGCAATCTCATGTAATGTACCATTATTTTCAACATTAATATGGGTAGCTTTTCCATTAGATATTTTGAGACTTCTGATATTTGTATCACTAAATACTTTATTAGGTTCAAATCTTTCTTCTGAAAACCAAATTTTGTTGGAGGAGTTGATGCTTTCGTCATAACGACCAAAAGTACTGAAACCTGATTCTGTGCAATCTGCGTTACTTGTATTCCTTGGAATAATTTTATAACTTAAATTATTCAGCTCTAACCCCTCAGCCAATTTTTTTTCTTTTTGCGGTATTCGATTATTTTTTATATCAACATTTAATTCCTTGCATACATAATCCATACTGTTTTTAAATTCGCTGGAATTGAAATAATTAGCTTGTTTGGTTAGTGTATCCCATTCATTCAAAATTTTATCTGGAGTCCTGAGTGAAGTTGTCCAGTTCACACTTGTGCCACCACCAATTCCCATTCCAGCTAAGAGTAAAACTTTATACCCTCTCGTTTGTTGAATTCCATAAGTGTCGTAAAAGTTGTGATATCCAAATGTTTCATTGTTGGTCATACCATTTCCGGAACTTCCTTTTTCAAAAATACCTACTTCATATTTTTCATTAAGAACACTAGCTGCGATACCTCCACCAGAACCACTTCCAATTACTGCTACTTCAATACTCTTAGGAATTGATATATTCTTCTTTTCAATTTTTGTATTTTTATATATTGGATAATCAAGATGTTTATATACAGATCCCTCTCCATTAAGAGATCTTGCAGTACTTAATCCAAATAATGCAGTGATACCAGAACCAAGTTTTCTCAATAACGATAAGTTGGAGCTTTGTAGATTTCTCACAAATTTTGGAATACTTGAATCCTTTATAAAAATTTTTCTTGCTTCAAAAGAAAAAATAAAAAAGACAACTTTAAGCAGTACAATTTCTGATCTATCAGGAAAATTCTCAAGAATAAAATTAAAATACTTTTCTGAGTTTTTTGTTTCTTCTTCGTTGAAATCTGGGTACAAACTTGAAAAAATGACCCTAAATGTCTTTGATATTCTGTTATCCATATATATATTCTACAGGTAGTTCGTTGACGTACTATTTGTCATAACAAAATTTAAGGATTTAAAATTACAGTATTTCCACCCATTCCAAAGTGGTTTTCACAATAAATATAAAGCTGGGTTGGAGTATTAGAAGTTATTTCAATTTCTATATATGCTCCTATAGTTCCTGCAGTTCCACTTGTCATAACATTAGAAGAGTATTCACTTCCATTTTGTGTTGCTGAAAATCTCAAAGGGTGTCCAGAATTACTAAAGTCACTGAGATCAAAACGGTATTTATTACCCGTTGTTACATTTAAAGTTGAATCTTGAGCACCATTTAAAAAATATTCATTGAATCCTTGTCCATTGTTTGCAACAGTTAC
>QCCZ01000012.1 GCA_003281085.1 OCS155 cluster bacterium AG-349-E07
GACATACTTTCAAGTTCTAGAGTAGATAAACCATTAGAACTTATTGAGAGTACTGATATTGGGGTTGATATTGGTTCAAAATCCGTAGCATTGTTCAACGAAATAATTTATTCATCAAATACAATATTTTGGAATGGACCAATGGGTGTTTTTGAAAATAAATCATTTGAATATGGAACAAGAGAAATTACTAAATCTGTTTCTCAATCAAATGCTTATACAGTAGTTGGTGGAGGAGATTCAGTCAGTGCAATAAATAAATATTCTAAAATTCAAAATTTTAATCATATATCAACAGGCGGTGGTGCTTCTATGGAGCTAATGGAAGGAAAAAAATTACCTGGTGTAAATATTTATGAACCACTTATAATCTAAATTTATGAAAAAGATAATTATCGGAAATTGGAAGCTCAATCTTGATCATTTACAAGGTATCCAGCTATTGCAAAAAATTAATTATTCATTACCCAAAGATGTTGAGGAAAATATTGATATAGTTTTAGCTCCATCTCATACATCTTTAAGATCATTACAAACTGTTATATCTACTGATAAATTAAAAATAAAATTATCCTCCCAGGATGTTTCAATGTATAAAGAAGGAGCATATACGGGAGAAGTATCATCTACGCAATTAGAAAAGTTAGACATAAGTTATTCAATAATAGGCCACTCTGAAAGAAGAACCTTACTCAATGAGAACGATGAAATTATTAATCAAAAACTAAAAAGACTTCTAGAACAAAGAATCACTCCGATATTTTGTTTTGGTGAACCAATTGAAAATCGTGAAAACAATACTTATCTAGAGTTTATTCAGGAACAATTAAATGAGGGATTAAAGGGTATTCGCAAAGATAATATGAATGAAATTATTTTTGCATACGAACCTATTTGGGCAATTGGAACTGGTCAAGTTGCAACAATAGAAAACATAATAGAAGTATTAGATTCTACAAAAAATCTGATTTCTTCCAAATCATTTTATGATCAAGAAAAATCAAGATTTATATATGGTGGTAGCGTTTCACCAGATAATTCTGAAGAAATATTGAATTTAAATATTGTTGATGGTGCTTTAGTTGGAGGAGCATCATTAGATTCTGATAAATTTGTAAAAATTGTAAATTCTATAAAACTATGAATTTAATTTTTGTTAGACACGGTCAAAGCATTTGGAATTTGGAAAATAAATTTACTGGATGGGTTGATGTTGAATTATCAGAAAGAGGAGTAAAAGAAGCTGAAGAAGCTGGAAGAACTCTTTTATCATACAAATTTACACCTGAAATATGTACGACATCATTTCTCCAAAGATCTAAATCAACAGCAGAAATAATTTTAAACAAAATGAAAGAAGAAATTGAACTCAATATTGAAACCAAAGAAATTTGGCAGCTTAATGAGAGACATTATGGCGCATTACAAGGCTTAGATAAAGTTGAAACAGCAAAGCAATACGGGGAAGACCAGGTGCAACTATGGAGAAGAAGTTATGATGTACTTCCACCGCTTGCTAAAAAAGGTTCTAAGTTTGATCCTAAAACAGATAAAATATACGAAAATATTAATGAAGAATTACCTTTAGGTGAGTCATTAGAAAAAGTTGTAGAAAGAGTAAATTCGACTTTTACAAATCTATTAGATTTAGCAAAAACAAAGCAAGTATTAGTGGTTGCACATGGTAATAGCATTAGAGCTATGGTTAAGATGCTAGACAACTTATCTAAAACAGAGATAGTAGATGTCAACATACCTACAGGAATTCCACTAGCATATAAAATATCTGAAAATGAAAATGTAAAAATAGGATATTTAGGCGATTCAGATAAGATTGAACAACTTCAAAAAGAAGTTGAACTTCAGTCAAAAGTAAAAGATGAGAAAGGCTAATCTTTAATTTATGGATACAATAACCGCGATACTGATAACTGTTCACATAATTATTTCTATTGCATTAGTAGCACTTGTTTTATTAAACAGTGGAAAGGGCGGAGGTCTATCCGATATGTTAGGAGGCCCTGGATCTTCTGGAAACATTGGTCAGACATTAGCTGAAAGAAACCTAAGTAGAATAACTGCTGTTGTTGCAGTCTTGTTTGCAGCTACAACATTATCTTTATTCTGGTTTCTTGATTGAGTTTGCGCGGGTGGCGGAACTGGTAGACGCGCAGGATTAAGGATCCTGTGGGGTAAAACCCGTGGAGGTTCGAGTCCTCTTCCGCGCACAAACTAAAAAAAAATGAGTAAAACAATTGCGATAATAAACGATCCAGATGTAACTTTAGGTACATTACCAACTTCTATCGAAACAGTTAATGCTTGGGAAGCTGAATGGAAAAAATTTAGTATTAATGACAATTACATAATTCTTGGAGGTCATATGGGTGCTTATGAAGACGAAAAGTATGACTATTTAAAAAAAGAAAAGTATTGGTTAAAAAACGCTGTCGAAAATAATACGAAAATTCTTGGAATTTGTTTAGGGGCTCAATTAATTGCAGACTCAACTGGCGGTGAAGCGTACCTATCAAAAGAAATTGAATTTGGATTAAAAGAATTAAATTTTATTCAGCAAGACAATCTTGTCGATGTTTTTCAATCAGATCAAGTATTTACTTGGCATAGAGACACATTTGATTTGCCAGATGAAGCAGTTTTAATTGCTGAAACAAATTTTCCACAGATATTTAAGATTCAAAATAGTTATGGATTACAATTTCATCCTGAGATTAACAAAGATCTATTTACTACTTGGTATTCAAGCGAGCTCTCAAAAAAAGAATTGATGGACTTTAACGTAGAAAAAGAGTCTTCAAATTTGTTTAAACATTCTGATAATTTGAAAGAAAAAATGTTAGATTTTTATAGTTTATGGCTTGAATCTTAATTTTCATTTATATTTTTTGTATAACTATTTAAAATCTCATATTTTTTGTACAAATCATTTTCTTTGATTATTTCATTTCTTAAATCAATATTCATAGGCATAACAATACAAAGTTCATTTAATTTATTAATTCTATTTTCAGAGTCGTAAATAAAGTTTGGCAAATTAATATCCATTCCATTCTCTACTAATTTGGCAATTGCTTTAGTTATATTTCTTTCAAGCTCAATGAGTTCATCAATAGATGGTGGAAGACCTATTTCTGTATATTCTTCTGCCATGCAAAATGGATATTCTCTACTTAAATCAATTTTATTTATTTTATGTAGTTTTATTGATTTAACTATTACAAGTTGTTCTGCATTAGAAATGTCCTGATGTTCAACAATTTCAACTTCAGAGCCTATTTGATATTCATCACCTAGGTTAGAACTAACTATAAAATTTTGTTTATTTAAAATTGAATCACCAATAAGCAATAAATATCTAGGCTCGAAAACTCTCAAGGCAGATATTTCCGTTGGGAAATAATTAATACCAGCACCAAAAATCGGAAATTCAACTAACATTTATCTTTTAAATAGCATAAAATACTTTTGTAAATAATGAGAATTGAAGACGAGATAAAATTAACTTTTGATGATGTACTAATAAGACCTAAGAGAAGTACCTTAGTATCTAGGTCTGAAGTCCAGTTAGAAAGAAAGCTAAAATTTAAACATACCTCATCAACATGGACTGGAATACCAATCGTTTCTGCAAATATGGATACAACAGGTACATTTGAAACCGCAATATCTTTGCAAAAGTTCAAAATGATTACAGCTATACATAAATTTTATAGTATTGATGATTGGAAAAATAACATCGATAAATTAAATGCAGATTATATTGCTGTTACTGTTGGTCAATCAGATGAAGATTTAGAACTTGCAAAAAATATTTTTAATTTAAATAATGAGATAAAGTTTTTGTGTATTGACGTAGCGAACGGATATCGAGAAGATTTTATAAATGCAGTAAAGAGGTATCGAGAAACTTTTAAAGATAAGATTATAATTGCTGGAAATGTTGCCACTAGAGAGATGACAGAAGCACTTATTCTTGCTGGTGCAGATATTGTAAAAATTGGTATTGGGCCAGGTTCTGTTTGTACAACAAGAAGTGTTGCTGGAGTTGGGTATCCTCAATTATCTTCAATTTCAGAGTGTTCTGATGCAGCGCATGGCTTAGGTGGACATGTAATGGCAGATGGTGGCTGTAAATATCCCGGTGATGTTTCAAAAGCTTTTGGTGCGGGTGCTGATTTTGTGATGCTTGGAGGTATGTTTGCAGGTCATGAAGAGTCTGGGGGAGAGTTAGTTGAAGATGAAAACGGCTTAAAGTACAAGGACTTTTATGGTATGTCATCTACAAAAGCTCAACAAACTTACTATGGTGACCTAGCCGAACATAGAGCCCCAGAAGGAAAAAAAGTAAGGTTAAAATATAAAGGACCCTTAGACACAACTGTTCAGGCAATTTTAGGTGGAGTACGTTCAGCCTGTTCTTATGTTGGTGCAAAAACTCTTAAAGATTTACCAAAATGTACAACCTTTATAAGGGTTACTCAAACTACTAATGAAATTTTTACAAATTTTGAAAAAAGTTGAAAGTTTTAATATACACAAAAGATAATTGTATATGGTGTGACAGAGCCAAAATTCTTTTAGATTCAAAAAAAATTTCTTATAATGAAATAGATCTTTCTGACGATAGCGAGAGATTAAAATTTTATGAAAAAATCGGAGATAATGTAAAAACAGTACCTCAAGTTTTCATAGATGATAAAAGAATAGGTGGATTCCAAGACCTAAAGGTTTTTTTAGATGAATAAACAAGATTCAGCAAAAACAGTATTTTTAGCATTGTCAGTTAATTTTTTTATAGGCCTAATTAAGTCTTTTGTTGCAATATTTACAAGTTCAAGCGCTATGTTTTCTGAAGCTGTTCACTCATTTGTAGATTCGTTTAATCAATTTTTGCTTTGGTTTGGTATCAAACAAGCAAAAAAAGATAAGCCACTTATATATCCACTAGGAAGAGGTAGAGAAGAATATTTTTGGACACTAGTAGTTGCTGTTTTGATTTTTACAATTGGGGGATTAGTTTCACTAGAACACGGAATTGAGGCATTAAACCATCCAAAAAAATTAGAAAATCTTTTTGTATCAATTACGATTTTGTCTATCTCTATTATTTTAGAAAGTTATGTCTTAGTAAAAGCTGTTGCGAAATTAAGAAAAGACGAAAAAAGTAAAAAAAAGTCAATTCTGAAATTACTAAAAGAATCAAATGACGGTCCTTTGATAGCAATTGTTGTTGAAGATTTTGCAGCTACCCTTGGTCTTATTATTGCTTTAATTGGCACATTATTAACTTATATAACTACTAATTCTATTTACGATGCAGCGAGTTCAATTATGATTGGATTGTTATTAATGGTTTCTGGTTTATTTCTAGGGTATGAAATGAAACATTTAATCACAGGTGAAACAGTTGATCCAAATATTTATAAAAATATTAATTCTGAAATAGACTCTTTTGACGATATCCTTGAAATTATTGATACAAAAATTATTTCAATAGGTTCAAATAAATATCTTGCATTAATAAAAGTCAATTATGAGGATACTTTAACTGATCCCGAAATTATAGATTTGAACCAAAGTATTGAAGCGAAAATTAAAAATGTCGACTCTAGATTTTCACACTTATACATCATCCCTGCTTAAATAAACTTATGGCTACAAATAAAGATCATTTGACTGACGAGCAAATTCAAGTAACGCAATTTTGTGGTACTGAACCTCCCTTTTCTGGTGAACTTCTAAACGAAAAAAGATCTGGCACATATCTTTGTGTAGTTTGTAATGAATCTTTATTTAATTCTGATACCAAATATGAATCTGGATCTGGATGGCCTAGTTTTTTTAATTCTATAGAGAATAAAATTAATCGTAAGGAAGATCTTTCTCATGGTATGAAAAGAGTAGAGATTACATGTAAAGCTTGTGACGCACATTTAGGTCATGTATTTCCAGATGGCCCTGAACCAACTGGTGAACGGTACTGTGTAAATTCATTGAGTATGGATTTTCAAAGTAATGAGTAGAGTTTATATTGATGAAGAATGCAAAATGTGCACTTCTTATGGAAAATGGATATCTTCAAAGAATTTAAATATTGACCTAAATGCTCAAATTAACCTTACACCTGAAGAGATTGAATTAGACACTTTAGTGTATGAAAAGGATGGAAGTAAATACTACTTTTCTGATGCTGTAATTCAATCCATTAGCGATATTGGAGGAGTCTATAATTTTGTTAAAATTATCAAAATTTTTCCACGCTTTATCAGGGACAATATTTATAAAATTATTTCAAAATATCGTAATAAGTTTTAATGTTTAAATTAAGAAATATTCTTGAAAATAAACTTTTTAAAACCTTTGTACTATTCTCTGTTTTTAGAGCTATATATGGAGCACTAGTATTATTTATATCCTATTTTTTAAGTACTACTTATGATGATGGGATATTATTTACAATATTTTTTTTAGTTATTAGTTTTATATTTTCTAGGTATATGTTTAATAAATTAAAACCTAGATTTAATCTCTAAAATTTCCAAAATTTATTGGTGTATCAATACCTGAGTTTTTAACAAATTGAATGATTTTTTGTAATTCATCTCTTTTTTTGGCAGAAACTCTAATCGACTGATTTTGATATGCACATTGAGCTTTTTTGAAATCTTTTTTTATTAAACTAATAATCTCTTTCGACTCTTCTTGTGTTATTCCAGATTTCAAGTTATAAAAATGTTTAACCTCAGATGGTGTTTTTTCAATTTTGATATCTGATAAAAATTTAATAGATACATTTCTTTTTACAAATTTCTCTTTTAACACTTGCTCTGCTGCTTTGAGTCTTTCCTCAGTAGAACTTTTTAATGTTATTGTTTGTTCATTAAATTCAATATTTGTACCAGTATCTCGAAAATCATACCTATTAACAATCTCTCTATATGCTTGATCTACTGCATTTGTAATTTCTTGAGTGTTAAATTCTGATGTTATGTCAAATGTAGGCATTTTAATTTATAATTTTATTACCTAAGTATATCCCAATAAACAATGCGAAGATTGAAAGAAATAAAGAAAAAACAATATAGACAATAGAGTTTAAATTACTTGCGCTCTGTAATTGGAAAACATCAAATGAAAACTGAGAAAATGTTGTAAAACCTCCAAGAACACCAGTGAGTAAAAATACATTAATAATTGGTGTCTTATTTTGAAAAAAAACAAAAAATATACCAAACAAAAAAGATCCAAAGATATTTACAAATAAAGTACCTGATTGAGGATAATTTGTTTGTAGAGCGTAAACATTAATTATATATCTAAGACCAGACCCTATACCGCCTCCAATAAATACAAAAAATAATTTATTTAACATTAGCTTGTCGAATTGCTTCAAACATTACTATGCTTACAGAATTTGCTAGGTTTATACTTCTTGATCTTTCTTTCATAGGTATAGTTAAATTTAAATATTTTTCTCTAATTTCATCTGGTAGACCAACTGACTCAGGTCCAAAAAGTAAAAAATCAAAATTATTTAATTCTTCGTTCCAGTATTCTTTGTCTCCTTTAGAGCTGAGACATGCAATAGATTTATTTTTATTACTATCAATAAAATCAATCCAACTTTCATAATTTTTTACAAAAGCTAAATCTTGATAATCTAAACCTGCTCTACGTATTTTGTTCTCTTGCATATTAAAGCCAAAAGGTTTTATAAAATTAACAGGAATGCCTGAATTAGCTGATAATCGTATAATTGCACCTACATTTCCTGCTATTTCAGGCTGATATAAGACAATTTCCATTATCTAATTATATTCTTATTTAAGTTGCTTGAGATATGTAAAATATTTATGTGAGAGAATTATTTAAACTTTTTTTTCCAAATATAAATTCATTTAAATCAGTTTTAAACGAAACTGATAATACATCTATTTCAAGAGAGAGGTTTATTGATTTCTTGAAAACTTCTGGATTGCTTTTGTTAATAATAAATTCATTTCTTTTTCTTACAGTAACTAAATCTGGTGGCGAATACATAATTTCAAACTTATCAACAACTTCTGAATCATTTATGACTATATCATGGTTCACAATAGGCATGTCATTATTCATTTTCTCTATGGGTTTTAATAATTTAATTGCTTGGTACTCAAATGTAGGGAGGGATGGCAGTCAATGGAATTATTTAGTTGATAGAATAAATGCTTTAATTGGTCCTGTTTTAGTTTGGATAATTGCTATAACAGTATCATTAAATATTCTTTTAAACCTAAATATGATTCCAGACTTTCTTACTACTTTTGAGGACGGAGTAATCTCATCTGTCGAATTTTCATTATGGCCTTTATGGCTAGTCTCTATTTATTTAGTCATGGTTATGTTTGCACCATTCACGATCTACATTCATAAAAAATATCCATATCTGAGCGTGACAATATTTGTAATTTTAATAATCCTCATTGATTCATTAAACTTTCCAATCAACTTAGCCTATATAAAAGTATTCAACTATTTATTTTTTTGGTTAACAATACATCAAATAGGTTATTTCTATGCTGATGGAAAGTTACAACTAATTAGAAAAAATATTTTTCCAGCAGTTTCAATAATTTCTTATGGTTATTTGTATTATCAGCTTTCTGTAAATAAATTATTCCTTTCATTTTCAAGCTATAGGCTTTCAGAAATAAATAACGAAGATCCTCCTACAACTGTTTATTTTGTAGCCACTATCGGTCTTTTAAGCTTATTGTTCAGTGTTAAAAATATTATTGAAAAAATACTAAACAATAATTATTTGTGGAAAGCATTTTCAATATTGCATTCAAATATTTATACATTATATTTATGGCACTTAATTGTTGTTCTTTCTATATATCTATTTGAATTACCTAAATATATCGGAATCCTTTATCTATTAGTTGCAGTATTAATATTTGGTAATTATGAAAGATCTGTATTTAGATTATCATCAAATCTTTTGAAAAGAGTTAATCCTTTGCAACCCTGGCCTTCTCCTATAAAGGCTAGGTTTTCAATTGGAAACTTTAGTCTTGCTTGGGTTTCCGCATTATTAGTACTTCTAGGAATTATTCATTTAACACTTGGAGGTATTGGTCAAAATGGCTTTTTCAACTTACGTGAATTCTATTTTATGAGAAGCAACACTTTTGAAGGAATGGGAAGAATCATTACCGGCATACTTCTTCTAAACGTTACTGTAAGAGGTTTAATGTATAAAAAGAGGATACTTTTTGTTTCTGTAATGTTTACTATATTTTCACTGTACAGCAGGATAATAATCGATGAAAATATTACTTATTTTGAATATGGCTTTAGTTTCTTTCTTCTATTGCTTTTCTTTGTTTTATTACTTCCAAAACGTAACTATAAATTAGTAAGTAAGGTCAAATAATTGTGAATCTCCCCAAAGGTGAAACTAGACAAGAGCTTTTAAACAGAGCTTTTTTATATATTTTATTTATTTCTATCTCTGTTCTTATATTCATACGTGTCAAATCTTTAATTTTTGACCTTTTTGTTGCTGTTGTATTGTCTGCACTTGCCGAACCTGTTGTTTATAGATTATCCAAAAAACTCAGTAGAAAATTGTCAGCATTGATCACTGTCGGCGTAATTCTTATAATCATTGGAGCAACTTTTTTCTCGATTATACCAATCATGGTTCAAGAAATTTATTTCCTTTCATCACAACTACCAACTTATTTTGATAACTTTATAAATTATTTAAATGTTGAAGGATTCGCAGTTTCAAGCCAATCACTGGATTTAGAATCACAATTTAATACATTAATTAAAGACTATGGAAGCACAGTCGGATCAGGTGTGGTTTTTGCAGGTCAAGGACTTTTAAGAACTTTGGGACACATATTTGTCATTTTCTTCTTTACATACTATTTAATTAGCGAAGGTGATGGCTGGAGAATAAAACTGAAAGAGTCACTTCCTAACAATGTTTCAAGTTCGATAGACCAGGTTTGGACAATTGGTGTTTCCAAAGCTGGTGGTTTCATAGTTGCCAAATTTATTTTAGGTGTATTGGCAAGTATTGTTTTGTCCATAGCCTTTCTATTAATCGGACTACCTTCACCTATAGCACTAGGTGTTTCTGCAGGAATATTATCTCAATTAATTCCAGTAGTAGGCACTTTTTTAGGTGGTCTTGTTCCTTTCATAGCTTCTATATCTCTTGGTACAACAACTATCTTTTCAACAATTCTTGTTCTATTGATTTATCAAGTTATTGAAAATTATTTTATAAGTCCTAGAGTTACAAAATCTACTATGGAGATACATCCTGCTATAGCAGTATTTTCTACACTATTCGGTGCATACACACTTGGTGGAGTTGGAGCTATCTTAGCTTTACCTGTAGCTGCTACTGTACAAGGAGTTCTCGGAACAATTATTTCAAATCGAAAGTAATTTTAAAAAGTGTTTAACCTCCCTGTTTCCGCAATTAAAGCTTTAGATAGTTTACTTGCTCATATACAAGAAGAAACAGTTGAACCTATTGAAGATTCATTAAAAGGTGCTCGTAAAAATTTTAAGGCAGGAAATTACCTAGCAATAGCTACTTTATTTATTCTGTTAGGCACATCAATTGTTCTATCCCAAATGTTTGATGGTCAATATTTTATACAATCATTAATTTATTTTTCATTCGCATTACTATCATTGTTAATTTTCGGATTAATTGTATGGAGAATATTAAAATGAGTGAATTTTCAGAAAACTATAAAAATTTAAAAGATCAAATATCTGATAATGATTCTAAAGTTATTCCTTATTTAATATTTGGTATTGTAATTGGAAGAATATTTGAAAAAATTATACGTACAAAAAAAAGAATTTTTAAAAAAAGAAGATGAGTAAAAGAACACAAAAAATTATCGTTATTGTTGTCTCCAGTGCAATGGTTATAACTTTGTTGCTTCCCTTATTATCAGCAATATAAATTGAATCTAGATAACGAATTAATAATTGTTAAAACTGATAATAATAAATATCTAGCTGTTATTGATATTACAAAAGAATTTATAACAAATGAAGGTAAATTTAATTTCATAGACATTAAGTCCATTCCAAGTATTGTAAAATCTTCAACTGATCAAAAATTTAAAATTTACAGACCAACATTTAAAGAATTTATATTACTTATGAAAAGAGGTCCTCAAATTATATATCCAAAAGATATTTCACAAATCGTTATTGAAGCTAACATATCCTCTTCTAGTAAAGTTTTGGAAATTGGTACTGGTTCAGGGGCTCTAACTTTATACTTACTTAATATTTTAATAGGATCCGGTTCTTTAATTACCCTTGACATCAGCAAAACAAACCAGAGAAGAGCGAAGAAAACAATAGAACGATATTTATCAACACAAGATATGAATGAAAATTACAGTTTAAAATTTATCAACCAAGAGCTCAATAAATTTAATTTTTCTGATTACGTCAATGAAATAGATACTGTTATTACTGATGTCCCTGAACCTTGGGATTTTTTTGATAAAAATATCATTGACTCCGATCTTTTTTGGGTTTCTTATTTACCATCAATTACTCAAGTTATAAAAATGAAGGAATGTTTGGAGTTAAATAAATTTGAAGACATAGAAGTTAAAGAGGTAATTTTAAGAGATTGGTATTTAAATAAAAAAATTGCGAGGCCTAGTAATAAACTGACATCTCATACAGGTTTTTTGTTATCAGCTAGATATATTAAGTTTGATTAGGGCTCAATCATAATGCACTCGCCAGGACATTCTTCAGCAGATTCTATAACTGCATCTTCTTGACCCTTAGGTACATTTGCTAAACCTTCTGCTCCTCCTACATTTCCGTGTTCTTCGGAGAATATTTTCTCGCCTTCTTTAACGTAGAATAGGCCATCATCTAGCCCAACAAATACATCAGGAGCTATTTCTTCACAGAGGCCGTCACCTGTGCATAAATCTTGATCTATCCAAACTTTCATAATGTATATATTACAATAATGATGACTTATATAAATTTATTTCTGAGTATTTTTATTATGCAGAATTTAATTAAGTTGTAAAACGTTATGAAAAATGTATTAAAAAGATTAATTGAATTAATTAATTTATTTAAAGATGATACAAAAATATCGACAAACAAAATAAAAGATTCAATTCCTGATTACCGTGACTTAAATGAGCAAGCTTTTAGAAGAGCTTTTGAAAGAGATAAGTCGTTATTAAGATCTTTTGGATATTTAATAGAATACTCTAACGATAAATGGTCTCATGATGAATCAGGATACACAATGGGTGGTTCGTATGTTTTTAACAATATCAAAAAGAATGAAGATATTAATGTGAATAGTTTTGTTAACACGTACCTATTATTAAAAAACAATATTTCTCTTCAAAGAGACAATGATAAAAAAACAGAAATCATTTCTAACATAACTAAAGCAATTAATGAAAAAAGAAGATTGGGCTTTGAATATTTATCAAAATATAGAAAAGTAAAACCTCAAGGTTTGAGATTTTTTAATGGATCTTGGTATTTAGGTGCTATTGAATCGAAAAAATTTAAAACATTCAAGCTTGATTACATAGAAAATTTAAAATTAGGTAACAAAGCAAATTTGTTTACAACTGAATATAAAAACATGAGTTTCTCATGGGAAGACTCAGACGATTTGATATCGATTGAAATTAATATCCCAGACAATCTCTATCAAGTAAATAAAAATATTTTTTCTCATAAACTTGCAAGAAGTGATAAGAAGGATTTGAAATCAATAAAGACAAATGACACATATGGTTTATTTAAATTTTTACTACTTTGTCATGGGTCTTATAAAATTATAAAATTTCATAATGCTCATTTACTAAAGGATTTAATTGATGTCTAAAAAAATTGATTTTAACTTTCTTCATAATTTTCTTCAATTTATACAAGCTAAAAATAAATGGAAAATTTCTGAAATATTAGATAATTTGGATATATCATTTAAAGAATTAATATACATTCTTGATATAGTTTCTCAAATATATGTTGATTTTGATGATGTTTTTGTTGATTATGAAATAAATAAAGATACAGAGGAAATTAATTTTTTGTTTAATGATTCTGTCTATGAACTTCTATCTATAAATGATTCTGAATTATTTAATTTATATTACCTTTTAACTATTGAAGCAAATTTTCTCACTTTAAAAGAATCAAATAAAGAAATAATGGAATTTTATAATATTCTTTCAAAATATTTTATTATTGACGGTCTATTTGCGTCTGATGATAAATCAGAAAGCTTTTCTTTTGAAGAGATAAAAACAATTGAATATATAAAGCTTGGAAAAACAGAAAGTCAAATATATTTTGTAAAACCCATAGCTTTAAAATTGAATCAAGATGGAAAAATATTAGAAGCACTAGACGTTGAAGAAAACTCTATAAAAACATTTCTTATTGAACGTATAGTTGGCATTAACAAAGAAGAAAATACTAAACCTAAAATATCAACTCGATCGGCCTTAAAGGTCAAATATAAAATACATGATACTAATTTTTTAAAAACCTTAGATAACTCAACATTTAAAGTAATTAATGATAATTTAGAAATGAAATTCTATTCCTTTGAAAATGCATTAGATTTTTCATTAAAAAACATACAATACATTAATGCAATAACTCCACTTAAACTTGTTGATGAAATTAAAATAAGGCAAAGTAATCTTTTGGAGATTTTGAATGAGTTTAATTGAATTAGTTATTATTGTATTGCTAGCTCTCGGTTTACTTGATAAATCTAAAGTTTCAAAAGCAATTAAATTTCTTTCAAATAATAATTCTTCAAATAGAGAAATTATAGGTGATGATTCTATTGAAGAAAAATGGGTTTGGTTAGAAGAGGAGTGAAGTGGAACAAAAACCATTTTTTGATCATTTTAAAGAACTAAATCAAAGAATTATTTTATCAATAGTTGTTCTTGTTTCTGCTTTTGTACTCTTTTATATTAACTACACAGATATATATAATTTACTCACAAATCCGTTAGTAGAAGCGGGATACACAAAGGCGGATTTAGTAGCTTTTACTATTTATGAAGGATTTCAAGTCAAAATCTCCAACACACTACTTGTGTCGTTTATTGGAACATTTCCTATTACTTTCTTAATAATTGCAAATTTTGTAAAACCAGCAATAAATGATCTCAAATCTAGTACTTATGTAATTTATTTAATTTCTTTTCTATTTCTTTTTTACAGCGGTTTATTTGCTGCTTATCAAACTTTTCCAATCGGTATAAAATTTTTATTACAATTTAATGAATCAGAAGTTATATTAAGAACTCAAAATTATTTTCAGTTAGTTTCTAGGATATCCTTAATTTTTGGAATTTCTTTTCAAACACCTCTAGTAATTTATTTTTTAATTAAAAAAAACATCATAAAGCTTTCGCTTTTCACAAACAACAGAAAAGAAGTATTTATTTTTGTGTTGATTTTCTCAGCTATTTTAACACCAACAGGCGACCCAATAACACTATTTATATTTACAATACCGTTGTATCTTTTAATTGAATTAGTTGTTTATTTAAATAGCAGAAATTAATCATATGTTAGTTTTAGATCAATTTCAAATTGATGCAGTCTCTGATATAAAAAGTAATAATAATGTGCTAGTTGTAGCACCTACTGGTTCTGGAAAGACCCTTATTGCCGAGAAATCTATAGAGTATTATTTAAAAAAAAATAAAAAAATTTTTTATACAACACCAATAAAAGCACTATCCAACCAAAAATATAATGATTTTAAAAAAGCAGGAGTTGATGTTGGCCTTTTGACGGGTGATAGAACTATAGACAAAAACAAGGATCTAATTATTGCGACAACTGAAATATTGAGGAATATGATTTTCAGTAAAGATCAAAAACTAAAAAATACAGGGTTAATTATCTTAGATGAGGTACATTATCTAGGTGATACTGAAAGAGGCACAACTTGGGAAGAGATTCTTATTCACGCTGATTTAGATATTAAATTTTTATGCTTATCAGCAACTATTAAAAATAAAAATGAGTTTTTAGAATGGATCGTTTCTTTAAGAGGTCCTACATCTTTGATTGAACACAATCAAAGACCAGTTCCGTTAGAAATTTCTTTAATTGCTTCAAATAAGATGTCAAATAATATTAAAATTTTAAAATCAACAAATAAGAAAAAAGATAATAAAAATTCTAAATTATCAAAATTAACACAAAATAGTAAGAAGCCTAATTTAGATGAACAGATTAATTATCTTGAAGATAAAAGCTTAATCCCGTGTATATTTTTTTATTTTTCCAGAGAAAGAGTAGAGTCCAAAGCTAGACAATTAGCAAATAAACGAAAAGTTGTCGATGAACATAAAATAATTAGAGATAAATTTCATGAAATATTTGATGACCTCGAGGTATTAGATCAGAGTTTATTAAATCTAGATGAACATTTATGGATGTGGTCTAGGGGAGTCGCATTTCATCATGCTGGGTTAGCGCCTATTGTAAAAGAATTTATTGAATTTTTATTTCTTAATAAATATATAAATTTTTTATTTGCTACTGAGACATTAGCATTAGGAATAAATATGCCAGCAAAGTCAATTTATTTAGATAGATTAAATAAATATGACGGAATAAAAACAAGATTAATTTCTCAATCAGAGTTTCTACAGTTAACCGGAAGAGCGGGCAGAAGAGGAATTGACGATAAGGGGTATGCTTTTTTATCGTTTGATAAAAATATTAATCCAGAATGGTACTCTAATTTGTTTTCTTTGGAATCAAGTAGCTTGAATTCTGCTTTTTCTATAAATTATTCTTCGATACTCAATTTGCTAAATATTTACTCTAAAGAGGAATCTATAGAACTTTTAAATAAAAGTTTTTTCGCATTTCAGAATTCATTCAAAATTAGAAGTCTTAAAAATGCATTTAATTCGAAATTACAAGTGCTTACAGATCTAAATTTTATAAATTCACATATGGGCGAAACTCTTATTGAAACTCACAGAGATCAATTAATTCCATCTATATATTTGTATGAAAAAATAAAGACGGTAAAAACATTTGAATTTTATCTTATGTTTGTTTCATCGGGAATATCATCAAATATATATGATGTCCCTTTGAATGATAAGTTCGATGAACTTTTGAGTTATTTTGAATCAAGTCTAGAAATTTTAAACAAATTAGAAAATAAAAATAATGTCAAAAAATATACAAATATAAATTTATCTTGGTTCAGTATATTTTATGAATTTTATAAAACAAACAATATTGAATATGTGGTTACTAAATTCAATATCAATATTGGAGATTTTATAAAAGCTGCAAAAGAAGGTTCTGAATTATCTAAGAAACTTTTTAATATCTATCAAGACCAAGAGTTTGATGCAATATATAATATGTTTGACAATAAACTAATTCAAAAATCTATGTCATGAAAACTATAGTCATAATTCATAATTTAAATTCGAGAGGTAAAAATATCAATGAAGAATTCGTCAGAGAATTATTAAATAAAAAAGGAATAAAGTTTCATTATTTTCAAACAAAACAAATCTCAGATGTAGATGAGATAATAAATAAATACAATAATCCATCAGAATTTCAATACTGTTCTATTGGCGGTGATGGTTCATTAAATGCCTTAGTTAACTCACTAATGAAAAACAATATAATTATGCCTGAAGTTTCTTGTTTACCAGGTGGAAGCGGTTCTGATTTTATTAGAACCTTCGCATTGCCTCAAAATATTGAAGAGGCAGTAGAACATTTAATTCATGATAATTTTTACGAAGTCGATGTTGGTCTTATTAAGAATAAGACAGATGCTAAATACTTCATTAATGTTTTGAATATAGGATTCTTAGCTAGCACTGTTGAAGTAAGTGAAAAGTTTCCAAATTTATTTAGGGCATTCAGATATCCTTTGAGTTTTTGGATAAAAATTATTACTGCTAGGGCAAAAGAGATGACTATTTCAAATGATAAATATCAATTTAAAGGAATGGCATTTAATATTTGTGTTTGCAATGCACAATATTTTGGAGGTGGTTGGAACATATCTCCAAAATCTAGTTTGCAAGATGGTTTGTTTAATATACAGGTATTTGCAGTCACCAAACTTAAAGCAATGCATATATTTTTTCTTGCTAAAAAAGGCCTTCATTTAAAGGAATCATCAGTCAAATTAAAAAGATTGAGCCAATTAACTGTAAATTCAAAAGATCCAATCGAAATCGATGGTGATTTTTTTGGATATGGACCTGCAGAGATATTTATCAAAAAACGTGCTATACGATTTAAAATTTAGTAATATTTAATCAGCAAAAAGGAGATACTTGTGGCTAAAAAAGATCAAGAAGAACTTGATGAGCCTACGTTAGAGGACTTAGAAGAAGAAGAAGATTCTGATGATATTGAACCTCCTGCTGAAGAGGAAGAAAAAGAGGAAGTTGAAACTGAATCTTTAGAAGCAAGAGTAGAAACTGAAAAAAAATCAGTTGATGATGCTGATGAAGCTGAAGGCTCTTTTATGTCAGTAGATGCTGCTGAAAAAAGAAATGTTAAAAAGTCTGATTTGAAATTAGATGAAGTAGTTCAAGATATACAAGCAGATGAATTCACATGTACTGTTTGCTTTTTGGTTTTAAGAAATACTGCGTTAGCCAAACCAAGAGCTAAAGTTTGTGTAGATTGTGTATAACCATACTGATTTTGGAAAATCATTTAAAATTGTTATAACTGAAGAACCAGACAAAGAAATTAAAGATAAATTTTTTAATGATTTGTCATCAATAGATAAAGAATTAATTGAGTATTACAAGTCAATAAATTCTCCTAATGAAAAATATTTCAATTTATATTCAGAGAATAACCTTATAGGATATTCAAGATTAATTTTTCAACTTGAATATGCAGTGCTATCAGAAATTTATGTTTTGAATGATTACAGAGAATTAGGACTTGGTACTTTTATGCTAAATTCAATTAGGTCGTATTTAGATGAATTAAATATTAAATTGAGAACAATAACACTCCCAAGTGATAGAACTGCAAAAAACTTTTACGAAGCAAATGGAATAACGGCACGTATTTTGCTTATGGAGGAAAAGCGTGATAAAACTCGCTACAGATCTTGATGGAACTATCTATAAAGGTACAAAATTAATAGAAGGCGTAAAAGATAGTTATGAAAATTTAATAGATAATAATGTTGAAATTTATTTTATAACAAACAATAGCTCACAGACCCCATATGAAATAAAGGAAAAATTAGAAAGATTACTACAAACTGAAATTGATATAAACAAAATTATAACTCCATTAAATGTGCTTAAAAAAATGTTTTTAAATCAAACGAAAAATATATATGTATATGGTTCATCTAATTTAAAACAATTTGTAGAAAGTATAAATCTTTGTCTTACAAATATAGATAAAGCAGAATTAATTTTGATTGGAAGAAAATCTGAATTAGATTTAACAGAAATTGAATTAATCATAAGTTCAATTAAGAATGGAAAACAAGTTTTATGTTTAAATAAGGATTTATCTTTTCCTTCTGAGAATGAAGAATTACCTGGAAATGGTGCTGTTGTCAAAATGATTGAAGATGATTTGAAAATAACTATACCTTCATTAGGAAAACCAGACATTCATTTTATAAATTACTGTAATGATCTCAATTACAATTTTGATTATGTAATTGGTGACAGGGTTGATACAGATATATTTTTTGGTAAACAAATCAATGCTATTTCAATACTTGTAGAAACTGGAGTAAAAAATTTTGAATCTACTGATTCTGCAGATATTAAATTAAAATCTTTTTCAGAAGTTGTTTCTCTTATATCTTGATAGCTTAATTATCAAATATCCTAAGATAAAACCACCAATATGTGCTTCCCAAGAAATATTACTAGAGCCAATAGCAATGAATATTTGTGAAATAAACCAAAAGTACATGAATGTTCTTGCTTTTATTGTTGTAGGAAACAAAATTCCAAATGGGACAAGTACTAACAATTTTGCATTTGGAAATAAGTAAACGTATGCTCCCATAATTCCAGATACAATTCCTGATGCTCCAACTACAGGAATAAGACTATCAAAATTTATAATTGTGTGTACGCCTATGCTTAAAAAGGCAATGAGAAGTAAGAATATAGAAAATTTTGTTTTACCTAATTTATCTTCAACATTATTTCCGAATATCCAAAAACTCCATAAGTTACCAAGAATGTGAACAAAATTAGCATGAAAAAAATTAGAAAATAAAATACTTATGTATAAATTTTTATTAGGAAATACCAAATCACTTCCTAGTAAACTGCAATCGTTTCCATAAAATTGAGTTCCTGATATAGGTGTATTAAGAAATAATTCACAGGGTATTGCAGCAAATTCATAAAAAAAATTAAACAGCTCGTTACTAGTTTTAGGCTGAATCAACAAGTAAACAAGTGCAACAATGATAATAAATGCTCTTGATACTATGGGAGTATTCTTAGCTGGATTGATGTCTGAAATTGGAATCATTTTATGAACATTATAAGTAGCGTGTAAGATAAATATATGAAAAAAATTTCTATTATTACTTCAAAAAAATATTTGAAATCTAAACAGTACGATTCTCTTATTGAAATATTGAATTTAAAAGATATTGAATATGAAATTTTAAATATTGATGAAAATTTAGATAAAAAGATTACAAATTCAAATCTTATTATAAGCGTTGGTGGTGATGGAACAGCGTTAAGAGCTATGAAAATTGCTTGGCTTTCAAATCTAGCTGTTCTCAATATTGGGTCTGGAAGAATTGGGTATTTAGTAAACTCTTTAAACGATATAGACTTTAACAAAATTTTAAAAGATAAAAATGATGAAAATATTAAAAAACGAATTCCAATAATTCAGAATCAAGATGAAAATTTGCCTGCTTTTAATGAAATTGTAATCATTAAAAATTCTCCAACAAGAATTTTGGATATTGAACTAGAAGTATATGATCAAAACGTTAAATTACGAGCTGATGGGATCATTATTTCAACTTCTCTTGGTTCTACAGCTTACAACTATTCGGCAGGTGGGCCTATAGTTCAAACAAGTATAGAAAGCATAATTATTACTCCAATATCTCCATTTACTAAATTTCCTAGATCTATAATTGTTGACAGTACTTCTGAACTAAAAATAAATATTCCTAAAAAGCAACATTATTCAATTCAATTTGACGGCGTTGAAGAATATTTAAGTGATACTAAATCCGACGAAACTTTTAATTATAAGTTGTCGTCTCGAAATCTTAAAGTTTTAGGTGAACTTGATATTCCAAAATTAGACTTGTTCCTAAATCAAATACTTAGATAATTCTTTAATTTAAAAATAAACGTGTTATTATTTTCACGTGACCAAATACATATTTGTCACTGGCGGTGTAGTCTCTGGTCTTGGTAAAGGGATTACTTCTGCATCTCTTGGAAACCTGCTCAAATCAAGAGGCCTAACAGTAGTTAATCAAAAATTAGATCCATATATAAATGTTGATCCTGATACCATGAATCCATTTCAACATGGTGAAGTATTTGTGACTGAGGATGGTGCTACAACTGATCTAGACCTTGGCCATTATGAAAGATTCACTGGAGTCAATTTAAGAAAAGATGCAAATGTCACTACTGGAAGCATTTATAGAAAAGTCATTGAGCGTGAAAGAAAAGGTGATTACCTTGGAGCAACTGTTCAAGTAATACCCCATATTACTGATGAAATAAAAAGAAGAATTAAAGGCGTATCAAATGAAGTAGATGTCCAGATTACCGAAATTGGTGGAACTGTTGGAGATATTGAAATATTACCTTTTTTAGAAGCTGCAAGACAAATTAGAAAAGAGTTTGGTTTAGAAAATGTCATGTTCGTTCACGTAACATTAGTTCCATTTATTGGCCCCAGTACTGAATTAAAAACGAAACCCACTCAGCATTCCGTTTCCATGTTAAGAGGTTATGGCATAAGTCCAGATATAATTGTTTTGAGATCTGATAGAGACTTAACAGATGAGATCAAAAGTAAGGTCTCACTTTTTTGTGATGTTGATTTGAGTAATGTTATAAATGCTCCTGATTTGCCAGATATATATGATGTTCCAATTAAAATGCTAGAAGAAGGTCTGGATACAGCTGTTGACAAAAGACTTTCATTAAATTCAGGCAAGCCAAATCTTGACAGTTGGCGTTCAATGATGTCCCTTAGAGACGGAGTAAATAAAAATGTAGAAATAGCAATATTAGGAAAATATTTCGGTTTACCTGATAGCTACATGTCCGTCGTCGAATCGTTAAAACATGCATGTCTTCAGAATAAGGTTAACTTGAGTTTGCATTGGATAGATGCTGATAATTTTGAAGTTGAAGAATTATCAAAACTTCATGGCGTTGTAATACCAGGGGGATTTGGTTACAGAGGAATCGAAGGAAAAATTACAGCTGTTGAGTATTTAAGAAAAAATAAAATTCCATTTTTAGGAATTTGCTTGGGTCTTCAATGTGCTGTTATAGAATTTGCACGCAATGTATGTGGCATAACGGATGCAAATTCAAGTGAATTTTCACAAACAACAAAAAATCCAGTTATTGATCTTCTTCCAAATCAAAATTTAGAAATAGATGATGTTGGTGCATCAATGAGGCTTGGTACTTATCCTTGCAAAATTAAAGAAGATACTTTGGCATCTTATATTTATAACAATGAAATAGTTTATGAAAGACATAGACATAGATACGAGGTCAATAATAAGTTTAGAAATAAATTAGAAAAAAATGGTTTGGTATTTAGTGGAGTATCACCAGATGAAGATTTAGTTGAAATGATTGAGATTAAAGATCATCCTTATTTTGTTGCTTCACAATTCCACCCTGAATTTAAATCAAGACCCTGGGAGCCAGCACCTATGTTCAACTCATTTATTGAAGCATCTAAAAAAATAGAGATACCGCAAAAAACAATAGATGATGAAGCAAAAGTTAGAGATTAATTTACTAATAGATTCTTATAAAGACTTTTTAATTTATGAAAAAGGATTGTCTGAAAATACTGTCAGTGCTTATATAAGTGATATAAATAAAGTATCTGGTCAAGAAGAATATTTTGATGTAAAAAATTATTTGCCAAGCACATATCTAAAGAGTGCTTACAATAAAAATTACTCAGGTTCAACTAAAAAAAGAATACAATCATCAATTAATCAATTTTTAAAATATTTAATCGACGAAAACTATATTGCCAATATTGAAATTAATAATATTTCCATAATGTCTGAAAAAAAGTTACCTAATGTACTATCACCTGATGAAATTGATCAACTTATAGATTTTTATAATCATGATGTATTCATATCTTCTAGAAATAAGACACTTATTGACTTTATGTACTCAACAGGATGCAGGGTATCTGAACTTATAAATGTTGAAGAATCAGACATTGATATAGAAGAGGCTTTTGTAAGACTTGAAGGAAAGGGTTCAAAACAACGAATTGTTCCATTAGGGTCAAAAGTTTTAATTAATTTAGAGAGCTATCTTCCACTAAGAAACAAAGATATAAAAAATAAAAATAATAAATTGTTTGTTTCTAAATCTTATAAAAATTTAGATAGGACTGCAATTTTTAGAATAATTAAATCTTCAGGAGTTAAAGCAGGTATTCGTAAAGAGCTCTATCCTCACATATTAAGACATTCAGCAGCAACACATATGCTTGAGGGAGGTTGTGACTTAAGAACAGTGCAGGAATTTCTTGGACACAGTTCTGTTTCAACAACACAGATATATACTAAAGTTACTAAAGCATTTTTAGAAGAAGCGTTTATAGAAAGTCATCCTAGATCATGAAAGAAATGTTAATCAAAGCAAGAAGGGCAGTGAGATTCCTTTTTTATAGAGATGTTTCAATTGAAAATCAAATTCTAGTATCAGATACTTTAGATGATACTGAATTAGAAATTCTATTTTGGAAACTTAACAAAGCTGATAGACACCATTCAATTGAAGTTCTACATAGAACAATGAAACTTACCGACAATT
>QCCZ01000013.1 GCA_003281085.1 OCS155 cluster bacterium AG-349-E07
AGCAGTGGTTGTTGTATTATCACCAGTTGGTGATAATTTCACAATTGATGAAACAGGAAATTGATTAAAGAGAGTTGTTGTAGTTGTATCTATTGAAGAATTCGATGACACACTATTTGTGACATCATTAGTAATCTGTGTATTTGAAATTGTTTCTAAATTATCTGAGTTTCCACAGTAAATGAATATAAAAAATAATAAAAAAGATTTTTTTAACACGAATCTATTATTTCACACAACAAACTTTAGCTTTAATTCTTAATGTTTAAAAAAATACTTTTTGCATGCTCATTACATGCGCATTTTGTTGATAGAATTTTAGTATGGCTGATGTTGATAACACTTTTACGTCCAGTAAATTAAATAATATTTCTCAGTGTCATAGTTCTTTTGGAAAAAATAATCAGTTAGCTAAGCCTAAATTAGATCGTTGGAAAGATTTAAATAATGCAATTATTGATTGGATGAATAACGATGCTATGGAAGAGACCTCTATAAAAATAGCTGAGCAAAATAATTTTCAATTTTACGACAAAATTCAAAAAGCAATATTATCTGATTTATTTACAAGATTTAGAACAATATATCCAAAAAGAGATGTTGAGTTCAATCATGATTTTCCGATTAAAGAAATAAATAAAGAAATTAATGGTGAAGAGTATGCTTTAACAACATACTTCACATATGAGTTCATTGACCAGGGATCTTCTGAATTTATAAAATTAAAAACTGCTTTTGATCCCGAGCCTGAGTTAATTGATAAAGCTATAATTTCAAAATTAAAAGCAGAGAATGAAGATTTTTATACTGCCTCGATTGAGCGGGAAGACTTAGAAGAAATTGAATTAGTTGATAATCCAGATGAAATTATTGATCAACATTTTGCCATATTAGAAAACTTTTTAAACAACAGACAAGCTCGCAATCCAGGTGAGTTGTGCAGTAGGGGATGTGACATGGCATCACGTTGTGGTCAATTTCCTTTAATTAATATAGATAAGCTTACTAATCGAATAAGAGAGGTAAAAATATCAAAGACAAATACTATTAAGTTACAAAACTGTGAAAGAAGAGCTGCCTGGAATGTTCAGTACGGAATACCAAGAGAAGACTACATTGAATATGAGTCTGAATCATCAGGAACCAAGTTTCATAATTACTCACAGGAAATGCTTGTTAATAATAACAGCTTTACAAACGACGATGACATTGAGAGATTTAATGAAATAACTGAAAGTGAGGAGTCGATAACACGTGAAAAACTTTTTAGAAAATATAAGGAACTGATTGAAAAGTTAAAGCCATATAGCAATTTATCGATTACAAAGTCTGAATTTAATTTAGGGTTCACAATTGTTGCTGACGGTAAAGGTTTAAAAAATGGAGAAGTAGTTGATAAAAAAGTTGCAAGTGTGTTTATGGGACGTGCAGATTTAGTAGGACGAGTTGATGGCACTCCAATAATCATTGAACTCAAAACTAGGCCTGAATTATCAGAAGATTTTCTAGAAGCACAACTTTATGCTCTTGGTGCGTCAAAACTACTCAATGTTAAAGAAATTACAATATTGCATATTTATTTGCCGGATGAAGACTCAAGTATAAAAGAGAGAAAATTTTCCGAGAGTGAATTAGCAGAGGCTGAGAAAAAATATGAATCTTTAGCAATCAAATCTGCTTCATGGATTCCCTTTGATGCTTTAAGTCCTAGTTATAACATAGGAGACTGGTGTGAATTTTGTGAGTTTAAAAATACCTGTTTAGAAAATAGATAAGTGTATCTTTAGATGTAAACAAATATATACTTATTAAGATGAATCTTTCAAAAACACATATCGAGCTAGTAGAAAAAGTGTATGCAACACTTGAAGATAATGTAGCAAAACTAAGATCAAGAAAATCCGACTCATTGACTTTGGCAGAGAAAATTCTTTATGGTCATGCTAGAAACGTCAATGATGTATCTATGAATAGAGGAAAAGACTTTGGTGATTTCTTGCCTGACAGAGTTGCAATGCAAGATGCTACAGCTCAAATGGCTTTACTGCAATTTATGCAGGCTGAACTTCCAAATACTGCAGTTCCCACAACAGTACACTGTGATCACTTAATTCAAGCTTATGAAGGAGCAAATAGCGACTTAAAAGTAGCAAACAAGAATCATAAGGAAGTATTTGATTTTTTAAGAACTGCTTCTCAAAAATATAATATTGGTTTTTGGGGGCCTGGAGCTGGAATTATCCATCAAGTAGTTCTTGAACAATATGCTTTTCCAGGCGGAATGATGATCGGAACAGATAGTCATACTCCAAATGCTGGGGGTATGGGCATGATTGCAATTGGTGTTGGTGGCGCAGATGCTGTAGATGTAATGGCTGGTATGCCTTTTAATACAAAAATACCAAAACTAATCGGAATAAAATTGACGGGTACTTTAAGTGGATGGACTTCTCCAAAAGACATTATCTTAAAAGTCGCTGAGATACTTACTGTAAAGGGAGGTACAAATGCAATTGTCGAATATTTTGGAGAAGGTACCGAATCAATATCTACAACTGGAAAAGCTACGATAACTAACATGGGTGCTGAAATTGGTGCAACCTGTTCAATATTTCCATTTGACTCCAAAGGTGAAGAATATTTAATTGCCACTGGAAGGTCTGATATTGCAAAACTAGCAAAAAATAATATGCATTTGTTAACAGCTGACCAGGACGTCATTGAAGATCCAAAATCATATTTTGATCAAGTTATTGAGATAAACTTAGATTCACTTGTTCCACATATAGTAGGTCCACATACTCCAGATTTAGCTCGCCCGATTACAGAGTTAAAAGAAGATGCTGAAAAAAATAATTATCCTGTAGAAATTTCCAATGCTTTAATAGGATCTTGTACTAATTCATCTTATGAAGATATAGGCCGTGCAGCATTTATAGCGAGAGAAGCTGCAAAAAAAGGATTAAAGTCAAAAGTCCCTTTAATGGTTACTCCAGGTTCAGAAGTTACAAGAGCAACTATTGAAAGGGATGGATACCTTAAAGATTTGGAATCTATTGGAGCTACGGTGTTGGCAAATGCTTGTGGGCCTTGCATTGGTCAGTGGAAAAGAGATGATATAGGTGAAGGTGAAATTAATACAATTGTTTCCTCGTATAACAGAAATTTTCCTGCTAGAAATGATGGAAATAAAGAAACACTTTCATTTATTGGCTCACCAGAGTCTGTAATTGGATTAGCTCTAGGCGGTTCATTAGATTTTGATTTTTTAAATGATTCTTTAATGAATGATTCAGGAGAAGAAGTAAAACTAACACCTCCTGTTGCAGAAGAGTTGCCTTCAGAGGGATTTGCAAATACATTAGAAGGATTTATTCAGCCTGCAAACGGAGATGAAGTAGAGGTGAAAATTGATCCAAAATCTGAAAGACTCCAGGTTTTAACACCATTTGATTCATTTGCTCCAAACAATTATTTAGATATGACTGTAATTATGAAAGCTGTTGGCAAATGTACTACAGATCATATTTCACCTGCTGGGAAATGGTTAAGGTTTAGGGGGCACCTAGAAAACATTTCACAAAATTTGTTTATTGGTGTAAATAACGCTTTTACCGAAGAGTCCGGAACAGGCATTAATACTTTAAACAATGAAGTGATGACACTTCCAGATCTTGCTAAAGCTTATCATGAGAACTCAGTGAACTGGATTGCTATTGGGGATGAAAACTATGGCGAAGGATCTTCCAGAGAACACGCTGCAATGGAACCAAGGTTTAGAGGGTGTAGAGTGGTTTTAGTAAAAAGCTTTGCAAGAATACATGAAGCAAATTTAAAAAAACAAGGTATCTTGCCTTTAACTTTCTCTGACAAAAATGACTACGAGAAAATTGAACAAAACGACAAAATTACAATAACTAAGCTTGATGAAATAAGTCCAGGAAGCACTGTTACAGTAACTCTCCAAAAAGAAGATGGTTCCTCAGTTGACATTACTGCTAATCATTCTCTTTCGGATGAGCAAATAAAATGGTTTGAAAGTGGTTCAGCTTTAAATCACATAAAAGAAAATTAATGGATAACTTATCTGAAAAAATAAAACAATTAAGAAACGAATATAGCGATTCAGATTTTTTAATCGAACATTTAGACAAAAATCCAGTACAGCAATTTACAAACTGGCTAGATGATGCAATTCAAACAAAAATTTACGAACCAAATGCTATGGTTTTGGCTACATCTGTTGATGATCAACCAAGATCTCGTTATGTACTCTTTAAAAATATTGTTGATGATAAATTAATTTTTCATACTCATTACGAGAGTCCTAAAGCACTTGAAATGCTTGCAAATCCAAATATTTCAGGAATATTCTATTGGGCAGAAATTCACAGACAAGTGAGATTTCAAGGCATTGCAAAAAAAGCTGATAAAACAATATCTGATGAATATTTTTCAACTAGACCTAGGGGAGGTCAATTAAGTGCATGGGCCTCAGATCAAAGCTCAATTATCCAAAATAGAGAAGAAGTAACAAATAAAATAGCTGAGTTAGACAAAAAATTTGAAAACCAAGAAGTACCAAGACCAGATTTTTGGGGAGGTATTGAGATTGAAGTAAATTATTGGGAGTTCTGGCAAGGAAGAAGAAATAGAACTCATGATAGGTTTTGTTATACTCAAAATACCCAAGGTTGGAATATCGAAAGGATGTCTCCATAATGAGAGAAATCAAAATTACCAAAAATTTCATTAATTCAGTAGAAAATTCTGTGTTGTACGAGTCTGGAAACACGAAAGTATTGGTTACCGTCTCAGTTACAGACCGAGTTCCTGATTGGTTATCAAATGCTGAAAAAGGCTGGGTTACAGCTGAATACAATATGCTTCCAGGTTCATCTGGCAATAGAATTTCTAGAAAATCATTCGAAAGTGGAAGGTCAAAAGAAATTTCAAGATTAATCGGCCGTTCTCTCAGAGCTGTTTGTAATTTAGGAATAATTAATGGTTATTCTTTTACTGTAGATTGTGATGTTCTAGAAGCAGATGGTGGAACTAGAACAGCATCAATTAACGGTGCTTGGATAGCTTTAAATGATACCTTTACAAAGATGGTAAATGAAAACAAGTTAGTACAAAACCCATTAACAAGCAAAGTTGGTGCAATTTCTGTTGGTATTGTAAATGGAGAGCTAGTTGCTGACTTAGATTATGCTAAGGATTCAAATGCTGAGGTTGACCTAAACCTTGTTTTAGATGAAAAATTTGAAATCTTGGAGATTCAAGGCACAGCTGAAGGTAAACCATTTTCAAAAGATAATCTTGATAGCTTATTTAATATTGCAAAAGAATGTGTTGAAGAAATATTTAAGATACAAAATTAATAAGAATGCAAATCATTTTAGCTAGTCAGAATAAAAATAAGTTAAAGGAATTATCTACAATATTTCAAATAAATTCAAGTAAACATTCTTTGGTGTCTCCCAGTAGAGTTTTGAATGTAATTGAGGATAAAGAAACTATAAAAGAAAATGCTGAAAAAAAGGCCTTAGAGTATTTTGAGTTTTATGATTCACCAGTAATTGCAGATGATTCAGGTCTTTTTGTAGATGCACTTAATGGTGCTCCCGGTGTTCATTCAGCTCGTTTTTCAGGAGAAAATGCAAATGATGAAAAAAATAATGATAAATTATTAGATTTGCTTCAAAATAATTCAAATAGATCAGCAACTTTCAAAACAGTTTTATGTTTTTATGATGGTAAAGAATTTATGTATACCTTAGGTGAACTAAATGGTGAAATTTTATCTTCACCCAGAGGAGAAAATGGTTTTGGTTACGATCCTATATTTGAAGTAAATGGTAGAACTCTTGCTGAAATGACATTAGAAGAAAAATCGGAGATTAGTCATAGAAAAAATGCGACAATTAAGATGGTTGAGTTGTTAAATGAAATATAAAATATTATTAAAATTTCTATTTGTTTTCCTTATATTTTCTGCATGTGAAGTTAAGTGGGACATGGAAATTTCTTTCGAAGAAGACTTATCGGGAAGTTACTCAATAGCAGTATTGATAGATCAAGAAGCACAAATGTATGCAGTTGAGACTGGGCAATCCTCAATTGGAGGCTTAGATGCAATACTGTCAAATCTTCCAGATGGTTTCGGTTCAAGTGTTTATCAAGAAGGAAACTATTTGGGAATTCTTATTAGAAACGATTTTGAAGATACAGATGAGTTGTTATTACAGTTTGATCAATTAAAGTCTGAGGAAAATACTGCTTTACTGTTGTTACCAATTCAGGAAATTCGATTTGATAAAAGTGAACGTGATTTTGGAATTACAGGCAAGTTTGCAGAAATTTTTGTAACTGATGAAGAAAACTTAGAGGGTTTTAAAAGAATATTCGATGGCCAACTATCAATTATTGTTCCGGGTAAGATTACAGATCCTCAAATTAGCGAAATAGTAGATAATACAATTATTTTTGAAAATGATGGTCTTTCAGTAAAAACTTTTAAGTTGGTCACAAGAACTAAACCAATTTTTACGACAGAGCAAATTGCTGCACTATTAGCAATTTTTGGTCTAATAATTTATTTTGTTAGACAATCTGTCAAAAAGAAGTAATATTGTCTCAATGAAAAAAATTATAATTATTATTTAGGAGCAGCGTTTGCAACGTTGTTACCCTTGCATGGCAAGGGTTTTTTTTTAGACAATGAAAATTGATATATTTGATACAACTTTAAGAGACGGCTTTCAACAAGAAGGAATTTCACCTTCTGTAAAAGATAAACTCGAAATTGCAAAATTATTAGATAATCTTGGAGTATCTTTTATTGAAGGTGGTTGGCCTGGTGCTTCTCCTAAAGAAGAGGAGTTTTTCAAAAAAGCAAAATCAGAACTTAATCTTGCTAATGCAAAACTTGTTAGCTTTGGATCAACAAGAAAACTTAGTTTGAGCGCTAACAAAGACCCTCAAGTAAAAGCATTGCTTGATGCAGATACAGAATATGTATGTATAGTGGGAAAGACTTCAAAACTACATATTACAAAAGCTATACAAGCCACTGTCGATGAAGCAATAGAGATGGCAGTTGATACTATTAATTATTTAGTACAAAATAAAAAGAAAGTATTTTTTGATGCAGAACATTTTTTTGACGGTTACAAAGAAGATCCAGAAACAAGTTTAAAAATATTAGATGCTGTAATTTCAACAAAAGTAGAATGTTTTGTATTTTGTGACACAAACGGTGGAACTCTTCCAAGTGAAGTCCATGAGATAATTTCAGAAGTAATTTCAAAATATCCAAAAGCAAACTTTGGCGTACACTTCCAAAACGACAATGGTTGTGCAGTAGCTAATTCAATGGTTGCAGTTGATTTAGGTGTAAATCATGTTCAAGGAACCATTAATGGATATGGTGAAAGAACAGGAAATGCTGATTTATGTACTTTAATACCCAATTTAACATTAAAAAAAGGCTATAAAACAATTCCTGAACACTCACTAGGCCAATTAACTCAAACAGCAAATCATATTGCTGAGTTAGTAAATGTAGCGATTGATTCACGTCATCCTTATGTAGGTTCCTCAGCTTTTACACATAAAGCTGGATTACATGCATCTGGAATGGCAAAGGATAGCTCACTTTATGAACACATTGATTCAGCCGCGGTAGGGAATTTTACAAGGACAACAGTATCTGAATTAGCTGGTAGAGCTAGTGTTCTAACAAAAGCAGAAGAATTTGGTTTGGAATTTAACAATGATGATGCCAAAAAATTAATTGAAGAAGTGCAAAATCTTGAACATATGGGATATCAATTTGAAGCAGCTGATGGATCGCTATTTATATTGATGAACAAACTCAAGAATATTGAACCCAACTTTTTCAAATTTGAAAGCTTTAGGGTATTTTCTGAAAGACGAAATTCTGAAAATGTTGTTTCAGAAGCAGTTTGTAAAATTATTGTAGATGAAAATAGATACGTAAAAACTGGAGAAGGAGTCGGCCCAGTTGATGCTTTAAGCAAAGCTTTGAAATCTGCTTTAGAAAATGATTATTCAAAAGTAAATGAAATCAAGCTTATTGATTACAAGGTTAGAATTATAGATTCTTCAGATGGAACTGAAGCTAAAACAAGGGTCTTGATTGAATTTACAGATTCCAACAAGAAATGGAGTACTATCGGAGTTCATGAAAACATAATCAATGCTTCATGGAATGCTTTGTGTGATGGTTTTAATTATTATTTTATGACTTCTTAAGTAGATTTTTGACTTCTTTAATATATATACTATTTTGAGGGGATATAAATATGAATGAAAAAATCGAAAATTTACTCAAAGAAGAACGAAAATTCCCTCCTTCGAAAGAACTCACAGAAAACGCAAACGCTTCATCTTCATGGTACGAAGATGCGGATAAAAATCGCTTAGAATTTTGGCAGAAGCAAGCTTTAACAAGAATCTCTTGGTATAAAGAACCAAAAGAAGTTTTAGATGATTCAAACCCTCCTTTTTTTAAATGGTTTAAAGATGGAGAGCTTAATTTATCTTACAACTGTTTAGACCGCCATCTAGAAACTGATTCAGACAGAGTAGCTTTTTATTGGGAAGGTGAACCTGGAGATACCCAAAAAATAACTTATCAAGATCTTTATGAAAGAGTCTGTAAGTTATCTAATGCATTAAAACAACTTGGAGTTCAAAAAGGTGATAGGGTAGCAATTTATTTAGGCATGACTCCAGAGATTGTTGTTTCAATGTTGGCATGTGCAAGAATTGGTGCAGTTCATTCAGTTGTGTTTGGTGGTTTTTCTTCGGAGGCACTTGCTGACAGAATTAATGACGCAAAGGCAAAGACTGTTATTACAGCTGATGGAGCATGGAGAAGAGGGGATATAGTTCCACTTAAAAACAATGTTGATGGCTCACTTGATTTAACAGACTATGTTGAAAATGTAATAGTTGTAAAACGAACAGAACAAGAAATAAATATGGCTGATGGTAGGGATCACTGGTATCACGAAATAACAGAAAAACAATCTACTGAATGTGAGCCTGAAGTCATGAATGCTGAAGATTTGTTATACATTTTATATACATCAGGAACAACAGCTAAACCTAAAGGTATCGTCCATACACAGGCTGGTTACCTCACTGGAGTTACAACTACTCATCATGAGGTATTTGATGTTAAAGAGGATGATATTTATTGGTGTGCTGCAGATTGTGGTTGGGTAACAGGCCATAGTTATATTGTTTATGGACCTTTAGCAAATAAAGCAACAAGCGTAATGTACGAAGGTGCACCAAATGCCCCCAATGAAAAAAGATTATGGAGCATAATTGAAAAATATAAAGTTAATATTTTTTATACTGCACCAACGGCAATTAGAGCATTTATGAAATGGGGAGTTGAGCATCCGCAAGCCCACGATTTAAGTTCATTGAGAATACTTGGCACTGTTGGGGAGCCAATTAATCCAGAAGCCTGGATGTGGTACCACGAAAATATTGGTGGAGAAAATTGTGCAATTGTTGATACTTGGTGGCAGACAGAAACAGGTTCAATTATGATTTCACCTTTGCCAGGTGTAACAAGCACTAAACCAGGATCTGCCTGTGGTCCTTTACCTGGTATCGAATCTGTAATTATTGACAATGATGGAAACGAAGTGGGCAAAGGAGAAGGTGGATTTTTAGCAATCAAATCTCCGTGGCCATCAATGCTTCGGACAGTATATGGAGATGATGAAAGGTATATTGATACATATTGGTCTCAACATAAAAGTTTATATTTTGCCGGTGATGGTGCAAAATATGATGAAGAGGGTTACATTTGGCTTTTAGGTCGTGTTGATGACGTAATGAATATATCTGGACATAGAATATCTACTGCGGAAGTTGAAAGTGCGTTAGTTTCACATAATGCTGTTGCAGAGGCAGCAGTAATTGGTCGAAGTGATGAAATAACCGGTGAAGCAATTGCCGCATTTGTTTCTTTAATTGGCACTGAGGAAGGCAATGAAGATTTGATTGCAGAACTTAGACAGCATGTAAGTGACAAAATTGGTCCGATTGCAAAACCTAAAAGCATAGTTATCACTGCTGATCTCCCAAAAACGAGAAGTGGAAAAATTATGAGAAGATTACTTAAAGACATTTCAGAAGAAAGAAAATTAGGCGATGTGACAACTTTAGCAAATGCTGATATTGTTTCAGAGCTTCAAACAAGAGCTTCAAATTCTGACGATGAATGAGAGAACCTTTTCATGGCATCTTCCAGATGATGCAGTTCAAAAACTAGTTAGTTTAGACAAAAAAGATCGGAGAGAATTCTTTTCAAATCTTCCAATCATCAATGTACCAATTGGTTCTCTTATGGATTTTTCAAATATATCTGTAGACGATAAAGGACAAGTTTCATTTTATATTGTTCCTCAAGAGTTCCATTACAACCCACTTGGGACTGTACACGGTGGATTAGCCGCAACAATCTTAGATTCTTGCAACAGTATTTCAGCAAACTGTCAACTTGATAGAGGATTTTTGACTATGACCACTGATATAAGGGTAAATTATTTACGACCAATCACTGTATCAACTGGTGAGCTTACAGCTACAGCAACAATTGAAAAAGTAGGAAGAAAAGTTATATTTGTGAATGGTTCACTGTATGACAATAGTGGAAAAGTATATGCTACTGCAAATTCAACAGAATTGGTTGTAGAAGTTCCATTAAACTAATAATCAAAACATAGTGCGGATGAGAGGAGTCGAACCTCCACGAGCAAAGCTCACTGGATCCTAAATCCAGCGCGTCTACCAGTTCCGCCACATCCGCTAAAATGTCGCGTGGGTCGCCGGGGACTTGAACCCCGAACCTGCGGATTAAGAGTCCGATGCTCTGCCAAATTGAGCTAGCGACCCCTTTTAAAGAATAACTTAGATTATGATAGTTAAGTATAAATTTTTTCTATTTATTGTTTAATAAAATCAGTTAACATAGAAAAATAATTAAGTTGCGGGCTGTGGCTCAGTTTGGCTAGAGCGCTTGGTTTGGGACCAAGAGGTCGTGAGTTCGAATCTCACCAGCCCGACACCTAGCGGGTGTAGCTTAATGGCAAAGCTCCAGCCTTCCAAGCTGGCTATGAGGGTTCGATTCCCTTCACCCGCTCTGGCAGAGCTCTCGTAGCTCAAATGGATAGAGCAACAGACTTCTAATCTGTAGGTTGTAGGTTCGAGTCCTACCGAGAGCGCCGTGGTGATCGTAGCTCAGTTGGTTAGAGCGCCTGGTTGTGGTCCAGGAGGTCGCGGGTTCGAATCCCGTCGGTCACCCTCAATTTATAGGAGATAAATGAAATATAAAGTAAAGAAAATTAGTGATTTTGAGTCGTCTATTGAAATTACTGTTGATTTTGATGATCTAGAAGAAAAAAAAGATGAAGCAATTTCAAAAATTAGTAAAACTTTGAAAGTAAAAGGGTTTAGACCAGGTAAAATCCCAAAAAATATTGTTGTAAGAGAAGTAGGCGAAGATTACGTTTTAGAAGAAGCTATAGACATATATTTGCCTGAACAAATTTTTGAGATTTTGAATAAAGAGGAAATAAGCCCTGCTGTAAGGCCAGTTATAAAAGACTTAAAGAAAGAAAAAAAATCATACAAAATTGAAGTCCTCATTACTTTGTGGCCAAAACTTTCAAAGCTTCCTAAGTTAAACCAAACAGTTGAAGTTGAATCTATAGAGCCTACTGAAGAAGAAATAAATGAACAAATTGAAAGAATTAAGCTTCAGTTTGGAGATGTTGAAAAAGTTGATAGACCTGCAAAAGAAGCAGATTATTTATTGCTCAATATTTCTGGTTTAGAGAATGGTATAGAGTTAAAAGATTTTAATTATCAAGATTATCTTTATGAACTGGGCAGTGCGTTACTTACTCCATCTTTAGATTCAAAACTAGAAGGTGTTTCTAGCGGGGCTATTATCAAATTTAATGATGATATTCCGGCTTTAGGAAAGAGTAATATTGAAATATCTGTTTTAGTTAAAGAAATTAAAGAAAAAATTATGCCAGAACTTACAGATGATTGGGTTTCATCGGTAACGGAGTTTGACACTGTTAAAGAGATGAATGAAGAATTATATAAAAACATTGAGAGTGTTAAGAAAAGACAGATAGCAAATCAATACCAAGGTCTGTTGACTTCAAAATTGATCGAGGAATCAAAATTAGAACTTCCTGAGCAGTTAGTAATAGCCGAAATGGATAGTATATTGCAAAATTTTATGAACGAATTACAACAGAATAACATAAAAATTGAGGACTATTTGCAAATAACTGGCTTAACTGAGGAAACACTTCAAGAGGATCTTAAAAATCAGGCAACTCGAAACTTATCCATGGTAGTAATTTTAGATAAGGTAGTTGAGGACCAAGAATTAAAACTTGATGAAAAAGAAGCTAGCTTAATTGATGAACATGTTGCTAGCTTAGATGGAACCGAAGTAGATGCTGCTAGTCGCAAATTAAATCTTGAAGCAGAATCACTAAGAAATAAGGCAATGTTGCATATATTACAGCAAGGTATATCAATTGATAAGAATGGTGAAAAAGTATACCTACAAGATGTGTACAATCAAGAAGAGGATTTAGGAGAGGAAGAATAATATGAAAGATTTACCATCTAACTATGTTATCCCTACAGTAATTGAAAATACTAATAGGGGTGAAAGAGCCTTTGATATATATTCAAGACTTTTAAAGGACAGAATTATATTTTTAGGAACACCGATTGATGATGGCGTTGCTAACTCAATAATGGCTCAGTTGTTACATTTAGAGTCAGAAGATCCGGACAAGGATATATTTATGTATATTAATTCTCCGGGCGGCTCTATTACTTCATTGTTTACAATTTATGACACAATGAAGTACATAAAACCTGACATTTCAACAGTTTGCATGGGCTTAGCAGCTTCAGCTGCTTCAGTTATCTTGGCTGGAGGTACAGAAGGAAAAAGATACAGTCTTCCGAATGCAAGGATTATGTTGCATCAACCTTCAGGTGGAATGGAAGGTACTGTGGCTGATATGGAGCGAAATTTTGATTTGATAGTATCTATGAGAACTCAATTAAATGGTTTATTGGCTGATTTTACTGGTCAAGACGTTGAAAAAGTTGCAGAAGATACGGATAGAGATTTTTGGATGACCGCGCAAGAAGCAAAAGAATACGGTATAGTAGATGAGGTGCTAATTCAAAGGGAGTTAGCCGAAAAAAAATAACTAAAAAACAGCAGGGTAGTTAAAAATGGCAAATAAAGACTCATCTCAAGCACTTAAGTGCAGTTTTTGTGGTAAATCTCAAAAACAAGTAATAAAACTCATAGCTGGTCCAGGTGTTTATATTTGTGACGAATGTATAGAGCTTTGTGTTGAAATTATTGAAGAAGAAAAAGTAGAAAAACTTGATACTGCTCCTGAAGAATATCTACCTTTACCTAAGGAAATAAATCAGTCTTTAAATGAATTTATCATAGGCCAAGAAGAAGCAAAAAAAACACTCTCTGTAGCTGTTTACAATCACTATAAAAGAATTTACAAAGGTGATTCAGTTGATAGTGACTTAGAAATTCAAAAATCTAATGTTCTTTTACTGGGACCAACAGGTAGTGGAAAAACTCTTCTTGCACAAACTTTGGCTAAAACTCTAAATGTTCCATTTGCGATTGCAGACGCTACAACTCTTACTGAGGCCGGATATGTTGGAGAAGATGTTGAAAATATTCTACTTACATTGATTCAAGCTGCTGACTATGACATTCAACGTGCAGAAAAAGGAATAATTTATATTGATGAAATTGATAAGATAACAAGAAAATCTGATAACCCATCAATCACTAGAGATGTGTCTGGAGAGGGCGTCCAGCAAGCTTTATTAAAAATCCTTGAAGGAACAACTGCACAAGTTCCTCCTCAAGGTGGCAGAAAGCATCCACAGCAGGAATATTTGCAAATTGATACAACAAATGTGCTTTTTATAGTGGGTGGGGCGTTTGATGGTCTTGATCAAATCATCAGTAAACGTCTAGGAGAAAATACAATTGGATTTAATACAACAATTAATGATGTTAAAGATTACAAGAAGGAAGAGTTATTCAAATTTGTTGAACCAAAAGATCTAATCAAGTATGGATTAATTCCAGAATTTATAGGCAGATTACCAATAGCGACAAGCGTAAATGAATTAGACAAAGAAGCATTAATTGAAATTTTGACTCAACCAAAAAATGCAATTACAAAACAATTTGTAAAAATGTTTCAATTAGATGATATTGATTTAGTTTTCACTGACGATTCATTAGAAGCTATGGCTGATCTAGCGTTAGCAAGAAAAACTGGTGCAAGAGGTTTAAGATCAATTCTAGAAAAAATTCTTCTTGAGCAAATGTATGAGTCACCTTCAAGGAAAGATGTTACCAAAATAATCATTGACAAAGAAAATGTACTTGATGATATTGCTCCAAAAATGGTTCTAAAGGAGTCAAAAGACGACAAAACAGCATAAAATATACTTATGCAAAATGAAACCTATGATCCATTATCTATAGAGTCAAAATGGCAAGAAAAGTGGGAACAAGGTAAAAAGTTTCAACCTAATGAATCTGATAAAAAGTTTTCAATTGTAATACCTCCTCCGAATGTGACTGGTTCACTTCATATGGGTCATGCATTAGAGCACTCAATAATTGATGTGATAACGAGGGTTAAAAGAATGAAAGGCTTTCAAACTCTATGGCTTCCTGGTACAGACCATGCAGGAATTATTACTCAGCTTTTAGTAGAAAAAGATCTTGAGGAATCTGGAGTTACAAAACATGATTTAGGAAGAGATAATTTTTTATCAAAAGTATGGGAATGGAAAGAAAAGTCAGGTGACAATATCACAAATCAAATGAAATCATTAGGAATGAGTTGTGATTGGTCAAGAGAAAGATTCACCATGGATGAAGGCTTATCTAAAGCTGTTTTAGAAGTTTTTGTTTCTTTATACGACAATGATTTAATTTACAAAGGAACCCGAATGGTTAATTGGGACACAAAGTTAAAGTCTGCTGTATCAGATCTTGAAGTATCTTCAGAGTCGCAATTAGGAAAATTGTGGACAATTAAGTACAAAGTCGGTGAAGAGTTTTTGTCAATTGCAACAACACGACCTGAAACTTTGTTAGGGGATACAGCAGTAGCAGTTAATCCAACTGACGAAAGATATAAACATTTAATTGGTAAAACTATTCAAATTCCGGTTGTGAATAGAGATGTAAAAATAATTGCTGATGAATATGTTGATAAAGATTTTGGATCAGGATGTGTAAAGATAACTCCAGCACATGATTTTAATGATTATGAAATTGGCCAAAGGCACGATCTTGAATTGATACAATGCATTGATTTCGATGGAAAAATTGTAAATGATGATTTTGTTCCTGAGCACCTAAGAAGCCTAGAAAGGTTTGAAGCAAGAGAAAAAATAATCCAAATTTTGGAAAAAGAAGGTCTTCTTGAGAAAGTTGAAGATCATGAAATACAAATTCCTAAAGGAGATAGATCAAAAACTATTTTGGAACCAATGATTTCTGATCAATGGTTTGTAAAAACCGAAAAACTTGCAAAAGATGCGATTCGTGTCGTTGAAGAAGATGAAGTTAAATTCATTCCCAAAAATTGGGAGAAAACCTATTTTGAATGGATGTACAATATTCAAGACTGGTGTGTTTCAAGGCAACAATGGTGGGGTCACAGAATTCCGGCATGGTACGATTCTGAAAAAAATGTATATGTAGGTTTAAGTGAAGAAGATGTTCGTGATAAATATATATTAGACAATAATATTCAACTTACTCAAGATGAAGACGTTCTTGATACTTGGTTTTCGTCAGCCTTGTGGCCTTTTAGTACTCTTGGTTGGCCTGAAGAAACAGAAGATCTGTCTACCTATTATCCCACCACACTTCTTGTAACTGGTTTTGATATTATTTTCTTTTGGGTTGCTCGAATGATAATGATGGGCCTTTACTCAATGAATGCTATCCCTTTTAGTGATATTTTAATTCATGGACTTGTTAGAGATTCAAAAGGCAGAAAAATGTCCAAAAGCCTTGGAAACACACTTGATCCTTTAGAATTATCTGAGAAACATGGAGCAGATGCACTAAGATTTTCGTTAATTGAAAAAGCTAACCCTGGTCAAGATGTGCCATTTGATGAAGAGTGGACACAGGCTGCTAAAAAATTTGGAAATAAGATTTGGAATGCAGCAAAATTTATTCATATTTATACCGAAGGTCTTGAAGATAGAAACTTAACTGAAGTTCAGTTAATAGAAAATCGTTGGATATTAAAAGAATTTAACAATTGTTTGGAAGAATTTAATAAGCTTTTTAATGAATATAAAATTTCAGATGCTTATAAGTTACTTTACAATTTTCTTTGGTCTGATTTATTTGATTGGTATTTCGAATTTTCAAAAAATTTGATCGATAATGAAAATTATAAAGATGAAACACAAAAGGTGCTATTAAATGTTTTTCTCAACTCAATAAAAATATTAAATCCTGCAATGCCACATCTAACTGAAGAGATATGGTCTACATTCAATGATGAATTAATAATTGATAGTTCCTGGCCTTCTAATTTTGATATAAAATTTTCTGATAAGGGTGAGTTTGATGATTTAAAATCCATTATTAATCAAATTAGAAACTTTAAATCAAATTATAATTTAAAAAATAATCTTGTATTAGATGTCGTTAAGCAAAGTAATTATCCGGAATGGTATGACAATCAACTTGAAAGTATTGCAAAAATCAATGTATTAGACCTTGATACGGAACGAAAATCAAAAGATAAAATCTTGACGTTTCAATCAGGTAAAGTAGTTTTTGAAATATCAGCTAACAAGTATATAGATATTCAAAGTGAGATAAAAAGACTAAGTCAAAAAATTGAAAAGTTAGGAAAATCACTAAATGTTTCTAAAAATCGTTTAGAGAACGATAAGTTTGTAAAAAATGCAAAAGAAGAGTTGATTGAAGAAGAGAAAGCAAATATTGAAAAACTTTCATCTGAAATAGAAACTATTCAAAAAACACTATCTTCACTTGATAATTGACTAATTTAAAAAACTATCTAGAAGCAAAAGTAAATAGTCGTGGGAATAAAAATTTAAATTACCTAAGTAGTTTTTTTTCAGAAACTGAATTATCAATTCTTTCTGAAAAGACAATTTCTATTGTTGGTACAAATGGTAAATCTTCAACTGCGAATAATATAGCTATGTTATTAAAAGGGTTAGATAAGTCATATATTGCATTTACTTCTCCTCATTTATATGACTATAAGGAAAGAATAACTGCTCATAAAGACTTGAATTTAAATCAATATATTGAATATTTAGAAAACTTTGAATTGGAAAATAATATTATTTTAGGTTATTTTGAATCTACATTTTTAATTGCTGCTAAAGCATTTTTACACAATGAATTGGATTATTTTATTTGTGAAGCAGGTATTGGAGGTAAATACGATACAACTTCAATCATTCAAAGCAAAACTGTAGTTTTAACTTCAATTGGACTAGATCACACTGATATATTGGGAAATAAAATAACCGATATATTAAATCAAAAAATCTATGTATCCAATAATATTGAAACTCTTTTTGTTAGCGTTTTGAATGAAGATTTAATCAAGATTATTAAATCAGAATATACAAATTACTCAAAATCTATTTTTTTAAGTGAATATTTAAATAGTAAAAATATTTTGTTCTCTGACTTAATATTTAAAGATTTAAATTATTACTTGTCTTTAATGGTTGTAGATTTGTTACTGCAAGACATAAAATATACTGATTTAACAAATATAAAAATTAAAGAAGCAAAAGGCAGATTTGAAATTGTAAACGATTCTCCTTTAAAAATAGTTGATGGAGCACATAATTATGAAGGAGTAGAAATACTTTTGCGTAATTATGAAAACAAATATGAACATTTAAATACTGATATATTTCTTGGATTCAAAAAAGGAAAAGATATAAATAACATTCTCAATCTGATCATTGGTAAAAAAAATTACAATCTTCATTTAATAGAAGATGATACTTTTTTTGATCAAGAGATTACAAAAGAAATAGGATATTTATTAAATAAACATGGTAAAAATTATAAAATTGCATCTTTAGAGCAATTTAAAAAAAATAAAAATCCTTCTATATTGTTAGGTAGTTTATATTTAATTGGAGAGTATAAAAAAAGGGAATTGTAATGAAAACGTTTTTTATGATTAAGCCAGATGGCGTAAAACGAAATCTCATTGGTGAAATAATATCGCGAGTTGAAGAAAAAGGTTTTAAAATAACAAAAATCAAAATGATGATAATAAGTCAAGATTTAGCTGAGGAACACTATGGAGAACACAAAGATAAACCATTTTTTAGTGATCTTGTGAGTTTTATTACAAGTGGTCCTGTTGTAGCTATGCAAGTTGAGGGAGAAAATGTAGTGGCACAAATAAGAAATCTTATGGGCGCTACCAACCCTTCAGATGCAACTCCAGGATCAATCAGAGGAGATTTAGCAAAAGAACTTGATAAAAATGTAGTACACGGTTCAGATTCTGATGAAAGCGCCGAGAGAGAGCTAAATTTATTCTTTTCGTAATAAATTTATTTTAAATGCATATTTAATAGATTAATCTAGGTATACATGGCTGGTTTAAATTTAAGAAGAACACTATTTGGTGGTAATGATATTGCCATTGATTTGGGGACTGCAAATACATTAATTTACGTAAAAGGAGTAGGTGTAGTAGTTGATGAACCTACTTTGCTGGCAGTGAACAAAGATGATCAATCAATTTTAACAATTGGTAAAGAAGCAAAAAAATTAGTAGGACGTGTTCCAGACTCTATTGAATTAGTTAAGCCATTGAGAGATGGAGTTATTTCTGAAATAGAGATGGCAGAAGAACTTGTTAAAACATTACTTACAAAGGCTATAGGAAGATCATATTCTTCACCAAGAATTGTGATTTGTGTACCTAACGGTGTTACAAGTGTGGAACAAAGGTCAATTGAGACTGCTGCTCATGCAACGGGAGCATCAGAAGTTTTCACTGTAGAAGAACCAATGGCGGCTGCTATTGGGAGTGGTTTAAATATTTTTGAGCCATATGGAAATATGATTATTGATATTGGTGGAGGGACTACGGAAATTGCTGTTATTTCAATGGGAGATATTGTAAATGCAAACTCTGTAAGAGTCGGTGGAGAAGACATGACAGAGGTTTTAATTGATTGGCTGCGTGCGGAGCATCAAATATTGGTTGATTCAGGTATAGCTGAAAGCATTAAGCATGCTGTTGGATCTGCTTATCAATATGAAAGAGAACCTCAAGTGACTGTAACAGGTAGAGATATCGTCAAAGGAATACCAAAACAGGTACTATTAGAAGCTAGTGACGTCAGAAATGCTTTAGCACCAGTTGTTAATAATATAGTTGAGGCAATCAGAATTTCTCTTTCACAGACACCTCCAGCTTTAGTATCAGACATAGACAAGGACGGAGCATGGATTACTGGTGGAGGATCTCTCTTAAAGCAAATAGATAAAAAGATTGCAGAAGAACTTGGTATACCAATTAATACATCAGAAGATCCATTAAGTTCAGTTGTCATTGGATCAGGCATATGTCTTGAAAGGTTTCAAGATTTTAAATCTATATTAAAATTATCTCCAAGACCAAATTAAAACATGCAAAGTACAGAAGCTTTACCAAAAAGGAGTTACATCCTTTATATTCTTTTTATATTATTAAGTAGTTTATTAATACTCATTGATTACTTTTCTAATAAAGAATTGTCTAGTTATTTCCCAAATTCGGTAAATTTTGAATTTGAAATAGAAAACAGTGATTTCGTGTTCATTCAGAGATTTAATACCTTATTTGAACAAAGGGCGCAATTAGTTAGTGAGAACATTAGGTTGGAACAAGAAGTTCAAGATTTGCGAAGTCTTGAAATTGTGAATCAAGAATTACAACTTCAACTAGAGTCTTATGAAGCGATTTCAACTGTGTATAATATTCAAAATTTTGAACTTTTATCCAGTGGTTTTATTACAAAAAATTTAAATCTCGAGTATTTAATTTATGGTGGTACCAATCAACAGTTAGAAGTGGGAGATTTGGTTATTAATGAAAAAGGCTTTGTAGTTGGATATCTTAGAGAAGTTTTTTATTCGTACTCTATTTTAGAGTCTCCTTACTCTTCAAATTTTAATTTGGAGGTAATGGATAAATACAACAATACTTATTTAATTACTTCAAATGGCTCTGAAATGTTTATATCATCTATATTGCTGGATAACTATAAAGACGATATTGATTTTCTATATACCGATATCTCATTTAATCACTCTGGAAAGTTTCCTGTTGTTGATACGAGACTAATAAATTTTGAATTCCAAAACAACCAAATAAATGCATCGGTTAAATTTTTAGATAGCTTTACTTTCAATACAAAGCTTTTCATTCCAAAATTTAAATGACATTTTTTCGAAACATTTTCAGTTCAATTTACTTTGTAATTATATTATTTTTTGAAACACTGATAAATTTTTTAATAGGCTTAGATTGGCTTGTGATTAGTCCTTTTTTTCTACTGATATATTTTGTTTCGACAAAGAGATTTAATAATCAAAATATTATTCCTTTAGTAATTTCTGGTTTATCATATGATGTTTTTCTAAGTGAAAATTATTTAGGGGTTTATTCAATAATATTTCTTCTTGTTGCAATTATTTCTAACTATATTCAGAAAAGATTTCAATCTAATAATTATCAAGAAGTCATATCTTTTACGTTTGGATTTCTAATCTACAATACAATTAATTTATCAGAAGCAAATTTTATAAGTTTTTTTATTTCATCTCTTCTAATTAATTATTTAATTTATTTTCTATATCAGAGAACCTTAGGTACTCGTGTTTAGCAAATTTAGATTAAACGTAATTTTTTTGATTTTTGCTATTTTTTTGTCGTTAATATTCAGGGAGCTTTTTATTCTTCAAATCATAAATAATGATCAAAATACTCAAGATATAGTAAATCAAAATTTTGAAACTTTTTACATTCCCGCACCAAGGGGTGAAATATTAGATCTCAATGGAAATAAACTAGCAGAATCTATCCTTGAGCCATATTTGTTTCTGAACCAGAAGAAAATAAACGAAGAAAATATAACAATATATAAACAGTTTATCTCTTTTAATTTTAATGATTTAACTAATGCAGAAATAGATAATTTTTTTAGTTCAAAGGAATTATTTGTAGAAATTGCCAACTTAAATGACTATGAAACAGATTTGAGAATAAAAATTCAAGAATATGAAGCCTTTGAAATTTTTAACCAGCCAAAAAGAGTTTATGTATATAAAGAGTTATTTTCACATGTTATAGGTTACATTGGTAAGCCTAATCAAGATGAGCTTATTGAGTATTCGAATGCTTTTGGAAACAAAACTGTTGGTAAAAATGGGCTTGAAAGATATTACGAAAATATTCTTAGTGGTAAACCATCTGAAATTACATTACAAAATGGAGAAATTGTTGAAATTACACCTGCTGTCCCAGGTAATGATATTCAAATTACGGTTGATGTTAATGCTCAGGAAGTAGTTAAAGAATCGCTTCAACAAGGAATACTTCTTGCAAACAAATCTTTTGATACAGTCAATTTAATCGAAAGGGGAGCAGTAGTTGTCCAGAAAATAGATACTGGAGAGATAACTGCAATGGTTTCACTACCTGATTTCGATCCTAATCAGTTTGTTTCGGGAATTTCAGAATTTGAATTTAAAAAACTTAACCGAACTCAAGCGTTTAATAATTTTGCGATACAAGGACTCTATCCTCCTGGATCTGTATTTAAAGTTGTTGCTTATTGGTTAGCAGTTAATGAAGGAATTTTTCCTGAGGATGCCTCAAATTCAGGACAGTATGTTAATTGTGAAGGTAGTCTTTCTTTTGGTTTTAACGATGGATCTAAGCAAGTCTATCAAGATTGGAAACCAGAAGGTCATGGAAGAGTTAATTTAAGTGAAGCTTTAAAACAATCATGTAATGTTTATTTTTGGGATATTGCCTTAAAAATTTGGAGAACATTTGGTAATACTGATTCTGAAGCAATGTTACAAGAATACTCAAAAGAACTAGGTTTTAGTTCTTTATCTAAAATAGATTTACCATTCGAAAAAGAAGGCGTTATCCCTGATAGAGAGTTGTTTGAGGATTGGAAAATTTCTAAACCAGAGTTAGTAAGACCAGAGGGATGGTTAGGTGGAGATTTGATGAACCTCATCATAGGACAAGGTGCTATAACTACAACACCCATCCAAGTATCTAATGCTTATAGAGCACTTCTTACAGGCATAAAATCAAATCCTTATCTTTTTATTGGAGATTCAGATATAAATGAAGAAAATATAAATATAAGTTCTGAATTTATAAACTTTTTATTGGATGACCTTAATTTAGTTACAAATCCTGGCGGCACTGCTTATAGATCCTTTCAAGTAATGGGAGATTTGACTTACGACATTGGTGGAAAAACAGGTACAGCTCAAAATGCTGGTGATTTAAATAATACATCTTGGTTTGTAGGCGTCGATTCTATTTCCAATCCTAAATATTTAATAGTAACAGTGGTTGAAGAAGGGGGATCAGGAAGTGCTGTAGCGGCACCAGTATCAAGAAGGATAATTCAGTATTTACTAGAAGAAAATCTGACACCTGTAGAATTTGGAGAAATTACAGAATGATTAACAGAAGAATTACTATCTTAGGTCCTGAAGGAACAAATGTTTATGTAATTTTTCAGTATTTAATTTTTTGTGTAATCTCATGGTTTACTTTGTTCAATATAACAAATGAGATTGGTCTAGATATACAGAATGTG
>QCCZ01000014.1 GCA_003281085.1 OCS155 cluster bacterium AG-349-E07
ATTGTTTTAATTTCATTTATGGTTTTAGCAGGATATTCAAGAGCAATTTCAATTGGCACGAGAAGATACTTTGGCATGCATGTCTCATATAACGTTGAAGCAGGAATAAGGAATAAAATTTTTACTCATATGCAAAAGTTAGCCTTCAATTATCATGACAAAGTTCCTACTGGTGAATTAATGGCTCGTGCATCTAGTGATGCATCTCAAGTTAGACTTGCTTTTGCTATTGCTCCTCTTGCTACAGCTAATATATTTTTGCTATTAATTCTAAGCATTACTCTTTTAACCTTAAGCCTCCCATTAGGTGCAATTGTAATACTTTCTATCCCAGCGGTCCTTTGGTTAGCATCGAACTTTTCTTCAAAAGCAATGAGTGTATCTTTAAAAGTTAAAGAGGCAGAAGCAAGAATGACAACTGAAGTTGAAGAGCAGCTAGGAGGAATTAGAGTTGTAAAAGCATTTGGGAATGAAGAATATGCTTCCAGCAAAGTAGAGTCTGCCGTCTCAAACATATATGATACATCCCTTGATTACTTGAAACTGAGAACTCGATTTGTCCCGATGTTTGAATTAATTCCAATGATTATTACATTAGCTGTTTTGCTTCTTGGTGGATATTTGTCTATAAATGAATTTATTTCTCTAGGAGAATTTATTGCTTTTACACAATATGTCTTTCTACTTTTATGGCCATTAAGAATTACAGCTTGGTTCTTATCTGAAATTCCATCGAGTGTTGCAGCTGGCACAAGAATTTTAGAGTTGTTAGATGAGGTACCTTTAATTACCGATAGTAAATCTACAAAATCTCTTCCAACTGATGGCGATGGAAGTATTTCATTCAATCAGGTGAATTTTAAATATGGTAAAGAAAAAATATTTGATAATTTAAGTTTTAATGTTGACGGAAAGAAAACGGTTGCAATTGTTGGAGCTACTGGTTCTGGTAAATCAACTCTAGCTTATTTACTGCCAAGACTTTATGAAATAGAATCGGGATCAATAGAAATCGATGGTGTCAATATTAACGATTTAAAACTCAATGAATTAAGAAGTAACGTTAGCCTAGCTTTTGAAGAAAGTTTCTTATTTTCAAATACAGCTCGAGAAAACATATCTCTTGGTCTAGGAAATGCCACTCAAGAAGAGGTTGAAAGAGCTGCTTTAACTGCAAGAGCACATGAATTTATTTCATTACTACCTGAGTCTTATGAAACAAAAGTCGGTGAAAGAGGTTATGGGCTATCAGGAGGTCAAAGACAAAGAATAGCTTTAGCAAGAGCAATCCTAAGAAAACCAAGAGTATTAGTTTTAGATGACGCTCTTTCCGCTGTTGATGCATCAACGGAAGAAGAAATAAGAAACGAATTGAAAACTGTGATGAAAAACATGACAACTTTAATTATTACAAATAGAGCTCCTACTATTGAGCTTTGTGATGAGGTGGTGTTTATTGAAGACGGATCTGTTAAAGCACAAGGTACTCATGCAGAATTAATTGATAATGTTGACACTTACAAATCTTTGTTTTTAGAAAATGAATCAGTGGATACTCAATAATGATAGATAATACTTTTTTAAGATCATACAAATTAGTTCCAGAAGTTAACAGACCATTTTTGTATAGCTCTTTAATTGCGCTGGCTGCGACCCTAATCAGAATGATTGGTCCACAATTAATTTCTAGAGGAATAGACAATGGAGTACTTAAATCAGACTACAACTACCTTCTCGAGCAAAGTTTTTATTATTTTTTAACACTAGTTGCTTTATATTTCGTAGCTAGCAAAGCACTTTTATCAATCGGATTGGTTGGAGAGTTATATGTTAGAAGAGTCAGAGAAAAACTATTTAGACATCTTTCATCATTAGATATTAATTATTTTGAAAAAAACAAGACAGGTGTTTTAGTTGCAAGAATGACCTCAGACATGCAAAGCTTAAATGAATTTGCAAGAGAGGGTGCAAGTAGCATTATTACTGCACTACTAACAATCTTTGGAGCTACAATTGCCGTATTTCTTGTAGATGTTCGACTTGCTTTCTTATCGTTTTTAATCCTTCCACTACTTGGTATTGCAACAAAAATTTTCAGAAACTATGCAGACAAGGCTTATTGGTCTGTTCGAGAATGGATTGGACAAGTTTTATCTTCACTACAGGAGGGAATTTCTGGGGTTAGGATTATACAAGCTTATGCAGATGAAACTTCTCAACTAGATAATTTTAAGAAAGTAAATAACGAGCACTTTAAAGCTAATATGCAATCTGCAAAGAATATTGCCTTTTATTTTCCATTTTTAGAAATAACAAGAGTAACTTCTATAGCTATTGTTATCTGGTTTGCTGCTCAAAGAATAGATCAAGGAACATTGAGTGTAGGAGAACTAGTCGCATTACTTTTTTACTTAAACTATTTTTTTGATCCATTGATAATGTTGTCATTTAATTATGACTTATTGAGATCCGCAGGATCTTCTATGAAAAAAGTCTTTTCAATTTTGGATGAAGAGCCTGTTCTAAGTAATACTGGAACAATTACTCCAGATATGCACAACAATAATGTAATTGAGTTTGATAAAGTTAACTTTTCTTACGGCAGAGAGAGGGTTTTACATGATGTTTCATTCTCTATTAATAAAGGTGAAAAAATCGCGATTGTCGGGGAGACTGGTGCTGGAAAAAGTACTATAGCAAAACTTATTTTAAGGTTCTATCTACCTAACGAAGGGGATGTCAATTTTTATGGTGAATCATCAAGACAAGTTTCACAAAAATGGGCCAGAAAAAATATTGCTTATGTACCCCAGGAAAGCTTTTTATTTAGGGGTTCAATTAAAAACAATTTAATATATTCAAATCCGGAAGGTATTAATTTAGAACAAGAACTTCAAGAAATCGGAGTACTTGATTGGTTTGAAAGATATGAAAATGGATTAGACCAAGAAGTTGGTGAAAGAGGGGCTAATGTCTCAGCTGGAGAAAGACAATTTATAGCATTACTAAGAGCTGTTTTGGCCAAAAGAGAGATAATTGTTTTTGATGAGGCTACTGCAAATCTTGATATTGAGTCAGAAAATTCTATTCTTGACGCGACAGATACATTACTTGCATATCAAACTTCAATCGTCATTGCACATAGATTAGAAACAATAATTAACGCAGAAAAAATAATGGTCATGCACGATGGAAAATTAGTAGGTTTCGATAATCATAAAAATTTATTAAAAGATAATGAAATCTATCAAGAATTATTTTCAGCTTGGAACTTAGTTAACTAGTTTCTGCTCGCAACCTTTTATCAGCTATTTCAATATAATCTTTATTTATTTCATAACCTACATAATTTCTCTGTAGTTGTTTAGATGCTATTGCCGTAGTGCCACTTCCAATAAAAGGATCAAGAACTAAGTCTTTTTTAAAGCTATAAAGATTGATGAACCTCTTTGGAAGTTCAACAGGGAATGGTGCTGGATGGCCAATTTTTTTTGCCTTTTCGGGATTAATATTCCATATAGATAATGTAGATTCCATAAACTCATCTTTTTCAATTGTAGAAATTCCTCCGCTAGAATTTTTCATTGAATCTTTTGAAAAAACAAGACAGTACTCGTGTATATCTCTGATAACTGGATTTGAGGCTGACAGCCAGCTTCCCCAGGCAAAATTAGCATTTGCTCCTTTGGACTTTTGCCAAATAATTTCACCTCTCATAATGAAACCAATTTCAATTAAAACATCTGTAAAATATTTTGAAAACGGAATATATGGCTTTCTACCTAAATTTGCGACGTTTACTACAAGCCTTCCCCCAGAATTTGTAACTCTATAAGTTTCTGAAAAAACTTTATTTATCATTTTCCAATATTCTTCGTCATTTAAATCTAAGTCACTATCTTTTCCAATATTGTATGGCGGTGAAGTGACTGTAAGTGAAACACAGTTATCAACAAGTTCTTCCATATTTTCAGAACTCTTGTTGAATATTTCATTTTTAACAGAGGAGGTATTATTATCTTGATGTATTTCTTTTAGTTCTTTCTCATTTTGAAAACTTGATACAAAAGCTTTTCTCGAGCCTGATCCACTTTTGAAAAAGGAACTTTTTTTCATATCTAAATTTTATATAGATAAGTCATTTGATGTTTATCAATATGTAAAAGATTCATGGTTTAGAATTAATCAATTTATTCGTTTTTCTTAAAGAATTGGCTTAAATTTATTTTAAGTCAATAAATTTTTCATTAACTTTTTCAACTTCTTCAAGACTTAATACCGTATTAAAATAATCATTTTTGCTTGAATGTTTAATATAAGTAAGATTATCAATCTCTAAAATATTATTTCTAGGTTCTTCTTTTGAAATCCATAAAATTCTTTGCATATTTGAATTTTGAATTGCATTTACAAAAATTTCACTCAATTTCTTGTTTTGTTCTTCGAAAAATATTCCACAGTATGCTCCCTCAGATGCTGTAGAAATATGTGAATCATCTGTTATATCACCGATGGCCTTTTTACCGGGAATTTTATCGATAAAATCTTGTGAATTTTTATCTGATACAAATACTCTTAAATCTTGATTTTGCACATCGAGTCTATTTAACAACTCAATATGTTCTTCATCTATTGGATTAATAAAAAAAGCAGGCATATTAAAAGAGTAATCAAAAACAAAAAATAATTTAAATCAATACTTTTTCTTATTGGCTCAGCACTTTATTAATATAAGGTCATGGCAAATGTTGATATAGATTTAGGAAAATACTCTTTAGGGTGGTCTGACCCTGAAAAAAACGTGTTTAAACCTGAAAAAGGTTTAAATGAAGAAATTATTCGTAAAATGTCTGAAATTAAGGAAGAACCTGAATGGATGCTTGATTTCAGACTTAAAGCATATAAAAGATTTCTCGATAAGCCTATGCCAGAATGGGTTGCAAAAGAAAAATTAAGTCAATTAGATTTTGATGATATTTATTACTACATAAAACCTACTGAAGATCAAGCAGACTCATGGGATGAAGTACCAGAAGAAATCAAACAAACTTATGAAAAACTTGGTATACCTGAGGCCGAGAGAACCTATCTTGCTGGAGTTACTGCACAATATGAGAGCGAAGTTGTTTATCACAAAAATAGAGAAGATTTAGAAAAATTAGGAGTATTATTTTGTGACATGGATACAGCAGTAAGAGAGTATCCGGAATTAGTTCAAGAATATTTTGGAACAGTTATTCCTCCAGGTGACAACAAGTTTGCTGCACTAAATTCAGCTGTTTGGTCAGGCGGATCATTTATTTATGTCCCAAAAGGTGTACATGTAGAAGATCCTCTGCAGGCATATTTTAGAATTAATGCAGAAAATATGGGTCAATTCGAGAGAACCTTAATTCTTGTCGACGAAGGAGCTTCTGTACATTACATTGAAGGTTGTTCAGCACCTGTTTATACAACCGATGCTTTACATTCCGCAGTTGTAGAGATTGTTGTCAAAGCATCTGGGACTTGTAGGTACACAACAATCCAAAACTGGTCAAATGATGTTTATAACTTAGTCACAAAAAGAGCACAAGCTTATGGAAATGCAACAATGGAATGGATTGATGCAAATCTTGGTTCAGGCCTAACAGTTAAATATCCTTCTGTTTATTTAATGGAACCAGGTGCTCATGGAGAAGTTTTATCCGTAGCTTTTGCTAACTCAGGCCAACACCAAGATACAGGAGCAAAAATGGTTCATCTTGCTCCAGATACAACTTCTTTGATTACATCAAAATCAGTTTCAAAAGGTGGTGGAAGAGGCGCATACAGAGGCTTAGTCAGAGTTGAAGATGGCTCAGAAACAGCAAAAAGTTTTGTAAGATGTGATGCTTTGATTCTTGATGATGAATCAAGATCGGATACTTATCCTTATATGGAGATAGAAGAAGCATCAGCAGTGATTGGTCATGAGGCAACAGTGTCAAAAGTGGGAGAAGATCAACTATTCTATCTTATGAGCAGAGGTCTTTCTGAATCTGAAGCAACATCTATGATTGTCGCAGGATTTGTAGAAGAATTTACTAAAACGTTACCAATGGAATATGCCATGGAATTCAATCAACTGATTGAATTAAACATGATAGAAGCTGGCGCCGTTGGTTAATGAATAGGTAAAAATTGAAAAATAAATTATTTGAAAAAAAATTACAGTCACTTTCATCCAAAGACTTCAAAAACATTACTGCTAAAAATGAAGACTGGAAGTATCTTGGAAAGAAGATATTTGAACTTCATGATATTGAAATTGGAAAATCTAGTGATATAGAAGTTTCAAAAACATTTGATATTGATTCCAATTGTTTTACTTATGAAATCAATTCAGAACATGATCATATTGCAATAGTTAATATTGATGAAGTCAAAAAACCTTTAATCAAAGAGTCAATTAAAAGGCCGTTTGATAAATTTAATATTGAACAATTTGAAAAAGTAACGGGTGGCTTTCAATTAAATATAAAAGGAGACAGCGAACAATATTTTTCAGTAAATTTCCAATCAGAGGATAATGCGATTCCTTACATGGGAATTAGTGTTGATAAGAACAAATCTGGAAAATTATATTTAAATTTTGACCAATTAGTTACCGGAAACATTTATCCAATTATTGAAATCTTCCTCAACGATAATTCAAATTTGGAAATGATACTATCTGCAACTTCTCAAAAAGAGATCAATATTGTAAATTCCATATATGCACAGCTAGAGAAAGATTCAAATTTGACAATACATAATATAAGCACAGGAGCAGCATTGTCTCGTTCAAGAATGGATATAGATCTTTTAGGCAATGGTTCAGAATTTAGTTTAGATGGAATATATTTTGGTGAAGAGACGCAAATTCACGACAATAGAGTATTTGTAAATCACTTAGGAAAAAATACGTCATCAAACATGATTACTAAAGGTGTGTTAGGTGACCAAAGTAGCTCAATATTTACTGGCACAATACATATAGCTGAGGGAGCAGAAAAAACAGAATCTCATCAAGAAAATAGGAATATATTACTGAGCGAAGAAGCAACTGCTCAATCTGTACCTAATTTAGAAATTTTATGTGACGATGTAATTTGCAGTCATGGATCTTCTGTAGGCCCAATTGAAGAAAATATATACCATTATGTTATGTCTAGAGGTATCAAAAAAGTTGATGCTGACAAACTACTTATAAAAGGATTTTTTAATGAAGTAATTAATAACAGTAAATGGGATATAGTTCATGATAAAGTTTCTGAAATTATCGATAGAAAATATATGAATTTAATTGGAAGAAAAAATGGCTAGAGTAAAAACTTTTAATACAACAGATATAATGCAAAATGCTTCAAAGGTTTTCAATATCGATGACAAAGAAATAGCTTTAATTAATTGTGAAGGTAAATTTTATGCAATTGACGACCTCTGTTCTCATGCAGAAGCTAGTTTGTCAGAAGGAGAAGTTTACGACTGTAAAGTTGAGTGCCCACTTCATGGGGCAGAGTTTGATCTAAATACAGGAGAAGCCGTAACATTACCTGCAACTAAACCTGTTAAAACATATCCTGTTTATGTTCAGGATGGTCATTTGTACATAGAAATGAATGAAGATGCTTAATATAAAAAATCTTAAAGCTTCAGTAGGTGATGTAGAAATACTTAAAGGCATAGATTTATCAATAAAACCTGGAGAGCTCCATGCAATTATGGGTCCGAATGGATCTGGAAAATCAACTCTTTGCCATGTGATTATGGGTAACGAAAACTTTACACATGAAGGAGTGATCGAAGTAAATGGCAATGATATATCAAAAATGAAACAGAACGAAAGATATGATTCTGGAGTTTTTCAATCATTTCAGTATCCAGTAGGACTCCCAGGGGTTACGCTATTAGAGTTTTCTCAAAACATTAATCCCGAACTTACTACGGAAGAAATCTTAGAAATAGCTAATAAATTTAATGTTGACGAATTTTTAGATAGAGAAGTTAATGTTGATTTATCTGGTGGTGAAAAAAAGCGATGTGAACTTTTTCAACTTGCTTTAAGTAACCCGAATATAGCACTGCTAGATGAAATAGACTCAGGATTGGATATTGATGCAATAAAAACTGTTGCAGAGCTAATAAATAAAAACAGAGATTCTGAAACCTCTTATTTAATCGTTACCCATTACAGTAGAATTCTTAAATATCTTGAAGTAGATAAAGTACATGTAGTTGTAAATGGGAATATTGCAAAGTCAGGATCAAAAGAACTCATTGAAGAAGTCGATTCTGGTGGATATACTCAGTATTAGGGCATAGATGACAAAAGAATTTAGAACTGAAAAAGACTCCATGGGAGAGTTCCAGGTTCCTATAGACGCTAATTACGGTGCATCAACTGCAAGAGCTGTTGAAAACTTTCCAATATCCAATTTAAAATTTACTAGATCATTCATTAGAGCACTTGGCGAAATTAAGAAAGCTTGTGCTTATGTTAATTTAAATCACAATTTGTTAAATCAGGAAATAGCAGAAGCAATTATCAATTCCTCTCAAAAAGTAGTAGATGGAGTTAATGATGACGATTTTGTTTTAGACATATTTCAAACAGGTTCGGGAACCTCAACTAATATGAACGCCAATGAGGTGATTGCTGCACTTGCTTCACAAGAGTCAAATAAAGAAATTCATCCTAATGATCATGTAAACATGAGTCAATCATCAAATGATGTTATTCCTACAGCTACAAATATCGCTGCCGTGGTAGAAATTAAAGAAAATTTAATTCCAGCGATCGATAAATTAATTGTCTCTTTTGAAGAAAAAGGAAAACTGTGGGAGAAGGTATATAAGAATGGTAGAACACACTTAATGGACGCTACCCCTGTATCTCTAGGTCAAGAATTTAGTGGCTATGCATCTTTAATTAAAGAGAGGAAAACAGATATAGAAAATTCATTAATAAATGTCTCAAAATTAGCAATTGGTGGAACTGCAGTTGGAACCGGAATAAATGCACCTGAAAACTTTGGAAGTGATGTTTGTAGCGAAATTTCTAAATCTTTAGAAATTTCATTTCAAGAAATTGAAAATCATTTTACTCGCCAAGGCTCTCGTGAAGAAATTGTACATCTCTCAGGTTGCTTGAAAGCATATGCTGTTTCAATGTTTAAAATAGCAAATGACATTAGATGGATGGGAAGCGGTCCTGTTTCTGGACTAAATGAATTAAAACTGCCCGCACTACAACCAGGCTCTTCAATTATGCCAGGAAAAGTAAATCCAGTTATATCAGAAATGATGATGCAAGTTTCAGCTCAGGTTATAGGCAATGATAATACTATTACATTTTCATCTGCTAATGGCAATTTTGAACTGAATACAATGTTGCCAGTAATGGCGCATAATTTATTAGAGAGCATTTCAATTCTTTCAAGTAGTACTGATATTTTTAATGATAAATTAATTAAAGATCTTGAGGCTAATACTGATAAGTTACAGGAAAATATTCAAAGAAATTCTATATTAGTTACTGCGTTAGTACCTCAACTTGGATATGATAAAGCTGCCGAAATAGCAAAAGAAGCTATGAGTTCAAACAAAACAATAAAAGAAGTTCTTTTAGATAGCAATCTTTTTTCTAGCGATGAAATAGACAATCTATTAGATATAGAAAAACTTATTTAATGATTCAAAATCTCGCAATTGCTTCGGATCACGCTGGATACAATTTGAAAACATTCCTAATAAACCAATTAGATTCTGATATTAATATAAAAGATTTTGGTACTGATAGTGAAAATAGTTGTGATTTTCCTGATTTCGCGCAAGAATTATGCAATTTTATAAATGAAAACAATTCTTCTTATAGAGGTCTATTAATTTGTGGTAGCGGTGTTGGTATGTCAATTGCAGCAAATAAAATCAAGGGAATCAGAGCTGCCAATGTGGTAGATGAATTAAACGCTATTCAAAGTGTTGAGCATAATAATGTCAACGTATTGTGCTTGGGATCTAATAATGTTTCGAATGAAAATGCATTGAGTATCGTTCTAAAGTTTTTGAATACTTATATGCTTGAAGAAGAAAGATATATTCGTAGAGTTGGCAAATTAGAAAACTAGATTGCCATTTGCCAAATAGCTTTTATCCAATCATCATTAATTTCATTTCTTGCAAATACAACTACTCCGATCGCGCCTTCTTCATAAACTTCTCTCATTGAAGTTCCAGTTGTATAGACATCATCGCATATTAGCAAAGGATCTGATTCGTTGTATGTACAGTATTTTTTTAAAGCTTTTTCAAAGGGAATTCCCCCTCTAGGAATACCTTTAACATCACAAAAAGTAAGTTTTTCGCTTACAATTTTTGCCAGAGCTTCATAATCTTTTTCGGTTAAAGCATCACATTCTACTTTCCAAGTTAATGGAAGTCCCGCATGTGAGATAAAGTCTTCTTTTATAAATAAGTTCATACTAACTTTCTCAATTTTAGCGGATTAAAACATACAGTTCCAAGACTTACATGATCGGCTCCAATATTTGCATAGTTTTGAATATCTTCTAAGGAATCTATTCCTCCGCCAGCAATTACTTCAACTTGAGGAAAGTGATGTTTTATGTGTTTAATAAACTTTTCAGTATAAGGAATAAGCTCTTTTCCACTTAGACCACCTTTCTCAACAGGCAGAGTGTTACAAGCATGAATTTGTTTAAAGTTAAATTTAGTAATGTAATTTTCGAGCTCAATAAAAGTTGTAAGTGGTGAAATTTTTCCAATGAACCAATCTCGACTATCCGGATTAAATTTTTCAATACCATCTACGTAATGTTCATCAATGTTTGGACATGACATATTGACTTCAATATTAAAATTTTCTGGCAATCTTTCCGCAAAAATTCTCCAGTCGTTTCTTTCAATACCTGCGATTGAAAATACTTCATCTTCTTTGTGTTTGACAAGTCCAATATTTAAGCCAGGATTTCTTAGGCCAATTTTATTTACCCAGCCTCTTTTGGTGTATCGCAGAGTTTTCGCTATTTGTATTATTCGCCCTGTTCTTTTTTCAATAGTCCAGCTACCTGATACGGAAATTGTATTTTTTGTTTTTATATAATTTCCAAATGGTGCAGCTATAAATTTTTTCATATATCTAATTCAGTCATTACATAATCAAAATTATTTATTATGGATCTTCCCATAACTATATATTTTGCTCCTGCAATTATTGCATTTTCTGGAGTTGTAGTATTTTTTTGATCATCTTTGGTATCGTTGTTTAATCTGATTCCTGGTGTAACAATTAATTCATAAAGATTTTTAGTTCTCTCTATTTCACTTGGAGGACAAATAACACCGTCAACGCCACATTGCTTAGCCAAAAGAAAATCTTCAGATACACCCTTGCTCATTTTTGCATCCATCGTTGAGCTTGTAAGTGCTTGACTAACTCCTAAAATTTTTAAAGAATCATTTTTGCTTGAAGAGGCTTCTTGTAAAGCATCTTTACCCGAGGCAATGTGTATAGTTAAAAAATCTGCTCCCAGATTATTAGCACTTTTTGTGGCTTTTTTTACTGTGTTGGGAATATCATGAAGTTTAAGATCAAGAAAAACAGTCCATCCATCTTTTTTCAACTTTTCAACTACTTTTGGTCCCTCAGAGATAAACATTTCAAGACCAACTTTTACTCCAAAAATATGACCCTCTAATTTTTTTAACATAAATTCAAATTCGTTAAGATTAGGTCCATCTAATGCAAAGAATATTGGTTTAACTGACATTTTGTATAGACTCCATATCCTCTAAAACTTTCTCCTGAAGTAAAAATGCCTCTAAAAATGCTTCTGCTTCTCTAACTGAAGATACTACTGCGACTCCAGAATCGTGCGAAAGTCTTCTAATTTTCCATCCGTCAGTGTATTCATTCGCATACGTTGGAGTATTAATGACTAAAGATATTAATTTTTCTTCGATAATAGTTAATGATGTAGGAGATTTATCATTGGCTCTTCCCACATTTATAGAATCAACGCCGTTTATTTTTAAGTATTTACCTGTACCTTCAGTGGTGTAGATCGAAAATCCTAATTCAACATAACGTTTAATTATTTCTATAAAATTTGGTTTTTCATTGTCACTTAATGTTACAAAAACACCTTTTTCTTTCTCACCAATACTTACTCCAGCCGCAGCATAAGCTTTGTTTAGTGCAGTTCCAAAATTATTTCCTATACCTAGAACTTCACCTGTAGCTTTCATTTCTGGTCCCAGCATTGTATCTTCAGCTGGAAATCTAGACCATGGGAAAATAGCTTTCTTCACCGCAATTTTTTCTGTTGTACTGTTTAAATATTTTGTCTTGACTTTAATATCTTCTAAAGAGTGACCAAGCATTAATAATGTTCCAGCTTTTATTATTTGATTTCCTGTTACTTTAGCTACAAATGGCATTGTTCTAGATGCACGCGGATTAGCCTCAAGAATAAATAGCTCATTATTTTGAATGGCGAATTGAATATTTAGTAATCCTATTACATTTAAACCAAGTGCTAACTGAATACTTTTATTTTTAATTTCTTCAATCATTGTTTTATCAATACTAAACGGAGGAATAACTGCAGTTGAGTCTCCACTATGTACACCAGCTGGTTCAAGGTGTTCTAAAATTCCAGCAATAAAAACCTCTTCTCCATCTGAAATTAAATCAACGTCAATTTCTATTGTGTCAGTTAAAAATTGATCAACCAACAAGGGTCCAGATTTAAATGGATTACCATCTTCATCTGCACTTGCCAATATATCCAGATAATTAGTGAGTTCTTCATTGTTTCGTACTACTCTCATAGCTCTTCCACCAAGAACATAGCTAGGTCTTAAAAGAACTGGAAACCCAATGTGGTTAACTGAATCCACCAATTCAACTTCACTGTTTGCAATTCTTGATAAAGGTTGTTTGATGTTTTGCTTTGAACACAGCTTTTGAAATAAGTCTCTATCTTCTGTGAAATCTATAACTTCTAATGAAGACCCTGCAATGCTAAATCCAGCATCGTGAATATTTTTTGCAAGTTTAAGAGGAGTTTGTCCTCCTAACTGAATAATTACTGAATCAGGTTTTTCTCTATTGAGGACTGCTTTTACTTCATTCCATGCAAGTGGTTCAAAATATAGTTTGTCTGCGGTGTCATAATCAGTAGAAACAGTTTCAGGATTTGAATTAATCATGATTGCTTCATAACCATTTTCTTTTAATGAACTTACTCCGTGTACACAGCAGTAATCAAACTCAATTCCTTGCCCAATTCTATTTGGACCTGACCCAATAACTACGACCTTCTTTTTATCAGTTGTTGTATCGTCGTTGCTTACGCCATTTGTAGAATATAAATAAGGTGTTTTGGATTCGAATTCTGCAGAACATGTATCAACTAACTTATAAACTCTATTTTTCTCCAATTCATTTTTAGACTCTTTATTATCAAGATCTTCTTCCGTCCATCCAAGCATTTTAAGAACTGTGGAGGGTGTATTTTCAGGATTTACATTAAAGCTCTTTTCAATTTCTTGTAAAAACCATATGTCCACAGAAGATATTTTTGCTATGTCTTGAAGTGGCCAGTTTCTTCTAATTGCCTCAAGAATTGCAAATATTCTTCTAGGCCTAGGTGTTCTGATTTCATCTTGTAGGATCTCTTTTGGCATTCCAATAAACCTATTGTCTATATTTCTTATTCCTGATTTACCAATCTCAAGAGATCTAATGGCTTTAGTTAAGCTTTCTGTAAAAGTGGAAGCTATAGACATTACTTCACCCACACTTTGCATTGATGTACCTAGGACATCATCTGTTGAGGGAAATTTTGGAAAATCAAATCGTGGAATTTTAACTACGACATAATCTTGGACGGGTTCAAAACTAGCAGGTGTTGTTCCAGTTATGTCATTTTCAAGTTCAGTTAAATTATAACCCACTGCTAATAAAGCAGCGAACTTGGCAATAGGAAACCCAGTTGCTTTTGAAGCTAGAGCAGATGATCTTGATACCCTTGGATTCATTTCAATTATTCTCCGATCTCCGTTTTTAGGGTTTACAGCAAATTGAACATTACTACCCCCAGTCGCTATTCCAATAGTATCCAAACAAAGTAGTGCCTCGTCCCTCATAGTTTGATATTCTTTATCAGATAATGTTTGAATAGGAGCAACTGTTATTGAGTCTCCAGTATGGATACCCATTGGATCAAAATTTTCTATTCCACAAACGATTACCCCATTACCATCACTGTCTCTCATAACTTCAAGTTCAAATTCTTTCCATCCATAAATTGATTCTTCAATTAAGACTTCCTGTGTAGGAGATGCATTAAATGCATCAGATAATTTTGATTTAAAGTCTTCTTCATTATTCACTACACTTGTTCCACCACCCCCGAGAATGAATGATGGCCTTAGCATTAAAGGAAAACCAATTTCTTTACTTGCATTTATTCCCTCATCAAAAGATTTAGCGTAAGTTGCTTTAAGTGTTTTAATACCAACGCCATCCATAGCCTTTTTAAATTTCCATCGATTCTCTGCAATCTCAATAGCATTGGCGGAGGCTCCAAGAAGTGTCGCATTATTTTCTTTTAAAACACCACTTTTTTCTAATTCAATCGATAAGTTAAGTGCAGTTTGTCCGCCTAATGTTGGTAAGACTGCATCGGGTTTTTCTATTTCAATTATTTTTTTTAGATAGCTGTGAGTCAAGGGCTCGATGTATGTAGCATCTGCCATTTCCGGATCTGTCATAATAGTTGCTGGATTTGAATTAACAAGAATTACTCGATATCCTTCTTTTTTTAATGCTTTTGCTGCTTGAGATCCAGAGTAATCAAACTCACAAGCTTGACCGATAACTATTGGTCCCGAACCAATGATCAAAATACTCTTAATTTCTTTATTTTTTGGCATAGTTTTTCTCAATCATTTCAAAAAAAGGGTTAAAAATTTGCAATCCATCAGTTGTACCAGGTCCAGATTCAGGATGAAATTGAACAGAGTACGCCATAGAGTCCCAAATACTGATTCCTGCATTAGTTCCATCATTTAAATTTGTTGCATAAACATTTATATCCCCGAAATTTTCATGTTTGATGGAATCACCAAAATCATCAATAGAAAAACCATGATTTTGAGCAGTAATTAAGGCTCTTTTTGAACCCTCGATTTCTACTGGATGATTAGAACCGTGATGACCAAATTGCATTTTTTTAACATTGAGACCGCATGCTAAACCAAGTATTTGATGACCAAGACAAATTCCAAATATTGGGAGTTTTCCTATAAGATCCTGAACTGTATCAATGACTGTAAGTAACGATCTAGGGTCACCTGGTCCGTTTGAAATCAAAAGACCTTTAAGATTCATTTCTAATATCTCATTTGATGTTGTCGAGGGTGGGATCATTACAACTTTGTAATCATGATCTTCAAGCACTTTTATAATGCTTCTTTTAGCTCCAAGATCTATAATTCCAATCTTTCCTTCAGTTGGAATATTTTTATTATTCTGGCTACCTGCAGTCATTGCTGAACTATCACCAAGAATATTTTTGGCTTTTGATAAAATTTCTTTTAAATCTTTTGTATCAATATCAATACCAAGTGCAAACATGCTCGTACCATAGTCTCTTAGATATTTTGTTATATTTCTAACATCAAACCCACCACTATATGGAATCTCATATTCTTTTAACCACGACGTTATTGATTTCTCAGACCTCCATGATGATGGAGAGCTTGTAAAAGAATTTCCAATTGCTGC
>QCCZ01000015.1 GCA_003281085.1 OCS155 cluster bacterium AG-349-E07
GCTAGATATAGTGTTTTAAAGGATTCTAAAAAAAACGATTCAGATATCAAAATATTGGAAACTATTGATTGGCCACAACTATACAATACATATACGACAAAAAATATCGCAATTTCTTATTTGAATAAAATAAAATCTAATCCTTCACTTGAATGGAGCGATGAATTTCTAATATCTATTTATTTCACAATAATAAAAGATCTGAACAACATGGAAGAAAATATCTTTGAAGATACACTTTCAAATCTTAACATTAACCTAAATACTTTTGAAAAAAAACTACAATCAGCTGTCGACCTAATGCAAAAAAGACAGAATACTCGTGAGTCAATGAGAAAAAGGGAATACAAAATTGAATTTAAATCAATAACAAACCCAAGTTTAAGAAAAACAAGAGATGCTTTCTTCTATATGGATGTTTTATTGAAATTGCTTTTTGAAAACAATATCATAAATGAAGAAATTAATATGCAGAGGCCTTTAGATATGTACCTTAGAACAAAGTTTGCAAAATTTAAACACGAAGGGTATATTAATAACTCAAAAAATGGACCTAGATATACTTTAGAAAGTTTGGGTCAAGATCTTTTATCTAAATAAGTTTTAATATTTCAAGATACATACTAAGACAAGGTTTTATTTTAATACTTTTAAGACTGAGATACTTAACTTTATTTTCATTCGTAGAAATAATTTCTAAAATTACTTCTTCATTTCCAGGATGATTGTTAAAAACGTTTCTTAATCTATACAAGCATTCTTTATTTAATTTATGCTCTTCAAACCTTATGATAAATGCATTTGGATCTGTCATGGTTCTAATAAAGAGGCCCAAAAAGTCGAGCATAAAGAATATACAGTGGATTTTTTTCTACCTCAATCATTTTCTTCCAAAACTTCTTATTTTCTTTGGAATAAATTTTTCGTGACTCAATTTCAGATATCCCATAATCGATGTTTCTAATATAGTTTTCCTGTGGTTCCGTAATCCCAACTTCTAATAAGTCTTTGAGAGCTTTTTGGATAATGTTTAATTCTTGTTGGTTTAACTCATATTGCATTAAGCAATATTAAAAAAAGACTATGACAAAATTTATTGATTAGCTAAAGCTATAAGTAGTTGTCCAACTTGATCTTGTGGCAAGTTACCTGTTCTTCTAGCAACTACCTTTAAATCTTTATCTAGAAATACCCAGTAAGGAAAAGAATTAACTCCATAAGCTGTGCCTATGTCTCTATCAATATCATAGATCTGTGTCTCTGACCAGCCTTCTCTCTCAAGCCAGTCATGTGGTGGATAGTTATCTCTTGATCTGTCAATTGATGTGGCTACAGCAATAATCTCCACACCTTGTGGGACACCGATTGTATCAATATACTCTTGCATAACTGGTACTTCTTTTTGACAGAATCCACACCAGTGAGCTAAAAACAGAAGAACTTTTGCATTACCATCTTTTTCTAATGTGACTATTTCAGAATTTTCATTTGGTCCTGAAAATATCGGTGCATCAAGACCTCTTGCAACATTGTCATCATTATCACCAGCATATTCTGGTAAACCTTGTCCAGTAATTGTTGTCTCACCTTCAGGTAAGTTCCCATCTAAAGGCTCATCAACCAAAGAGACACCAATAGCAACAGCCAAACCTATTACTAAAACTACTGCTCCTACGATGATAAAGTTTTTATTCAACCGTTTCCTTTCTCGAAATATCATAATACAACAATGACAAAAATATTGTTAAAAATCCTGTGGTAGCCATAACGGGAATACTAATAAATCCAAATATATCTACATATTTTAAGTTACATGGAACATCTATCGCACAAGAGCCGCCGCCGCCTCCACCATTTTGTAGATATATATGATAGATACCAACACCAGCACCAATGGCACTGAGATATCCTGCTCTAATTACAGATTTATTAAATAAGCCTATGATTAAAAATAGAGCTATTGGATACATAAGATAGCGTTGGTACCAGCAAAACCTACATGGAATAAAACCAACAACTTCAGAATACACAAGACTTCCAATTGAACAGAAGAGTGCAACACTGGTTGCAAAATTATAAAACTGTTCGTTGATTAATTTACTAAATCTTTTTTTAGAAAATATAAAATATAAAATAAGAGCACTTATGGCCCATGCAACAAATGTAAAGAAGCCAAATAAAGTATTAAAAAAAATTATTAGGTCCATATAAAATTCTACCCCAAAAAAAATGATAGGCGGACTTTGCCGCCTATCATTAAATATCTATTTTGAAAAGTCTTAGACTTTTTCTCCAGATTTGATTTTTGCCATACCTAGTACAAGCACACCAAGACCAACTTTATTAATAATGTCGGCAACGGTATATAGTACCTCTCTTATAGCCTCAAAATCACCTGCTACTGGTGATAAATAACCTAATGGATAGATTATCCAACCAACAAGTATTAGGTTTTTGATTTTCTCAAACTGTTCTGCCTCTGCTGCTTTAAGGCCAACACCTTCTGCTTGAAGATTTCTCATCAAGTAGACATATGCTACCATAGCAATTACAAATCCTGTCCAGTATTGATCTGAACCCGCACTTGATATTTCGCCGTAATAACCGGCTCCAATCATAACGGTTGCAGCTAATCCCCAGTTTCTAACTTTTTCGTTATACTCTGCACCTGAAGATGTCACAGCAAGTACCTCTACGAACATTAGTGGTACTGTAAGGATCCAGTCGACATATCTTAACCCGGTATCATAACTACCACTGTCCCATGAGCCAGTCATTTTGTTATAGTGATACCACGCTATTCCTGTCACAAGAGCGGAGATATATACTCCTCTTCTGTGCTTAGGATCTACTTCTCTTGATGATGCTAGTAAAAATACTGTACCAGCGAGCATGCCCACTGTTCCCACCATAAAGAGTCTGTAAGTAAGTTCAGCCATTTTAGCTTACTCCTTTGTTTTTAAATAATTTGTGAAACTAATCACATAATAATTTTATTTAGTTTGTGCAATTGTGATATGTATTTTTAAATTTTTTTTTAAATTTATGTAACTTTATTTTTTATAACTACTACCTGCAAATTCTTCAGAATTACCCCATTTTTCTAAATATGGCTTTAAATTAAACTTTCTAGCTGCTGAATCTGATGTCATATACCTTATTTTTCCATATATTTGTCTTTCTGGACCCCAAGCTCTGTCATATCTGCCCAAAATCCAAAAAACTCCAGAATAAGAGTTAGGATCTCGTCCATCTAGTGAATATCTGTCATTTAAAGTAATCATATAAGATAATGCAATTTGAGGATTCGGAGACCACTCTAATATCTTTTTTCCCCATAACATTCTGAGATAATTCTGAATTACACCTTGTTCTCTAAGTTGATTTTGTGCTGCATTCCAAATTTCATCATGGGTCTGGGAGTAAGTGAGTTGCTCAAGATTATAAATATGTTGCCTTTCATCACTTGAATGTTCATCAAGAGTTTTAATTGCCCACTCTGGCAAACTTGAATATTGATTGTAGTTAGCGCGTCTTACGCAAGTATGATATCCAAGTTCACGCCAAGTAATTAATTCATCTAAAAAGCTTTCAAAATTGAGTGACCCTCCCCACCAGCCTTCTCTTCTTCCAACTAAAGCAGGATTAATTTTTTCAGGTGACCATGACTCATGTTCAACTAATCTCTCAAATACTTCATGTGTAGATATTTGCCCAAAATGAAAGTAAGGTGACATTTGACTACTTGCTTTTTTTGATGGATCACTTCTATATTGTGCATAGTCACTGTATCCCTCAGAAAGAAAATCATTAAATCTTTTAAGAGCATTTGAATATCCACCTTTAATTGAACTGACTTTCACAGACTTATCTATTGCCAATTGGTCAAGAAATGAATCTATGTCTGTATGTTTAAAATCAAAAGGTTTCCAAATTTTTTCTACTGAAGAAATCATTGAATTATCAAAATCTTGAATCAACTCATCTAATGGGTCTTCCAATGGAGTCTCAACTATAAAATCTTCCAAATTTTTATGTAGATATCTTCTAAAATCATGAGCACGTACATACTCTTTTTCAGAGAGCCTAATTGGCACTAGTCCGTTTGAATCTACCAGCTCATATCTTGATGGTATCTCACCAGATGCCTTAGCTGTCATTTGTGGAACAAAGTAGGTTGGATAGTCATCGGTTATTACCACGGATGCCTGCTTAGAAATTTCCATAAGAAGTCCTTCAGACTGTTTTGGTTCTGTTTCAACAAAAGGGTAGTAATAAGCTTTTGTTTTTGATATAACTTCAGAGACCTCCTTCATTCCATCCATCATAAATTTATGGAATCTCAGACTCGACATTGGATAATCAAGAATTAATGGTTCTAAAATTACTAAAGGCTGAGATAATTTATTAGCCCATTCAACTGCACGCTGTAGAGCAAAATTATATTTTGTTCTCTTAAATGCGATACACCAATAGATAACAAACTTTGAAGAATTCACATCTGGAGTGATATCTTTTAGTGTTGTTATTCTTGAATAAGGAACTTGAACCATAAAAATATTATAAGTCGATTAGTAAAGTAGTAAAAATAATTAGATTTGAAATAGGTTTTAAATTTATTTTTAATTAGCTACAATATAAAAGATTAAATTATGGGTGCAATAAATATTAATAATGTTGGAAAAATTTATCCAAATGGAACTAGGGCTCTAGAAGACGTAAATATAGAAATTAATGACGGTGAATTTGTAGTTCTAGTAGGTCCATCTGGCTGTGGTAAAACAACATTGCTTCGGATGGTTGCTGGACTTGAAGATATCACTGAGGGTGAGATATCTATTGCTGATAAAGTTGTAAATGAAATTGCTCCTAAAGATCGTGATATAGCGATGGTTTTTCAAAACTATGCACTGTATCCTCATATGTCAGTTTACGATAACATGGCCTTCTCTCTTAAGCTTCGGAAATTACCAAAAGATGAAATTGACCAAAAAGTTAAAGATGCTGCAAAAACTTTAGAAATAGACGAGTTATTAGAAAGAAAACCAAAGGCTTTATCTGGTGGTCAGAGACAAAGAGTTGCTATGGGAAGAGCAATTGTGAGAAACCCACAAGCATTTTTAATGGACGAACCGTTATCCAATCTAGATGCTAAATTACGGGTTCAAATGAGAGCTGAATTAGGACAGCTTCATTCACAACTTGAAACTACTACCTTATATGTTACACATGACCAAGTTGAGGCAATGACTATGGGTGATCGTGTTGCGGTTATAAGAAAAGGTGTTCTCCAACAAATAGATACACCAAGAGAAATTTATTTATATCCAAAAAATATTTTTGTAGCGGGATTTATAGGAAGTCCAGCTATGAACTTTGTATATGCAGACATCAAAACATCCGCTAAAGGAACGACATTGATTTTTGGAAACGATAAAATTTTGGCTAAAGATGCTCCGGAGGCCTTAAAAGAATATGAGGGAAAAGAAATTGTTCTTGGAATAAGACCAGAAGCTTTTGAAGATTCCGTATATGCAAACAAAAAAGAGTTTACAGAAGAGATAAATATTGATGTATCTCTTTTAGAACAACTTGGTTCAGATACTTACATTCATTTTTTCAAAGATATAAAACCTGTACAAACTGAAGCTATTGAAGAAATTTTAGCTGATGAAGGTGAAGATATTTCAGTATTAGGAACACAGACAAAATTCATTGCAAGAATTAATCCAAATGCGACTATAGAAGAAGGACAAAACATAAACCTCGCAATTGATCCAACAAAATTGCATTATTTTGATCCTGAAACTGGGATGGCTATAACTTAAATTTCTTTATCAAGTTGATTTAGAAGTTTAACTAAGTTCTGAGGACCTTCTCTAATATATTCTTTAAATAACTCCCACAACAAATTCGAACCAATACGTCTAGCCATAATTTCTGAAGCATCATATCTGAATAAGTCTTTTTGTAATGCATCATGAACAATTGAGTACTCATATTTTGTTAATTCATTATTTATTATTTGTTTATTAAAATTTTGATTTGCAGATATAAATTCTGTGTCTTGGTATGACGACCAAATTTCACCAAAATTTTTTGAAAGAATTTTAGAAATGACTTTCTTGGATAATTCATTATCTTTTGTCAAAACTATGTTGTCTCCAATACCTACCACAGAATTTTCAAAATTTATTTTTGGTACGTTAGTTACCGCAAAGTCTTTTAAGTATTGATAATCCTCAGGAATATAGTATCTAAAATAATGTCCACTCCAAGACATAAAGCACTCTGTTGTATCATCTAACAATACCTTAGGGAGATTTCTAAACTCTTTACTTATTATTGAGCCTGGACCGTTATATATATGGTTATCGTAAAATATAAAATCTTCAATATGTTTAATTGATAAGAAAATTTTTACATTTGAAGCATCAATTTTTAACTTTGACCATTTATCATATACTTTTGGACCGTATTTTGTTAAAAGCACATCTTCCATCCAGTTAGTCTGAACCCAACCTGTAGAAGCAGAACTTTCTGAATTCGCACACCATGGGCTTATACCATTATCTGCAATTTTCTTTGTACCTTTAAGTAAGGTTTCAAAGCTATCAAATGTAACATTATGTTGTTCAAATTTTGAAATGTCATACCAAATTAATGAATTCGGGAATAACCTTGTCCACCCTCCGTAAATACTATCTTCATGAGAAACAATAGAGATAAGGTGATTTGGATATAAATTGAAAATTGAGTTGTTATCTACAAGTACATCATCCAAGCTGTATATCAACTTTCTTTCAGCGAGATTAACTACTCCTTGAGGATTTGGAATTATAGCAATTGAACTTGAGCTATTTGGGTTATCTATAATAAAAGTCTCAGCATCAGGAACTGGTTCATATTTAATTTTTATTCCAAGTTCATTTGCAATAATATTGAGTTCTTCAACAAAATATTGTTGCTCATGAAATTCAGGTCCAATAATCACAACTTCTGGTGGATCATTTGCAAAAAGTGAGAATATTGTAGTTATAAAAACAGTTAAAGAAAAAAATATTATTTTCTTATTCAAAGTTTAATCCCATAATAAAGCTGCACCTCTTACACCGCTTGAAGAACCGTGTTCAGATTTTAAAATTGGAGTGTTAAAAAAATTAGAAGCAATGTATGGGATAATTCTTTTTGGCACTTCTTCATACAACTCTTCAATATCTGACATTCCTCCGCCACAAACTATCACATCAGGGTCTAATAGATTGACTATTGAGCTAAATGCACGGGCTGTACGTTCAAAATATTTATCCATAACTTGTGCTGAATTTTTGCTTCCCTTTCTAAAATCATCCACTATCTCCCTTGAAGGTTTTTTTTCATTAGTAACAAACGAATAATAATTTTCTAAACCTGGACCAGATAGAAAAACTTCAATTGCTCCTATTCTCCCACAATGTCTCTGGACTGACTTTTCATACTCATCCATAGGTCCAGGTATGGGGTTTTGACCCCATTCTCCGGTTAATCTGTTTGGACCTACAACAAGTTGTTTTTTGAACGTATAACCCGCACCTACTCCTGTACCCATAATTACTGCAAATACAGAGTCATAATTTTGGCCGGCGCCATCTATGGATTCAGACACAGCAAGACAGTCTGCGTCGTTTGCAATCCGTACTTCAAATCCAAGCTTTTCTTCCAAATCCTTTTTAACATCTTGTCCTTCTAAAGCTTTAGTATTTGAAACTTGAACTAAACCTGTATTGGGATGGAGCGATCCCGGCATTCCAATCCCTACTGTGAATTCTGTAAAATCTGAAGAGATATCAGTGATTAATTTAAATACTGTATTAATTATTTCAACATAATTTTCTTTAGGTGCATCAACGCGTTTTCTTAAAAGTTCTTTTCCTGTTGATGAATCAAGCACAATGGCTTCAATCTTTGTACCTCCCCAATCTATTCCAACTTTCATGTCAATTACTCAATTCGAAATTTATACTATATTTCTCTATATTACTAGTGCCTACTACTTCTATTTGGTTTAATTTGTTTTGCTTCCAAATATATGGCGCATTAGGATACTCTCCTGCATAGTCAGTTGCAACACCTACTGAATAAATATCCCCATCAATTGTTTGAATATCTAAAAAACGTAGATAATAAAAATAACTATCGCATCTATCATCCTCATTAGAATTGATCTCTCCAAAAATAGTATTTTTGAAATTATTTGTTTTTTCCAGGACCATTGTAAACTCACCAGGTCCAAATATTTCCCAACTAGGTCCAATACAAACTCCCGTTGTATCTTTTTCGTAATCTTCCCTGAATTGCATATCAAATACTAAGTTGTAACTTTCAATTTCTTTATTTGAAACAGGAAAAGATTGAACAGTAAATTTTACTCTTTTGTCAGATAAATATTCAATATTAATTACAAGCTGAGTATTAATTTTACTAATATCTCTTGACTCTATTTCGTATGAATATGTTGTTAGGTTAGAACAGGAAATGAATAATAAAAAAACAATTAATCTACTGGGTTTCAACCCTTTACGGCTCCGCCAATTAATCCTCTGATAAAGTATCTTTGCAAACTAAAAAAAACAATCAATGGAACAATCATTGATATTACCGCACCTGACAACCTGAGGTGCCATGCTTCTCCAAAAAGTCCAACTACAATTTGGGACATGTGTGATGTCACAACTAAGTTTTCAGGTTTATATACTCCCAAAAATACATTCGCAACTAAAAAATCATTATATACCCAGAGAAACTGGAATGTAGCAAAAGCTGCAATTCCTGAAATTGATAATGGAGCAACTAGTTTTATAAATGTAGTCATATTGCTAGCTCCATCAATTTTCGCAGACTCAATTACGCTTTTTGGAAGTCCCATCATAAAATCTCTCAACAAAAAAGTTGCTAAAGGAAGGCCAAAGCCCGTATGTGCAAACCATGTTGCAACAAAGGTACCGTTTATATCTAAAGCTGGAATCAGAGTTATACCACCTAGCTCAATACCACTTTTAAATAATTGAACTAACGGAATTAAGGACATTTGAAGTGGAATAATCATAGATGCAACAATCATCATAAACAAAAAGTTTTTACCTTTAAAATCCATAAATGCAAATGCATAAGCTGCAAAAGCGGCAATCGTTATTGGAATTATTGTGGACGGTATTGTGATTGCAAGTGAATTATAAAATGACCTATCTAGGTTCTCGGCAAAAAATACTTCGCTATAATTTTGAAGAGTTAACTCCCTCCAATATTCCCCTGTATAGAGTGCTTCCCACCAAGAGGTACGCTTAATTGCTTCAGGTGGTCTGAATGAACTCAATAAGAATCCAAATATAGGAAAAATCCATGTTAGGGCTATTGCTACTAGAATGAGTTTAGTAATAGGTTTGTCATACCACTTCTGATTATTTCTTGTCATATCCTTGAATTTTCCTTTTCTCTAAATGCATTACCAACGATAATAGGTATTACGCAAATAAAAATAAGTACAGCAACAGTTGAAGATCTACCAATATTTCTATATTTTGAAAATTCATCTAACATTTTTACAGCAAGAAGATTCGTTTCTAAATCACCTCGAGTAGATACATAAATTATATCAAATGCTTTTAATACAGTAACTACCATATAAGTTCCAACGACAATTATTGTGCTTTTTATATACGGAATAACAATAGATACAAATATTTTTAATTCTGACGCACCATCAATCTGTCCTGCTTCCATAATGTCTGATGGTATAGCTTTTATGCCAGCCGAAAATACAACCGCGGCAAAACCTGTATATGCCCAAATCATAATAATCAGCAATAAAACTGTATTAAGTGGTAAGTTCACAAGCAAATTAGAAAACCGTCCACCTGCTTCTAAGCTTTCTGCGATATTTAAACCAGAAAGGTCTCTTTGTTGTAACCATCCGATTGCTCGGTTACAAGATTCATCAGCATAATCAAAAAGAGTTCCATCAATTACACGATTGTTTGAACAATTTTCTCCCGCTGAAACCCTTATACCATTTATAATTCCTATTTGTGTAAGTGGTGGTGGCCTGTATTCATATATAAATTTAAAAATTGCAGTAGCGCCAACTGCAGAGATTGCCATTGGCATAAAAACAATTGATTTAAAAAAAGCTTCCCCTTTGTTTAATCTATCCGAAAGCCATCCAACAATTAAACCGATAAACAATGTAAAAAAAACTACAAAAACTAACCATACAATTTGATTTCTTATAGTAACTAACATTTCTGCATCACTAAAAGCCCATGAGTAGTTCTCTATTCCATTAAATGATTGCCCATATCTATCTTTAAAGCTTAAATAGATTGTTCTTATTGCCGGATAAAACAAAAATAGACCAATCATAAATATTGACGGCCCAGCGAACATTTTTGCTTCTAATGAATCTCTTCTTTCCATTGGGGCTAGTCTGATAAGTCGCTCCATACCACTAAATAATAAGAAAACAAAAGAAGAACCAACTAAAAGACCTATTACTACAAGTAAATTTCTCGAGATAAGTTCAGTTAGCTCTCTAAACAAAAGGGCTTGGGAGAGAAACCATACTAGAGGAAAAGCACCCAGTGCCAAAAAGGAAATACCAAAATTAAATAGTCTTTCTTGTTGTGATTTATTTTTCATATTTTCTTTACATAAATTATAGATGGCCACCTTAGTAGGTGGCCATCTAAATAATTAAAAATTTCTTTGGCTTATGGCCAAGATTTTTCAATGTTGTCTAATGCTGTGTCAATGTAGCCTGGGCCTTCAACAGCAAGATTCATCATTTCTTTCCAGAATGAACCTGCTCCAACCTCAGGTGGCATCAAGTCAGATGCATCAAACCTAAATGCGTTTTCTGCTAAAGCACCAGTTATTGTATCAGCCAAAACTCTTGTTATATCTTTTGAATATAACGAAGTATCAAAATCTACGTGTCCGTAAATTCTTGAATTGTCAGGCCTTTGAGCTGCTGCTTCAAAGAAATTGTCGCTCAACATATATTCTACAACTGCTTTTGTTGCGTCTCTATCATTAAAGACTCCGAACATATCTCCTGCTCCCAAAGCTGCTTTTGGAAGTCCGTCATCCATTGCTGGGAATGGGAACACTGTTGTTTCCGATCCAGCTCCAGCTTGAGCGGCTTCTGGCCAAAAGCTGGTAATAAATGATGCTTGTCTATGCATAAAGCATCCAGGATTTCCATTTGCATCTTTTTCAAACATAGGATCTTGAGCATTACCAAAGTAAGTAGATACAATCGCATCTGTACCACCTACAACATACCCTTCAGTATGCATAATTTGGCTTAAAAATGTTGCTGCATTTTTTACAACTGGATCATTGAATGGAATGTCATGGCTAACCCATTTATCATAGGTTGCTGTGCCTTCCCCTGTTCGAAGCATAATATCTTCCATCCAGTCAGTTGCTAACCAACCTGAAGCACCATTTGAATACATACCGAAACAGAATGGTGTCATTCCGTCTGCAACAATTTGATCAGCAAGTGCAATCATTTCATCCCATGTTCCTGGAATGGAATATCCTCTTGCTTCAAATTCTGCTGGTTGGTACCAAACAATACTTTTAAGGTTGAATGCATGAGCTCCACCATAATGTGCACCGTCTACTTCACCTAGACCGACAATATATGATGAAAAATTAGATCTATATTCATCCATGTCAACACCAAGATCTTCTAGCGAAACAAGATAACCTCTGTTCGCTGCATCGACTACAGCACCAGGCTGTGGCCATAAAGCAATATCAGGTGTGTCTCCAGATTCCATTTGAATTTGTACTTCCTGCTCAAAGTTGTCTGAACCTTGGAAGCTAACAATAATTCCTGTTTCTTCAGTAAAGGAATCAAAGTTTTGTTGGAATCCTGCTGCGTCGTTACCGACTAAAGCACCTGTGATAAAGACTTCTTCTCCTTCGAGACTGCCTCCACCACACGCTACAGCTATCATGGACAAAATAACTAACAGTCCAAAAATAGACTTTTTCATTATTTATCTCCCTTGTATACGTACGTATGCTAAAAATAGGAATTTTTAGCTCTTTTCATTTTATGTGATTCAACTGTGTTTTACAGAACAAAATAAAAAAAATTTAAATTTAACTTGATT
>QCCZ01000016.1 GCA_003281085.1 OCS155 cluster bacterium AG-349-E07
GAACCGATCGATTTATCTGGTTTAGTTGAGAGATCAGCTTCAATCTCGCTTAAACCAAATGAATTTAATAGTTTTACAGAGAAATTTAATAATGTTTTGACTTCTTCATTGATTTGATCTTTTGTACAGAATATATGAGCATCGTCTTGAGTAAAACCTCTTAATCTTAATAAACCATGAAGCACGCCAGTCTTTTCGTACCTGTACACTGAACCAAATTCAAAGAATCTGATTGGTAGTTCTTTATAAGAATGCAAATCTGATTTGTAAACTAATATATGGAATGGACAATTCATAGGTTTTAAATAATAAGTTTCATTATTTTCTTCGTGAACTACAGGTGGATACATATTTTCTTTGTAGTGTGCTAAATGACCAGAAGTTTCCCACAATACAGATTTTCCGATATGAGGAGTGTTAACTAATTGATAATCATTAGATAGGTGTGCATTTTTACTAAAGGTTTCAATTACATCTCTTAATATCGCACCATTCGGCTTCCATATAAAATTACCTGAACCCAGCTCATCAGTTGAAGTAAAAAGGTTTAATTCATTTCCTAATTTTCTGTGGTCTCTTTTTTCAGCTTCTTCTTGCTGAGCCATGTATAAATCTAGATCTTCTTTAGAAAACCATGACGTTCCATAAATTCTTTGCAATTGAGGATTGTTTTCATCACCTCTCCAATAAGCACCAGCAACCTTAGTTAATTTAAAATGTTTTAAAAAGCTTGTGTTTGGTATATGAGGTCCCATACATAAATCAACAAATTGTTCATTTCTATATGTTGAAACATAATCATCTGAAACCCCTTCTGATGATTCCGCAGATTTAATTAATTCAACTTTAAAAGATTGTTTCTTGAATAGTTTTAGGGCCTCCTTCTTGGATATTTCATCCCTAATAAAATTTTGTTTAGACTTTACAATCTTTTTCATTTCAGATTCAATTTGCTCTAAATCTGATTCACTTATTGGTTCTGTGAATTTGAAATCATAATAAAAGCCATTTTCAATGCTAGGACCAACTCCATATTCAGTATTGGGAAATATATTTAAGACAGCTTGAGCAAGTATATGAGCAGATGAATGTCTAAGTATATGTAAAGCATCTAAATCATTAATAGTTACAATTCTTACTCTACAATTATCAGTTATAGAATATGAGAGATCATAAAATTTATTATCTATTTCTATGCATACAGCATCCTTTTGTAATCTTGAGCCTATATTTTTAGCTAGATCATCACCAGTGATAGAATTTTCAAAGGATCTAACTGATCCATCAGGTAATGTAATATCTAATTTCATAATTTCATAATAATAACTAAATTAAGGTAAATTTCATAACGTTAAATAAACGGATTAATAAATTAAATCGTAAAAATATAAGAAATTGTTTTTAAAATAAATTTATGAATAAAAACCTTATTACATTTGAAAATAAACTAATTAAGGTTTTATTAAAAAACGTATATAAAAAAATTGATGTAGAAATTACATATCAATTTGTAAATCCTTATCAATTGATAACAAAAGAACTAAAAATTCTTAAAAATTCTAAACATGAAATTAGTTCAAGTGATTTGAGAAATCTAAATTACTACTCCTTAAGAAAAAAAGGAATACTTCTTATAAACAATCTTGTAAATATTGACAGGAAATACTTCAATAAGAAAACAAATAATATGGCCTATTTATCCATCCCTGAAAAAAAATTAGAAAATAAAATAAAGAAAAAACAAATTAAAACTAGATCATTATTGTTAACTGCATATGCATACTTATATATCAATTATCAATTAAAGTCTGGAAATAATTACTCACTCTATTTATCTAAAAGACTTAATTACAGTGAAAATTACATAAAATCATTAACAAAAGAATTGTTTAAAGAGTCTTATCTAATCAAAAATGTAGACGGTGTTCCCGGAGGAATAATTTCAACTAAAACTATTAAAATTATTAACTCTCAGAAATTTCAACAGATTCTATAACTACATCTTCTAGTGGCTTGTCAGCTGCATCAGTCTGAACGGCTGCAATACTGTCAATGACATCAAGCCCTTCAGTAACTTGACCAAAAATTGTATAACTATAAGGTAGTGGATAATCAACATGCATTATAAAGAATTGACTACCGTTTGTATTTGGACCTCTATTAGCCATTGCCATAATTCCTTTTTCGTATGGCTTTTGATTATTTAATTCATCTTCAAATTCATAGCCAGGATATTTTCCATAGTCACCATGGCCCGTACCAGATGGGTCACCACCTTGAATCATAAAACCCGAAATAACTCTGTGAAAAATTACATCGTCATAGTAACCATCTCTAGCTAAGGTAACAAAATTGTTTACAGTTACAGGTGCATCTTCAGTGAAAAATTTTATTTTCATTTCACCAAAATTAGTTTTTATTGTTGCTGAATATGACTTACTAGTATCAATATTCATTTCATGAGGTTGATTGTATGTCTTTTCACTCACAGTTTCTCCTTTGGTTGTTGTTGTTTCTTCTGTAATTACTTCATTGGAATTTGCTTCAGTGTTTTCACCAGAAGTACATGAAATCAATAATAGTAAAATAACAATATACTTGTTCATTTAGTTTCCTGCACTTCCAGAAGGATTGTTACCAAGATTTCCGGAACTAATTCTTTTTTGTTCATTACAAGTTTCACGATCAGTTTTCCAACAATCAGGATTGTACTCGTAACTGGTAGCTGAGCAAAAACTAAAAAGCAAAAAAATAACTACAGAGTATTTCATTTAATACGACTTAATCTAACTTTAGATACTGCACATAGCTTATTTTCATGATAAATTTCTGCTTCCCAAAGCTGATAGGATCTTCCTTTCTTTATCAACTTAGCTGAACATATCAATTCTCCTTCTGAAACGCTTGATAAGAAATCAGTATTATTATTTACTCCTACAAACATTCCATCTGAATTAAAGTTAGCACCGTAAGAACACAAGGTTTCAGCCAAGGTGGAATAAATCCCGCCATGAACCAATCCCATTGGTTGGTGATGGTTTTTATTTATTACTAATCTAGATTTTACTGATTCTTCATTAATTTCAATCATTTCATGACCAAGATAATTATCTAAAGAATCACCATTAAAATTCATAAAGTCAGTTGTCATACACTTCTCTCAATCTCTTCTCACCTGTATTATTAACGAACCACCAATATCCTATTGCAAATGTTACAACAGTTAATATTAAAATGCCGTAAAAAGTCACAGTGTCATTAAATGCGTTATATATTTTTATCATCCCGAAAACATATAATATCAATCCGTACAATGTAATAAATAAAGTTACAAAACTAAACCAACTGAAGTCTTTTCCAATCTTTGCAACAACAATTTTTTTGTCATTTATTGGAAAAAAGTATCTATTTTCAAGCTCATGGGTTATAAATACTTGACTCTTAGTAATTTCATTTATATTTTTTTCTAAATATTCTGAATAATGCCTCGAAAAAATCAAATAATAAGCATGAAAAGCAAGTATAACACTGCCAAAAAGGGATAAAAAAGGCAAAACATACGCTATTTTTGTATTAAATAAAGCAAAAATAAGTGCTATTAAACCAAGTATAAAAAAGATTCTTACATCTATTAAAAATTGATGATGATAAAACTTATTCATCGAACGCATCCGTTTTAATTGATCGTGGTTAAAATTTAATTCATCCATTAAGTAAAGTGTATTATGGCTATGTTTAATAAAAAATATTTTGTTACTTTTTTAATTTTTCTCACTTTTTATACATTTTTTAATCTTTTTTCAGACGTAAAAGTAGAATTTTTATCATTATCTTTAGTTGAATATAAAGAATTCAGTTTAAATTGTGGGAGTGTTTATCAAATATTATTTGAAGGTGTTGAGTACACTGATAAAAACTTAAGAATGAATGAAGTTGTATGTTACAACAATGCTGTTTTAAAAATATTAAATGCATTTGCTAGTATTATTTTTATTCTAGTTTTATTTAGATTTGGAATTAAGTACATCAATAAAAAATCAAACACAGAGGATTTATCTGATCTTTTACTTATTTTAAGACGTCGTAACAAACGAGATATATAATATCAATATGAAAATTGGAGCATTTGTACCACAAGGATGGAGAATGGATCTCAATGGTGTCGCTCAAGACAAACAATGGCAAACTATTCTCGACGCCGCAAGTAAAATAGAGGAATTAAATTATGAATCATTATGGGTATATGATCACTTTCACACAGTTCCTAAACCTACACAAGATCCTACTTATGAATGTTGGACATTAATGTCAGCCCTTTCTCAAACAACTAATAAATTAAGGCTTGGACAAATGTGTACTTGTAACTCATATAGGAATCCAGCATATTTAACTAAAGTAGCATCAAACATAGATGTTATGTCTGGTGGAAGGTTGGAATATGCAATAGGTGCTGGATGGTATGATCACGAATATAAAGCATATGGCTATGACTACCCAACAGCTGGTATACGATTAAAAATGTTAGAAGAGTCACTTATCATTTATAAATTGATGACAACTGAAGAGAATCCTGTCTTCGAAGGAGAGTTTTATAAAATTGATGGAGCTATTAATCAACCTAAGCCATTACAAAAACCATATCCTCCTCTTTGGGTTTGTGGTGGTGGTGAAAAAGTAACACTAAAACTTTTAGCTAGGTATGGAGATTATGGAAACTGGGATGTAGATGTAGATGGTTTTATAAATAAATCAAACATCCTTCAAGATCATTGCGTTAAAGAAAATAGAGAATATTCAGAAATAGGTCGTACATTACATACGAATGTTCTAATAGCTGAAGACAAAAATAAACTTGATGCAAAAATTGAAAAATTATCATCTTATACAAACATTCCAAAAGAATATTATTATGAACGACCATTGATTGGATTAGAAGATAAAGTTTTCGAGACCCTTAATAAGTACAAAGAAGCTGGATGTACTTATTTAATTGCTTACATTCCAGATATTGTTTGGGGAGATACCTTAGATATATTATCTAAATTAAATTAGCCCTAAAAAAATGGAAGCCCCCAAAAAGAGGGCTTCCCAACAGGGCTGCGTATCACACTTAATTGAAACGCACTCTTAATATACCATTTAACAACGACAAAAGTAAAGTTAATTGTCAAAAGTAGGTGTATAAGTACTAGGAACTAAGGAAATCCAAGGTTTTCCGGGTGGTATATATAATGTATTTCCATTCGAATCAACGATATGGAAAGGATCTAAATTAGAACCACGTTTCCAAAATCCATCAAGTAATTTTCCATTATGCAAAATTATTGCACGACCTTGACCAACTGTTTTAACAGATGGTAGTTGAAGAGGATGCATGTAAGGTTCACAAAATAATGCAATAACTGTTTTTGTATTTATTTGTCCAACTGAACCATTGATGTTAATCCAATTGTGAACATTATTACTAGATGAACCCTTGTAAGCGTCGTAGTAAGTTCGTAAATATTCACTACCATTCCAAGTCCATTTAGTTGAAGTTTGAGAAGAAAATTTTAAAGTGACCGAATTTACATTAGACCATCTATTGTAATTTGGAGATCCCCAAGGAAAAAGTGGTTGAGGGTTATTTGATTTTTTATATCCTTTTGAAATTGCTAAATTTTTTAATTTAACAGTATCTGCATACAGATTGTGTGGTGCTCTACGTGAGTTGATTCTAAAAAACTCAGGCCTTCTATCAGTTATCACTGGAACACCTATATCTAAAATTTCTGGTATCAATCCTCCAGTAGCTCCACTCGCTACGAGAACACCATCTAATGGTCGCAGTACAGTTGGATCTGTTGGTCTAGCTGATCTAATGGGTCCATGATAATTTGTGTCAGATTCATAAAAAATATTAATAAATCTAGTCATGCCACCTTCTACGAGAACTTCAAACACGGCATCAGCTTGCTGTGGTCCAGATTGTGGTCTAGCTCTAACATTATTATCGTTTTTAATACCTATGACTATTTTGTTGTTTGCATTTGATGGCATTACTAATCCATTAACTGGTGAATTAATACCATCTGTGTAATTTTGAGTATCGACTCTACCAATAGTTTCGTAAGTTTTTTCTTTCTCTAAACTCCATCTATCACCTAAATATGCATCAAGTTCATTTTGAGAATTTACTTGTGCAGTGTTACCGAAGCGATAAACAAAAACAGGATAAAAACATGGATCAGCAACCCATACATTATTTGAATCTACATACCCATTTACACACTGCTTTGAAGGATCATAATTCTTTAAATCCAAAGCAGATGAATTATCTATAATTGTTGAATTGTTTGTATTGTTGTTTGAATTGTCTATTGTCGCATAAGATTCTTCACCTTTTTCAAGTGCACTTAATGTTTTAGGCCCAATGATCCCATCTGGTGTTAGTCCTGCTCTACTTTGAAAATTTTTAATTGCAATTTTTGTTCGTGATCCATTTATTCCATCAATTTCACCTGAATAAAATCCTAACTCTGAAAGTCTTTTTTGAACATTTAGTATTTCAGTTGATTTTGCTTTCTGAGAGTTTGTATTAACAATGTTTGAAGCATTTATTGTTTTTTTAACTACATTTGCTTTATTATTTAGTGTTTTACAGGTATTTTTACCTAATATTCCATCTGAAACTAGATTATTTGATGATTGAAACTCTTTTAAGGCTTTTTTACTAGCTGGACCAAAATCGCCATCAATTTTTGATGTATAGTACCCATAGTTTTTTAAAACTACTTGAAGCATTATTTCACTTCTTATCAAGTTACTTTTATCATATTCTGAACAGTTATAGTTATGTGAAACAGGACTAGATATTATAAATAATGAAGCTAAAAGAGTTATTAGCACTAGCTATTTGACCAGACTATTTGTCCTTCATTTGGTACTACGTGAATCCATTGTGAACTAGGTGGGACTTCTATTGGATTTTGATTAACATCAAAAAATTCAAAACTTTCCGATATATCTGTTCTTCGCCATGTACCTTGTACATATTTACCATTATTAAAGATATACAAGTCCCCAATACCCACAGTTAATATACTTGGTAAAGTAGTAGCCTTATCCTTATAAAGTGCACCCTGAATAACAACAATAGTTTCTGTTGAAAGTATGTCAGTATAATTACCGTCTTGAGAAATAAAATTATGAGCGACAGCATCTTTCTCGCTCGAATATGCATCTATTATAAATCTTGAATATCTATCTCCATCCATTTTCCATATCACTGTCGTAAAGTCAGAATATTGAATTGTGATTTTGTTAGCACCAGTACTCCAATTATTTTGATCAAATCCAAATGGATATAAGGGTTGAGGACCGGGTTGTAAAAATTTGTACCCTTTACTGTCAATGACATCTCTAACTAATTCTGTATCAGCGTAAAGATTATGAGGTGCTTTTCTTGAACCTATTCTAAACATTGCAGGTGCATTAACTTCTTCTAAAACTGGAACACCTAAATCAATTATTGCAGGTATCAAACCAGCTGTTGCTCCAGATACTACTAAAGTTCCATCATAAGGTCGCACTACAGTTGGATCTGTGGGTCTTGCAGAACGTATTGGTCCTAAATATTTGGAAGTATTATCTAGAAAAAATGCTAAAAATCTTGTCATTCCACCTTCAACTAAAATTTCAAATACAGAATCAGCTTCTTGCAAACCAGATTGTGGTCGTGCATTTATATTGTTATCTATCTTAAAAGCTACAACTCTTTTAGGTCTATTAAGCCAAAGCTCAGGTGGAATTTCTTTTCCAGTTAAAGGTGACATCCTTTCTATATCGAACTCATAGGAAATTACAGCTTCGGTAGTAGTTGTTGCATCTGATTCAGCAATAGTAGTTGTCGTAGTCTGTTGTGTTGTATCAACAACAACTTCTTCATTAGTATCTGCTGCTGAGCATGACACTATTAAAGTAAATACGATTAATAATCTTAATTTCACACTTTTATATTAGTGTTGAAAATAATAATTTAATAAAGTTTATCTTTGAATTATTTGCTTGGTAATAAGTAAGATTTTTAAATAGTCTGTGCGCCTTTTTATTATTCACAAACCATGGAGGGTCAATAAACCTCGAAAATCTAAAGTTGGTTTCTACTATGCCTTTTAGTGGAGATTCAAAAAAGAGTGAATTATGGACAAAACCTTGACCACTTTGTATGTCGTTATCTTTATTTCCTGGAAATCCACCCCAAGGCATTGTAGGAATTATAAAAGCAATTGCAGCCCATTCGTTAATTGCAATAGTTCCATAATTTAATTTATGTTTGTAACTTTCAACTACTTCAGAATTTCTTTTTTTCTTTGAATCTTTTATTAAAACTGTTGCTCCTAAATTTCCCCACAGTTCATTGTTCACATAATCAATACTATTATTTGCAAATGATTCATAATCTGTGTATTCAATTTCTTTAAAGTACAATGTACTATTCCATACTTCTTCAACACTGAATTGTTCATCTGATTCTAAGTCTGAGATCATAAACGGTGTAGAACATACTTGTTCATTAATTTGTTCGTAATTTTTATTATTTTGTTGTTTTTTTAATGACTCAATTGCACCAGGGTAATAGGATGTTGTATCTCCTATCTTTTTTAAGTAGTGTTTTATATACTTTTTTAACTTTTCATTTGAACTCCAACCCTTAGGAAGAACAATTACTTGGGCTGCTATACAGTTAAATCCGGAATTATTTAATTTAGCAGTTACTATTTTTCTAGCTTGAAATTTTATTTCAGAATTAGACCATTTTCCTGGATGAACAATAATTGGCGTCACATTACCTAATTCAGTAAAAATTGGTTTTTTATTTGATTTACTCAATGACGAAAGTTTTCTTTCTTTATCGTTCAAAATTCTTCCATAGACTATTTCTTCATATGTGTAGTTAGATCCGGTTAAGTGTATAGCATCAATAGATTTATGCTCAGTAAGATATTTTGAAGTCGGAATGTCACCATTGACTACAGAAATAAAACCTCTTTCAATAAATTCATGGAAAACTTTTTGGAAAACTGGATTAAGATAATCATTTACTGGATTAAGTTTAAGAATTATCGAAGAGCGATTTGCTACTAAATGGAATATAGTGTCTAAAAATGGAATTGATGAAACATTTCCTGCACCTAAAATTAAGGTTACACTACCTGAATTCGTCCCAATTCTTTGCTTAAAACCTCGATATTCATTTATTTGTTCAAAATTCATAGATTTACTAAATCTAATTTCTGCATTTAATAACGGAAATGTTAATTTTTCAATGAACTTATTTGGAAACACTTTATAAGAATTTTTAGTGTCATCAAATTTATTTACATCAAGTTGATCGTTATTCTCTAAATAATCAATATAATATTGCAAAGAAAGAATGCTTACAAATGGACCACCAAGCCATTCTTCTCCCTCTTTATGTTTTTGAAGAATACCTTTTTTTTCAGCAGACAGAGTAGCCCAATAATATGCAATTCCTTGTATGTTTTCAATTGTCTTATGAAGCAATACAATTAATTCTTTATTTGACATTTTTGTTAATTCGGATGAATTTATTCTTAATGTCGTTATATTTCTATCTAATTCCAACTGCGATGGATTCATATATGTAGTCTATTCAGTTAATTCAAGAAGTTCAAAGTCTCCCCAATTAACAGTAAGATGTTTTGCTGGTATCAACTCATTTGGTCTACCAACAGGTAGGTTTTTTGGATAAGATTCAAGAGATACATCATCACCTTGAAGTTCATCTATTATAATTCTTAATGTTTCTGCTAGATCATCAAGTGTATCTACTGTTTGTGTCTCAGTAGGTTCAAACATTAATGCTTCCTCAATAATCAATGGGAAATAAATTGTAGGAGAATGAAAGCCTTTATCCAAAAGAGCTTTACCAACATCATAAGCTTTAATTTTATGGGATTTTTTTAAATCTTTAACAGTAGCTACAAACTCATGCATACATGGCTCATTGTAAGCAAGTGGAATAATCTTTGAAATTATTGAACTTAAATATCTAGCATTCAATACTGCAAAAGATCCTAAAGTATCCAAACCTTCTTTGCCTAATAATTTCATATAAACAAGCGCCCTGAGAGCAACTAAAAAGTTTCCATGATAACCATGCATTCGGCCTATAGATGACGAGGGTGTATACCAGGAATATTGGTCGTCATCTTTTTCTACAATAGGACCAGGAAGATACTCTTTAAGAAAACTTTTTACAGCAACTGGACCCGAGCCCGGACCTCCACCGCCATGAGGAGTAGCAAATGTTTTGTGTAAATTAGAATGTACAATATCAAAACCCATATCACCAGGTCTACACACGCCAACTATTGCGTTTAGATTTGCACCGTCATAATAAACTAAACCTCCACTCTCATGAATAATATTAGATATTTCCATAATATTCTCTTCGAATAAACCACCGGTATTAGGATTGGTAAGCATTAATCCTGCAGTGTTTTCATTTACTAAGCTACGAAGATCATCAATATTAACCATTCCCCTAATATCAGTGGAAACTTCAACAACGTTAAAACCTGCCATTCTTGCTGAAGCTGGATTTGTACCATGAGCAGAGTCTGGGACGATAATATCAGTTTTAGATGTTAAATTATTTTCTTCTAAATACTTTTTAATAATTAATAATCCTGTTAATTCGCCGGAAGCGCCAGCTGGGGGTTGAAAAGTAGCGTTGTCCATACCAGTTATTTCTAAAAGAAAACCTTCAAGCTCATGTAATACTTCTAAGTTTCCTTGGGTAAAAGCCGCAGGCGTTGAAGGATGGGAGTTTGCAAAAGTATTTAAACTTGCAACATAGTCAGCAAATCTAGGATTGTATTTCATTGTACATGAACCTAGAGGATAAAAACCAACATCAACGGCAAAGTTTCTATGAGCAAGACGAGAATAATGCATAACTAAATCATGTTCAGAGACTTCAGGCAAACTAGGTTTGTCTGATCGTATCGCTGAATTATTAATTTCTGTCACAGGTACATCTAACTTAGGAAAACGAGATGCCCTTCTTCCTGGTTTTGATAATTGATTTATTGTTGGCTCAGGAGCACCACCTACAAGCGGCAATGAACTTGCGTTACCTCCACTATGCATTGATTACCTCCTGTAATGATGAAATATAAGCATCAATCTCGTTTTTCGT
>QCCZ01000017.1 GCA_003281085.1 OCS155 cluster bacterium AG-349-E07
CTTCATTTGGCTCTACCCTGCTCCACTCTATTGAAAACCTAAATGCTTTAATACCAAGCTTTACAAGAAGATCAATATCCTGATCCAACATCTCGTAATGCTTACATGCTTCATTACATGGCTCTACGCAAACAGAATTAGACTTATTTTCCCAAATTGTCCAATCATTATTATAAATACCGCCTTCAACCTGATATGAAGCAACAGCAGTACCAAATAGAAATTTATCAGGAAATTTTAGTTCATTCATATAAATAGATAATATACGCAATTCCAATATAGAAAAGTTGTAATAAAAATCTAAAAAAATGTTGCTGATTACTCCAGTAATTGCGTCCATATGGAAGATTGTTAATCCATACATAAAGATTTGCACCATAAAGAATAACAAGAAGAATAATCATCATTATTGCTGCTTCTTTTCTATATTTTGTAAGGAATAAAATAGGAATTAATATTTCAAGTATTCCGGTAAATTGATGTACAAATCTTGGATATGGAATAAAGCTCGGAACAATTGCATCATAAAATTGTGGATTCAAAAAATGGTTTAATCCAGCCCCAACAAAAAAGAGTACATAAACGTAAATTAATACTTTTGTTATTTCCACTGTTTCGATTTGTTAATAGCTTTATTCCATTTGTTTAAATATTGTTCACGCTGTTTACTATCAATATTAGGATTCCATGTCTTTGATTGAGTAATGAATAAATTCATGTTCTCTAATGGGAGGTTATTAATGAAAAGAAAACTGGCCGCACCTGCACCTAATGCAGTAATCTCATTAATTTCCTGAGAAATAACTTTTTTATTAAATATATCAGATTGAAATTGCATTAGAAGATTGTTAACAACCATACCACCGTCTACATTTACCGATTCAAATGTTATTCCAATATCTTTTTCCATAGATTCAAGCAATTCATTTGATTGATATGCAACTGATTCCAAAACAGCTCTTGCTATGTGTGATTTATTTGAAAACCTTGAAAGACCAACTAGTACACCTCTAGCAGTCTCATCCCAATGTGGTGAAAATAGTCCCGAGAACGCAGGAACGAAATACACATCACCATTATCTTTTTCAGCCATTGCTAATGCTTCTACTTCAGAACTTACTTTAATTATGTTTAAGTTATCTCTTAACCATTGTACTGCAGCACCAGCAATTGAAACTGATCCTTCTATTGCATATTGTGGTTTTTCACCATCTTTTTGGTATGCTACTGTACTAAGTAAGCCATTGTTAGAATGTACTATTTCTGAACCTGTGTTTGTTAATGCAAAACACCCAGTACCATATGTATTTTTTACATCACCAGAAGCAATACAATTTTGTCCAAATAATGAAGCTTGTTGGTCTCCTAAAACAGCTGTAATTGGTACATTTTTTAATATCCCTTCATTCGTACCGTAATTAAACATTGAAGGCTTTATTGAAGGTAAAGAATCTAATGGAATATCTAGTCTATTTATAACATCTTCCATCCAATTTAAAGTATGAAGATCCATTAACAACGTTCTGCTTGCATTTGTTACATCAGTTACATGATTACCAGTAAGTTTATATAAAAGCCAAGAATCAATTGTTCCAAAACATAAATCGTTGTCTAATTTTGCTTTATTTACCTCATCTACATTTCTCAAAAGCCACAATATTTTAGAAAGAGAAAAGTATGTTGCTATAGGTAAGCCTGTTTTTATGAATTCAACAGACAACTCCTCTATTTGCTTAATTTCATCACAAATATCTTGTGTGCGTGTATCCTGCCAAACTAAAGCATTATGTAAAGGCATTCCAGTTGACTTTCGCCATGCAAGAGTTGTTTCTCTTTGATTAGTAATACCAATACTATCTAATTGATTTATTGAAAATTCATCATCTATTTTTGAAATACAATTTTTAACTGAATCCCAAATTTCTATTGGATCATGTTCGACAGAAACTTCATTTGGTAAATACTGTGTAAATTCCTGTTGTTGACTAGCAACAATTTGACCCTTGTCATTAAATACTATAAATCTCGAACTTGTAGTTCCTTGATCTATACAGCCAAAATATTTCATAAGATGTATTTTAAATTTTGTATATTCAACATGTCTACTGCATTATCCTCTTAATAATTATTGAAATCTATTCTTATAACAATATTCCAATTTTATAACGTTATTAAATTATAAAGATACACTTAAATGACGAACTATGGAGTACATATACGAAGAAACAACTGTTTATGCAATATTATTTGTTGTTGCTTTTTTTGCTTCATTAATTGATTCAATTGCTGGAGGCGGTGGTTTATTAACTACACCTTCCATGCTTCTAGTGGGCATATCTCCACTAAATGTATTAGCAACAAATAAGTTTCAATCATGTTTTGGAACAGTAACTTCAACTTACAACTATTACAAAAATGGTTATCTTGTTGAGAAAAAAAAATATTTTTATACTGCTTTATCATTCATAGGATCAGGTGTTGGCACTCTACTAGTAAGTAGGATTTCAAACGAAACTTTAGAATCCGTAATTCCAATACTTCTTATAGGTGCTGCAATATTCTTTATCACTAATAAAGGACCGACTGGTGTAAAGAAGAATGAAAAATTGATTATTATATTTAATCTTGTTGTCTTTGCGATTGGTTTCTATGATGGTTTTTTTGGACCTGGAACAGGTTCATTCTTCGTCTTAGCTTTCATCATTATTAAAGGAGCAAATATTATGGAGTCCACAGCGATTACAAAATTATTAAATTTGTCATCTAATTTTGCAGCATTTATTATTTTTGCAATTCAAGGTTACGTTATCTGGTATCTAGGACTTATTATGGCGGTAGCTCAAATAGCAGGTGCATATACTGGGTCAAGATTTGCTATTAAAAATGGTGAAAAAGTTGTTAGACCAGTGTTGGTTATTGTCTCAATACTTTTGTCTGTAAGAATACTGCTTGGATAAAAAAAACCGGTAGATAACTACCGGTTCTGAAAAAGTTTAACTGTCCTCTATTTTAGATTTTCAGCTGATGTTTTTCCGTTATTTTCTACTAAGTCGTACTCTACTTCTTGACCTTCATCAAGATTTTGCATACCAGCGCTTCTAACAGCTGTGATATGTACGAATACATCTTTATCGCCCTCTTCAGGTTCAATAAATCCATATCCTTTAGTGGAGTTAAACCATTTCACTTTGCCTTTCGGCATATATCTCCTTAATTTCGTCATGTCTTGTAAAAGACATCTTTAACTATACAGCTATTTAGTTATATTTTTCTATTTAAAGTAAATTTATAGCTTTCTGAATTACTTCAACAGATTCATCTCTCTTAGATGGTTCTAAGTCGAGCAGTTGAAGATAGACTGCTTCAATTCCAACTTCCTGCCACATAGATAATGTTTTTACCACATCTTCTGGAGTTCCGTAGAGATAACTTCTCTCTTTCCAATTTTTAGCAATTTCATCTTTTGGTTGAATTAATGCTTTTGCAGCAGTTATAAGCGAATTATCAACACTTTCTTTTGTAAGTCCTACGACTGGTGGACAAGCGGTAGTTATTTCTAATGTTTTTTCATCTCTACCATTTTCAGATGCAACAAATTTAAATAAATTAATACTGTTTTGAAGTGTTTCTTTAGGTCCTGCATAAATATTAAATTCTTCAGAGTATTTTCCAGCTAGAGTAGGTGTTTTAACTTTTCCACCACCACCAATAATTATGGGTATCTGCGATAACGTTGCTGGCTCAACAGGAAACTTTTCTAATTGGTAGTACTCCCCTTTAAATCCTTGATTGTCACCCGATAAAGCTTCTCTTATATATATGAGAGATTCTTCTAGCATCTCGAATCTAGTTTTTAAATCAGGAAATGGAATACCGTAAAGTTCATGTTCTATCTCTAACCATCCTGTACCAACACCTAATCTAAATCTATTTGGTGCCATTTCATTAATCGTTGATGCCATCTTTACAAGAACACTTGGATGTCTAAAGGTTATTGGAGATACCAAAATAGAATATACCAATTTTTTTGTATCTCGTACTAAACCAGCACTTGCAGTAAGTAAATCTAATGCGGGTGCTGGATTATTTTTATCGTGTCTCTGTTTACCAACTATATAATGATCAGGTAAACCAATTCTCTCTATTTCATTTTGTTCAGCCCAATTAGATAAGTTAAGTAATGTTTCGTAACTACCTCTAGCTTGGATATAAATTTTCATTATGCAGATTTTTTCTTATCTTTGTATTCTTCTTCTAAAAACCTCATAGCAAGTGTAGCTAGTTCATTTGCATCTACTCCAAAATCTCTACAGTAATTTTTTATTGCTAAATATGCTGGGTCTTCATCTCTGTAAGGAACATCTTTAAAATACATTTGGTTAAAGCCTTTTGCAATGTCGTTGATTTCTTTAAATGAAATATCTTCTCCATTTCTTAGTTTTTCTATACCATTATCTAAAGCTAGGTGTGCGAATGTTGCATATTTTGCTGCATAGGTATCGAATAATTGATTTCTACGAAAGTTTATTTCAGCAATCAACAAGTTGTTATGCAATCGCCGATTGATAGTTGATTTATTTTTTCCTAGTTGCTTTGCGACCTCAGTACCATTTAAGCCAAACGTTGTAAAAAAAGCTATTTGATAATCTATCGCTTCTAGTCTTCTATTATATTTTTGCATATAGTAATTTTAGCAACTCAAAACGTCACTATAAACGCAATGATTATGGGGTTTCTTTGTAGTAACTTTATTTATAACTTACAATATGGATTTATCTAAAGATTCGTTAAGTATCTTTTGTAATTCTTTAACAAGCTGATCTAAGGATTCCTTTTTATGAAAATTTCTCATATTTTCGACCATATTGTCAGACTTAAAAATATTTTCTAATTCATTTAATCTATTTAATGACCCTAGTGATTCAGCTATTGGTTTAATTTCTTTGGTTAAATTTTTTATTACTTCTTTAATTGGTTTGGTTCTACCCTCTAAATCAATTATAAATTTTGCGTTTAAACCCTCTTTTATTGCTGCCCATCTATTTCTCTCTATTAACCAATTTGGCGTTGGTTCATCAAGATTACCGTTTTGCCAGTCATCCCCTATTTTTATAGCAAGAGCTTGAACAAATGTTGCAACAGCTACAGTATCAATAAGAGATGGCATTGAATCAGCAATTCGAACCTCTACAGTTCCATAAGCAGGATGTATTCTTACATCTTTCCAAACCTGCCTGTACCCTATCTTTTCTTTAATGACATCTGCAGCAACTAAAGTTTTTAGAGATTGCTCATATTCTCTCCATTCAAAATACGGTTCTGGAAGACCTGTATTTGGTAGGCCTTGAAAAACACTTAATCTTGAACAATAGAGTTCAGTATCTTTTCCTCTCCAAAACGGAGAGCATGCGCTTAATGCAAGAACTAGTGGAAGATATTTTCGTATTTCATCATGCACTGCAACAGCCTTTTCTTTGGAATCCATACCAACATGAACATGCATACCGAATGTCAGTAATCTTCTCACTGCCCATCCATATTTCTGTGCAAATTCTTCATATCTTGGATTTACATTTGTAATAACTTGATCTTCATAAAGAGCAAATGGATGAGTGCCTGTAGCTATTAAACCGGCATTGTTGTTATTAGCTAAATCTAATACTTTTTTAAAAATTGAAGAAAGTTCCTCATAAGTTTTGTTTGTATCTAAAGCTGGAGAACTAGTAATTTCAACTGTCGATAAATATAGCTCGTGTTTTACTCTATCTTCATTATTGAAACCGTTAACAATATTTTCAGCAATATTTACGAGGTCTCCAGTTGTTTTATCTACGATTTGCGCTTCAACCTCAACACCAACTGTTGGTGAATTTGATGGGTTGAATATAACTTCACTCATATTTTTATTATAAATTTATATACACATATTGTGGGGAGCTACAGGATTTGAACCTGTGACTTCTTCCTTGTAAGGAAAGAACCATTAAATACTAGAGAGTATCAGAGAGTATCAATTTATAGGGTCAATGAACTTAAGCTCTTTCAAAAAGATATCAGAAGTTATCAGAGAGTATTTACAGTTTTAGAAATTTTGGTGCCTTTTAGGTGTCTTTTTTAATTTTCGTCTTATAAATTCCCTATAATAATTTTTATGAATGATGAGTATTTAAACAAAATTATAAAAATTGATTGTATTGATGGTATGAAATTATTAGATACAACTTCAATAGATGTGATTATTGCAGACCCACCATACAACATAGGAAAAGATTTTGGAAACAATATTTCAAAGAAAGAAATCAAGGATTATATAGACTGGTCAATTCTATGGATCAATGAAGCATCTAGAACATTAAATGAATCAGGAACAATGTTTATCTACGGATTCTCAGAGATATTAGCGCATATATCAGTGAATATTGATCTTCCGCATCGTTGGTTAATTTGGCATTACACTAATAAAAATGTACCAACTTTGAAATTTTGGCAGAGAAGTCATGAAGCTATTTTATGTATTTGGAAAGACAAACCAATTTTTAATTTAGACGATGTTCGTGAAGAATATACTGAATCATTTCTTAAAAATGCTGCTGGAAAACAAAGAAAAAATACCAAAGGCAGATTTTCAACAGGCAACAAGACAACTACATACAATGCCCACAATAATGGAGCTCTACCTAGAGATGTAATTAAAACTCCGGCCTTAGCTGGAGGAGCTGGTAGAAAAGAGAGATGGTTTTATTGTAAGGATTGTTGTGATTCATATGAACCTAAACAAAAAAATAACCATGAAAAATGTGATTTAGTTATCCACCCTACTCAAAAACCTGAATCTATAACTTTAAAACTAATAAAATCAGCTGTAAATAAAGAAAAAATTAATAATATTTTAGTACCTTTTGCTGGTTCTGGAGTGGAGTGTATAGTGTCAAAAAGACAAGGTCATAATTTTATCGGTTTTGAAATAAATCCTGATTATATTGACTTAGCAACAAGCAGAATTAATAAAACGGATGTTAATACAAGATTGTTTAATTAAATAAGCTAGATTTTTATATCAATTGGAATTATAAATTCAAACAACTCAGAATAAATATTTGTCCATAGTTGATCAGACATGCTTTTTTGTATTTGGGCATCAAATTGCTCAGCGCTGCATTTCCAACCCATATGATTCCCATTTCTGCCAATATTATCAACCCAATTTTGCTCATGATAATTTAATTTATCAGAGTCAATTGCTATAAAATAGTATCTTGGTTCTCTAAAGTCAAAGTTAGCATGAGTTGCTAGTGAAAAAATTACATCTTCATGGCTTAAGCTTAAAAAATTTAATTTTTCTTCAATAGTTTTGTATTGAGTTGTTCTGAATCCACTTATGTTTAATTTTGATAAATCTTCTGTAATTTTTCCACCTTTATTACTGATTCTCAATCCAGAATCAGTGACTTGGTCAACACCTTGTTGATGACTACCTGTTGGCTGCCAATCACTACCAAAACCACATGAAATAAGTGACTTAGCACAATGCTCTTCCCATAAAGTTGCATTGGAAGGAAAGCTGTACAAAGAGTGATGCAAAGTCAATCTTCTTTGAAGCTCAGGAATAATATTTTTATATTCATCAAACATTACATTTATTATGACAACTATTTCGTCAAATTGCAGATAGAAATAATTTTAAAATTTAGTATTTAGTTAATATTTATAATATGAAACTGAGAGCAAATATAATAGACATTTTAGAAGAAGGTCTTCCTGTTTATAATTTACAAACTGACACCGAAGTTATTAATCTTGGAAAAAAAATACAAAAAAAAGGCTTTGCAAGTATTGACGAATTTAGAATTTTTTCAGATTGGAAAAGCCCAAGAATAAGAAAACATATTTTTAGCAATGAAAATAAAATAATTTCAGAAGTAACAAAAGATGTTTTAAGTTCAAAATCTGAATATTTACATATTGGCGCATTGTTATTACTTAAAGGAGTTTCCTATCCAGTAGCATCAGCATTCTTACACTTTTGTCATAAAACAAAATACCCAATAATTGACTACAGAGCATTATGGACCTTAGGTTATGATGAGACGCCTAAATACGATGTTAATTTTTGGATCACATATGTTAATTTTACAAGAAAATTAGCAAATAAAAATAATTTAGATATGAGAACTTTAGATCGAGCTTTATGGGGTTATTCAAAAAAATATCAAGATTAAAAGTTACACAGAATTTTAAGAAAAGCTTTATCTTTCAATAGTAAAATCTTTCGTAATTCGCAAAATTATGTTGAGCATAAATACATACTATCAAATCTTTTTCTACAAAATGTGTGCCAGATGTGTGTCTTTTTTGTCATACTTGCTTCTTATAATAAAACTGTATGGTTACTGTAGAGACAAGAGTTCAACAAGCAATTAAAGAAATTCTCATCGAGGAAATAAATAAATACCTTGAAACAGGAGATAATTTTGACACGGTTCTTTCTATTGCATCATTAATTAATCCATACGAAGAGGAACCTGATCCATGCGAACCTTATAAAGAAACATGTGACAGAGTTGGAATGTGTATGGGTTGTTATGATGGATACAAATATCCTATTGGGTGGCAAGCATTTTACAACCTCATCAATACAAAACCATTTGGAGATTTAACCAGCCATGAGCTTACTTATTTACAATGTGCATGGAATAAAGAAGTTCATGCATGTACTGAAGGATGTTCAGAGTTTATCTGCTTTAAATATGTTGGAGAGACTTGTGCAATAGAAGAGTGTTTTAATTTATTTATTAAAACAAGATCTAATATGAAATATTGTTCTGTCTGCAGAAATGCAGAGGGTATCATTTTTCATACACATGGTCTTCCCATTGAAGAATGGCAGTGTTATTGTAAGCGATTTTTACCAGGGCTGTTTTATGGTGAATATTCAGAAGTAAAACTTCATGACCACTGGAAAGAAGTGAAAGACTGGTCTTGTTATTGTAAAAATGGAAGCTATTTTTTTAATGATGAAGCACGAATAAAATATTACAAATCAATTGGTGATCCTTGGTTTGCAGATGTAGAAATTTAGTATGTTTTTCTAAAAAAATGTGTCAAATGTGTGTCTCAGAGGTAAAAATCAGAGTTTAATTATGAAAAGACTTTGAGGGCGCTACAGAATTTGAACCTGTGACTTCTTCCTTGTAAGGGAAGAACGATTAAATACTAGAGAGTATCAGTAAGTATCACATTAGAACATCAATAAATATAGGGCTTGTATCAGGTAGTACTAGATAGTATCAGACTATACCACTCATTTCTCTCTCAAATGTGGGTCAAATGTGGGTCGAATTAAGGAGAATTCCAAGTTCCTAATTTCCAAGCATAAATACCTACTAATATTGCCGAATTACTTCCCGAGCCAGATAAAGTATTACTTCCACCATACCAATTGATTGTAAAACTTTCTGAACCGACAGTGCCAGAACAATAGCTATTTATGTTATCCCAAAAAAAGTTTAAACAACTTGCTACTACATTCTGTCCATTTATATAACCAGTAATATCATTTCCACTATGGTCTAATTGTCCTGTCTGTGTATATATTGAAGTATTAGAACAATCAATTTCACCGATTCGCATATGTTGATATATATTATTAGAAAAATTTAATTGTAAACCCCAAAAATTTCCGTAATAAGTTGAAATACTTTCAGAGGGTCCATTGCAGGGTCCATAACTCCCACCACCACTAAAGATCATTTTAAATTCTGTTGAATTAGCAGTACCTGTCCAATAGTAATAAGCACCACCTGGAGGCTTGAATGTAGAACTTATGCTTCCAGATGTCTGTAAAAGTATATTCGATGGAGGCAAAGTCGTTGTAGTAGTAGTTGTTGTAGTAGATGTTGTGGTTGTGTCAGGAACAGTTGTAGTTGTAGTTGTAGTAGTAGATGTTGTGGTTGTTGTGGTTGTGTCAGGAACAGTTGTAGTTGTAGTTGTTGTAGTAGAAATAAGAGGTGTGTTATTAAAGTAAAATGTACACTTTTTTTCAATTTCGAAAAAAGAATCACTTTCATCGGAAATAGAAAAATACACATCTAAAGTTTCATAGTCTTCACTGTCAGTAAAATCAAGAGATTGTGTATATACTATTTTTTCTTTAGCAACAGGAAAAGGAAATGTATCATTTATTTGAGATTTTTCATAATATACACGACTAGAGTATTCTCCATTTATCCAGTATGAGATTCTCACATAATCAATATCAAAGTCGCCAGCTGTTATCGACCATAAAAGTTCATAGTTCTCTTCTTCAATAATTGAAGTAGGACAGTTAGTAAACGATATTTCAGGAAGGTTATTATCAACTGATGTAGTTGTCGTAGATTCTACAGGTGCTGATGTAGTTGTCGTAGATTCTACAGGTGCTGATGTAGTTGTCGTAGATTCTACAGGTGCTGTTGTCTCAATTGGCTCAACAAATTCAAGCATTTCGTCAGACGAATTGCTACAGCTTGCAAATAATAAAAATAGAACAATAAATGATTTGTACATTAATTATTATTATA
>QCCZ01000018.1 GCA_003281085.1 OCS155 cluster bacterium AG-349-E07
CACCATAAGCAATATGACATGCAAGGTCGTGAGAGTCTCGCACTTCACCCGAAACAACAACTAGTGATGCCTTCAAACGAATACCCTCATCAATCAAAAAATGATGGACTTTTGCTAACGCCATTAGAGATGGTATTGCTGTTTCTCCAGTTTTAATAGTTCTATCAGATAAAATTATTACAGATTTTTTATTTTCAACTATTTCTTTCTTTACGTCTTCACACAATTTAATTAACGAATTTTCAAGAGAGGTTTCTTTTTTTACATAAGTAGATGAAAATACAGCTGTTTTGTTACTCAAAGTTTTTTCTTTTGTAAGTGCATCATAAGAACTAGCACTTAAAATCGGCGAATCTAGGGTAATTAAGTTAGCTTGCTGAGATGTTTCTTTTAAAATTGACCCTCTTTTTCCAAGATAAGTTTTTGTTGACATGACAAATCTTTCTCTAATTGGATCTATTGGTGGGTTTGTAACTTGAGCAAACATTTGGTGAAAATAACGACTTAATCTCGGATTATTTTTACTCATTACTGCAAGAGATGAGTCATTACCCATTGAACCTGTGGGAATATCTCCATTGAGCATTGGTGTTAAAATTAACCTGTCTTCTTCAGGTGTATATGAGTAATACTCAGACAACATTTCTAAATCGATTTTTGAATCTTCTTTGTTACTGTATTTTTGATCAACATTCAATGGCTTCGAATTTACCCATTCAACATAAGGGTTTTTTTCACTTAATTTTTGTATAACTTCACTTTCATCCAAAAGCTCGTCTGTTTCAAGACGATATCTGATAGTTTGCCCAGGTTCAAGTTGTGCAGTCTTATAAGCTCCTGCTTCAACAGATGGGCATATACCAACCTCAGAAGCTGCGAGAACATATCTGTCTGAAATCATCCATCTTAATGGTCTTAATCCACTCCTGTCGAGACCAGCAATTATGTCTTTTCCGTCTGACGCTACAATTGCTGCAGGTCCATCCCATGGTTCAGTTAAAAAAGCGTGGTACTGATAAAAAGCTTTCTCTTTTTGAGTAAATCTTGGATTATTTTCCCATGCAGAAGGAATAAGCATTTCTTGTGAATGAGCAAGAGTTCTGCCAGACCTTACCAATAATTCTATGGCATTATCTAGTTGCCCAGAGTCAGATATACCCTCATCAATAAATGGTTTAATTTTATCAATATCTTCTTTCCAAAAAGATGATGAAGCATCTACCTCTCTAGCTCTCATCCATGAAAAATTTGATTGTATTGTATTTATCTCGCCATTGTGAGCAAGCATGCGGAAAGGTTGTGCCTTGTCCCAAGTTGATGATGTATTTGTAGAAAATCTTTGATGAAAAATTCCAAATCTTGTTTTGTAAAGTGGATTTCTAAGGTCCCAATAAAAATCTGCAGTTTGAGTTGCTGTGAATAATCCTTTATATACCACAGTCTTAGATGAACAAGAATTAATATGAATGTTTAAAAAATCTATTTCTTTAATCTTCTTTTCTAAAGATTTTCTGAATATAAATAGCTTTTTTTCAAACTCTTTTTGTGTTTCTTTTTCAGCACTAACAATCCCCTGAAAAATTGCCGGTTTTGACTTTTTGGCAAGATCTCCGAGAATTTGTTTGTCGGTGGGTACTTTTCTCCAATATAAGTGCCGTATTTGGAATTGTTCAAGTTCATTATTGATAAGTTCAATTGATTCATCAACATTTTTTGGATCAAAAAAACAGGATATTATTCCGATCTTGTTTTTATCATCTAGATCAATTTCTAATTCTTTTAATTCTGCCCTTATTAATTCAAAAGGAATTTCGGTTAATACACCTGCGCCATCACCGGTTCCATCAGCAAACTTTGCACCCCTGTGGTCAAGATTTGCCAAACACTCTAAAACCTTTAAAGTCATCCCATGTGTTGGAGGAATATCTCTTGATGCTATAAAGCCAACTCCACAGGAATCTTTTTCGGTAAAATCAAACATATTAACTACATTTTAATTGATTTAAACGGTTAATTAAAGATGAAAATCAGCCTTGTAACCAAAAAGGGGGAAACCTTAAGTGATTTGGCTGATTTTCAATTATTAAAATTATTTTTTAGTAATAAAATCTCCATATGCTGTAGTTCCATGTTCGGAAGCATCTAATCCTGCAACTTCTTCTTCTGCAGTGACCCTGAGTCCTACGGTAGAATCGATTACCTTAAATACCAAAAATGATGTTCCATATGCCCATGCAGCAATCGCTAATATCCCAATTAATTGCGGACCAAATAGTGAAGTTCCACCGCCATAAAATAGCCCGTCACTTGTATCAAAAATTGCTACTGCTAGAACACCCCATATTCCACAAATACCATGTACTGAAACAGCACCAACAGCATCGTCAAAGCCTCTCTTCTCAAAGAAATTAATTGAGTATACAACCAAAACTCCCGATACTAGTCCAATTAAGACTGCTCCAAGATTGTTTACATTTGCACAACCTGCAGTAATTCCTACAAGACCCGCAAGAGCTCCATTTAAGGTCATGCCAACATTTGGTTTGCCGGAAATCATTGAGGTGTACATTGCGGTAATTGATCCTGCTGCTGCAGAAAGCGTTGTTGTAACTGCAATTGCTGCTAAGTCTACATCAACTGCTGCAAGCGCGGAACCAACGTTGAATCCATACCATCCGAACCATAGTATGAAAACACCTAAGGCACCAGCCACCATAGAGCTACCTGGTATTACTTGTGGATTTCCATTATCGTCATATTTACCAATTCTTGGTCCAACAATTTGAACTCCAGCGAGAGCAGCAAACCCTCCGACCATATGAACGACACCTGAACCAGCAAAGTCAATAAATCCTAAATCTCCTAACCATCCTTGTCCGCTCCATACCCAGTGAGTAACAATTGGGTATATAACACCACAAATAAATGGTTGAAATAATAAATAAGCGCTAAATTTTGTTCTCTCAGCAACCGCACCAGATACAATCGTTGCTGCTGTGGCTGCAAAAACTACTTGAAAAAAGTAAGTAATAGAATCTCCTTCTAAAAAGAAATTACCATACGCTAAAAATCCACCTAAAGTAGTGCCTCCATAAGCTAGAGCAAAACCAAATGCCCAATATGTAACTGCGCCAACTGAAAAATCCATAAAGTTTTTCATCACAATATTGACAGAGTTTTTTGATCTTGTGAATCCAGTTTCAACAAGCATAAAGCCAGGTTGCATAAACATGACTAAAATACCTGCTACTACAATCCACAGACTGTCTACGTAACTTGCTAATTCCATAAAAATCTCCTTTTTTTTAACAACTTAATTAAGTTAAAGGATTAAGGAGCTTATAAAAGTTAAATGATTATTGCCGAATTGTTTCATATATGTTTCAGATTTGACTGAAATTTTCGAAATTTATTAAATTTTTTAAGACTATTCTTATTGCATGTCAAAAAATATTCTTGTTGCTGTTGCTTGGCCATATGCAAGTGGTTCACGCCATCTTGGACATATTGGAGGGGCTTATTTGCCTGCTGATATTTTTGCTAGATACAACAGGATGATTGGCAATAATGTGATTATGGTATCAGGAAGTGATGTTCATGGAACACCAATTACTGTTAGAGCGGACAATGAGGGTGTAGAGCCAATTGAGATAGTCAATAAGTACCATAGTGAGTTCTTAGATTATTGGAAAAAATTAAATATCCAATGGGACAATTACACAACAACAATGACCGAAAATCATATAGATGTGTCACAAGAAATGTTTTTGAAAATCAAAGAAAATGGATATATTGAAAAAAATAAAAGTATTCAAGCGTATGACGCAAAAGAGAATAAGTTTCTACCGGATCGATACGTTGAGGGTGAGTGTCCAAAATGTAATTATCTAGAGGCTAGAGGTGACCAATGTGATAGTTGTGGAATAACATTAGATCCTGAAGAGCTAATAAATCCAAAAAGTAAAATAAGTGGAAATAATGCAGAGTTCAAGGAGACAGAACACTACTTTCTTAAACTAAGTAAATTAAATGAAAAACTAGGAAATTGGCTTAAGAGTAGACAGGGTTGGCGTCCACATGTAATTAATTTTTCAAAGTCTTTTGTAGAAGAAGGTCTACAAGATAGAGCGATTACAAGAGATCTCGATTGGGGAATAGATATTCCAGAAAATGAACTCGGAGAAGGAAAAAAAATCTATGTCTGGTTTGAAGCTGTAATTGGATATTTGTCTGCATCAAAAGAATGGGCAATCAACAACGGTACTCCGGATGCTTGGAAAGACTTCTGGTTAGATGAAAAGGCCGAATCATATTATTTTGTTGGTAAAGACAATGTTCCTTTTCATGCAATAATATGGCCTGCTATGTTGTTAGCTTATGGTGATTTAAATCTACCAACAAATGTTCCAGCTAATCAATATATATTAATTAAAGGCGAAAAAGCATCAGCAAGTAGAGGTGTTGGTAAAACATTAAACGACTATCTCGAAGAATGGAATCCTGATTCATTAAGATACTCTTTGGCAAGCATACTTCCAGAACAAAATGACTCTGAAATATCAGAAGATGAAATGATTAGAAGAAATAATGAAGAGCTAGTTGCAGCGTGGGGTAATTTAGTTCAGAGAGTATTTTCACAGTACATTAAGAATTTTGATATTTTAGATTTCGAATTTGAGCTTGAAGAAGTTGATAAAAAGTTAATAGAAGAGGCTGAGGCTTGTTTTGATAACACAGGGAGTCTGATTGAGAAAGTTGAATTAAAAGCATCGCTTCAATCGATTATGGCTTATGTAAATAAAATTAATGCTTATCTGAACCAAACTGAGCCATGGAAAGTAATTAAAGAAGATAAAAAAAGAGCGACTGCAATACTCTATAGTGCAATTACATGTATTGATGCATCTGCAACAATGTTTACTCCGTTCATGCCTACTTCATCTGAAAAAGTTTTACAGGCAATTCAAAAAGAAACAGATAATAATTGGTCTCTTAACAAAATTAAAAAAGGTGCCCAAATAGAAAATATTGGACACCTTTTTAAGAAAATTGATTAACTTTTTGTAGCTTGAAAAACTTCGTCAATCTCATTTATTAAGCTCAGAAGCTCCTCACCCACTGCAGGATCCTCTGTCTTCTTGGCTTCTCCAGCTTTCTTAGTTGCATTCCAAAAAAGATCATGTACATTAGGAAATTTTTCAAGGTGTTCTGGTTTGAAATAATCTGTCCACAGAACCCAAAGGTCTTTCTTAACTTCTTCAGCCATATCTTCTTTAATAGTTATGCATCTTTGTTTAAAGGCAGGATCATCAGAATCCTGATACTTTTTAGATGCATTAACAACTGACTCTGCATTAATTCTTGCTTGAGCAGGATCATAAACCCCACAAGGAAGATCGCAATGAGCGTATGCATATTTTTTAGGTTTAAATAAATTCATAAAACTCCTTTTTTCTATATTATAATTTGAAGTAGCAAATATGTTAAAAGCAGTCGGAAGATTCATAAATTTAAAAACAATTTTTTTTGTTATATTGTATGTTTTTTTAAAGAGAGAGAATAAATCGTTTACAACATACGAAATAAAAGAAGAGAGTATGAGTCCAGAATTATTGCCTGAAGATTATGTGCTTGCTACAAAAACAAATGAACCACTAAGTAGAGGTGACATTGTTATTTTTAAAAATTCGGAAAAAAACATTGATGTAGTTAAAAGAGTTGTTGGGTTACCAGGTGAGACAATTTCAGCATCAAATAACGAACTCCTTGTTAATGGTAAGACTATTGAAGATCTTTGGGCGAAGACTGTAACAGATGATTTTATAGATTGTAATGTTGGGGAAAATGAAGTTTTTGTTTTGGGAGATCAGAGAAGACTTTCAACAAGTGATTCAAGAACCCTTGGGACTATAAATGCAACGGATTGCTTGAAGTTAAAATATAGATATTGGCCCTATCAGAGAATCAAAGCATATGAATAATTCCTTGTTTTGTAGTTGGTGTAAAAACGAAATGGCATATATTCATGGTCATGCTGCGTGCATTAATAACTCCTGTGCAATGTTCGGACTTAATCAAGCCGAATGTTGTTCTGGTGAAAACATTAACAATTGTGTTGGAACACAGCAAAATGAAATTGCATTATCCCCGCAAAGATTACAATAAATTTATAGGGAATTTTTATGGAAATTGAAAACAAAACAGTTGAGTCTATTCCTGCAGTAACCATACGGTTTGCAGGTGATTCAGGTGATGGTATGCAACTTGTTGGTACACGTTTTACTGACACGTCTGCAATATTTGGAAATGATTTAGCTACACTTCCAGCATTTCCTGCTGAAATTAGAGCACCTCAAGGTACAATCGCTGGTGTATCATCATTCCAAGTTCAAATAGCTGATTTTGATATCCTTACACCTGGTGATAATCCAGATGTGTTAGTTGCAATGAACCCTGCTGCTTTGAAAGCTCATTTACATGACCTTGCTCCAAATGGAATGCT
>QCCZ01000019.1 GCA_003281085.1 OCS155 cluster bacterium AG-349-E07
GGATCAATGTTTTAAATAATACTATGTTTACCGATCAAGGTGTTATAGAAGGTGATGCTCACGGAATTAATCAGTTTAAATCAAACCTTAATAGTTATGTAGAAATCTATGCTGATGTATTTGTAAAACATGCCGTACCTCCTCCCGGTTCAAAAATTGAAAACCATGCAGATGAATTGATTCATAGAGCTGGTGCGGATGTAGTAATTGTGACTGGAGACGGTACTGGTCACGAAATAAATATTGAAGATTTACAAAAAGTAAGAAATATCGTTCCAACAGGAAAATTAGCAATTGGATCTGGAGTAACCTCAACAAATGTCGACGCTTATCAAGATTTGGCTGACATACTAATTGTAGGTACTAGTTTTAAAATTGATAATGATGTTGCTAAAAGGGTTGACATCAATAGAGTTGAAGAGTTAGTAAGAAAAATAAAATAATTTCTATTACTTCAATACAAATCTGTTACTTAACTATCATTTTTATTTGAATGGAAGCCATACTTAATCCAGCACTATTATTGTTCCTTTCAGGAATATTGATTGGAACTATATTTAAATTAATCCTTCCCAACTCTATTTCTAAATACTTGGGATATTATTTACTACTTTCACTAGGGCTTAAAGGTGGTTCAAGCCTTCAAGAAAATGGATTTATAAATGAAGTAATAAGTGCACTAACACTTGGAGTAGGATTTGCCATTTTAATTCCAATTATTACTTATTTTTATCTTAAAAATATACTCAATAGCGATGATGCAGCCGCACTCTCTGGAACTTATGGATCAGTAAGTGCTGTTACATTTGTGACAGCTATTTCATATCTTACAAGTACTAATCAAAACTTTGATAACTATATGTCTGCTGTTTTAGTTGTAATGGAGTTTCCAGCAATATTTATGGCACTTTATTTAGTTACTCAAAACAAACAAATTAAAAGTAATAATTTGGAAACTATAAAGAAAGCATTTTTAGAGGTACCAAATATTATTTTGATCTCATCAATGTTTTTAGGATATTTTGTAAATCAAACACTTTTATCTAATTTAGATTTCATAATTGTTGAAATATTTGATTACGTTTTATACGTGTTTTTATTTGTTATGGGAACTAGGGTCGCAAAGAGGATCGGAGAACTTAAAGGCAAAGGAGCTAGCCTAATTGCATTTGCTTTAATTACCCCATTGATTGGTTCAATTATTGCTTTATTAGCATCTATAAACTTTGATTTTTCTGTGGGCAACGCTACATTACTGATGGTGTTAACAGCAAGCGCAAGCTATATTGCAGTACCAGCAGTTGTAAAAGACGCTATCCCAAATGCAAATCCTGCTATTTACCTAGGTCTAAGTTTAGGTGTCACATTTCCATTCAATATTATTGTTGGAATACCTTTGTATAACGAATTAGCTAAATATTTTATTGGCTAATTAGAGAAGGAATCCGCCATCAATAGTTACGACTTCACCTGTAATCCATGATGCATCATCACTTGATAGAAAATAAATCAGACTTGCAATATCTTCAGGTTCTCCTAGTTTTTTAAGAGCGTGTAGATCTGCGCTTCCCTCCTCATTACCTGCCCAAAGCATTTCTGATAACTTAGTTTTCACTACTGCTGGAGCTATACCATTTACCCGTATATCAGGAGCAAGTTCCATTGCTAATTGTTTTGTCATGTAAATTAATCCAGCTTTTGAGATATTATAAGCACCCATGTAGTGCGATGGTTTTATTCCTCCAACAGAACATACATTTAATACTGACTCCTTTAATCCAGCTTTTACTGCTTCTCTTGTCCACATTAAAGGCCCCATTAAATTTACATCCCATGTTTTTTGGATGGCAGATAAATCAACATCAAGCAAGCTGCCTCCAGAAGGATTTGTACCAGCATTGTTAATTAAAACATCTAAAGACCCTGTTTCATCCACGATTTTTTTGCAAGTTTCAGTTGCAGCAGCAAGATCATCCGCTCTTGCAACAAAACCCTTTAACTGAGAATTTTCAGAGAGTACCGCTTCTAGATTCTCTTCTTTTCTTGATGTAATATAAACATTCCAACCTTGATCGATAAATTTTTGAGCAGTAGAAAGACCTATACCTCTTGTTCCACCAGTTACAAGTGCAGTTTTCATTATTGTTAAAGTATAGTAGTTATTTCTCAATTCAGTTACAGTTGAACTGCAAATGGAAAATTTTCAAAAATATAGAGTATTACTCACGAAAAATCAAAACTTTCGTAAACTTTTTGCAGCTCGTTTGATCACACTGGGTGGTGACTGGTTACTAACCGTGCCTCTCTTAGGTATAATTTATGAGTTAACAGAAAACCCATTTATCACCTCTCTTGTTTTAGTGGTTCAAAGTGCACCATTATTTATGCTCGGAAGCTTTGGCGGTTACTTAGCAGATAGATTTGATAGAAAAAAAATAATTGCAATCTCAGAGTTCTTGTCAGGAATGACTGTTTTGTTAATTCTTTATGCAGTGACAACCGAAAATGTCGCATTTATTTTGTTTTCATTTGGATTTCTTTCTGTTGTGGGTTCTCCATACATGCCTACTTCTGATGCAGCCTTACCAAACGTTGTCAAAAAGGAAAATTTAGCTGAAGCAAATGTTATATTTTTTTCTAGTTGGGGTGTGATGGCTGGTTTAGGTGCAGGTCTAGGAGGATACTTAACAACAGTAATCAGCAGAAATATGTTATTTGCAATTGATAGTTTAACCTTTGTTCTTTCAGCTTTAATTGTCTTCTCAATAAAAAAAAATTTGAGCGAAAAATCTCAAGACAAAGATGAAGAACAAGATATTAGTTATAAAGAAGGTCTTAAATATGCTGCATCTAAGAAAGAAATTTTTTCATTAATTATTACAAAAGCAACATTTAGTATCTCAGCTAGCGGTTTACTATCTTTATTTACTGTTCTGTCGTATGATATTTATAAAACTGGTGACTTTGGCACAGGCCTTATGTTCGGTGCCAGAGGTGTTGGTGCACTGATTGGACCAATTGCGATTAGATATTTTTTTGGAAGCACAGATGGAAAACTGCTTAATACAATTGGCATAACTATCATGGCATGGGGTTTGTTTTATTTTTTTATACCGTTTTCAGTATCACTATACCTAACTGTGTTGTTATTGATTCTTGGACATTCTGGTGGTGGATCTCAATGGGCTTTTTCTACATATGGATTACAAGTACTGACACCAGATAGGCTCAGAGGTAGAATTGCTGGAATTGATTACTCACTCTATTTTCTAATGAATACAATTTCTACTCTTATGATTGGATACCTTGCAACTGTATATGGTGTACTTTTTGTCTTTAAACTGTTTCCAGTAATAGGATTTTTATTTGGATTTGTCTGGTATTTATCCACAAGAAATATCTGGAAGAATTTAGATAAATCCTAAATAATTTCATCACATGGAAAAAAGATTTTTTCCTTCAAATTTTTTTGTACCATTCACATAGCTAAAGTACTTTCTGCATTCACAAGATTGATACTCTATGTCAATAGGATAAAACTCTCTTTTAGCTTCAGGCCAATACTCTCTTTGAAGTTCTATCATTTTAAGGCCTACATCTTGGTGGGTATTTAAATTAAGAAAATTCTGTAGCCTATCTAAGTATGGTTCTGCACCAATGCCAGTTGGAACATCAGTGGTAATTGGTATAACATCTTCTCTAAACCAGGCAATATCAATCAAAGCCATAAATATTGGGAAATCATTATTCATCTTAAATTTCTTATTTACATTGTTTGTAGCAGTAATAACATCTCTATTAGAATTTAAAACTGTTTCAGCTAACTCTTCTTTTTTTTCATAAAATTTGTATGTTGCTGCATCTATTCGACTATATAAATTTTGATTCCAATAGGAATCTTCTACTGGGTATGCTGTTATATTCTCCCACTGCTCTAATTCAAGAAGTTTCTCTTTTAAAGTTTCTGGATTATCTAAATCATTTATCGTTAACTGATCAATAGTTAAATCTCTGTTACACCACCTACTAAAAAATAAAGCTTGGATTAATAAAGCTAAGTCCTCTTTTGCTGGTTCAGCAAATTTAATAATGGATTTACTTACTTTGTCATCCTCTCTAAAAACATTTAGAAAACGACCTTTTTGTAAAATTGGATCATCGCTCCAAGGATATGCTTCTCCTGACTCTCTTTTGACACGTACAGCTTCACGTTTCTTGCAGTAATCAAAAAAGCTTTGTACTGGGTCCTCTATTTCAAGACCATCTAATGAGTTTGCATATGGATTCTCTAAAACCATATCTTTAATTTAAACAGATTCCTTCATACTTTTCTTACTTCACAACTGGTATTTGAAGCATATTTGTTGTGTAAGCAGCAGACTTTCTTTCCGACTTCATCCTCCAGTCTTTTTTTATACCCTGTGCTCCCAATGTCAATGTGCTTGATCCATACCTACTATTAACGCCGTCCAGTACCTCCATGACACGGTCTGATTGATCGTAATTCTCATATTCGTAAAAACTATACTGTTCGTTCTCTGCGTCAGTGATGTCTAGCAGCATTACACCAATTTTCTGGTATTCATATCCGTACACAAATAGTTTTTGTGTTAGATGTTTTGCTTCTTTGACAATCTTTGACGTATTGCTTGTTGGTATTGAAAAAAATGTACTCATACCGTTGCTGTATCTTTTCTCTGGATCGACAAATGGACTGGTTCTTAAAAATACATACAAGCCTTGTGCTCTAGAACCTTGTGCTCTCAGCTTCTCACATGCTCTAGCAACATAATTTGAAACAGCTTCCTCTAACTCACTTACTAACATTACTTTTCTACCAAATGACTTAGAGGATATTATATTTTTCTTATTCTTCACTTCTTCTATACCGATACAGGAAATGCCATTGAGCTCATGGTGTATCCTCTCCCCTACAATGCTGATTGTTTTTCTGACATGACGAGCATTTGCCTGTGTTAAATCATAAGCAGTATCTACTCCAATTTTTCGAAGCCTTCTTCCCCATCTTGTCGAGATTCCCCATATCTCTTCAAGTGGTAGATCTTTTAAAATCTCATCTCTTACACTCTGATCTCGTATATCGAAGACATTAGATGTTGTGTATTTTTTAGCTTGTCTGTTTGCTACTTTTGCTAATGTCTTTGTTGGGCCTATGCCTATAGAAACTGGAATCCCTGTCCACTGTTTAATTAATCTTCGTATCTCTTGAGCCGTCTCTTCTAAATCACAGTAGTAAAAGCTACTGATATCGAGAAACGCTTCATCAATAGAGTAAATCTCTATA
>QCCZ01000020.1 GCA_003281085.1 OCS155 cluster bacterium AG-349-E07
TTAAACAGGGATATTGTTGACAATATTTTTAAATTTACAAAAACTAGGACTGAAGGTGTAGGTTTTAAATTCTTAAATGATAAATTAAAAATTTATGGTGATATTGAAGATGTTGAAAGTGGTGTTGGTGGCTTTTACAAACATAAAAAAGGCGCTGAAACTCACGTAACATCTCCAAAAACTGTTCTTAAACTTCAAAAGGCTGTTAGGTCTGGAGATTTTGATGATTGGGACGAGTATATGTCAACTCTAGAAAATCGTGATGATGTACAGTTAAGAGACTTATTTACTTTGCCAGCATCAATTAAACACAATAGGGAGTTTAATGAAGATGAACTAAAAGAAATTTTTCAAAAATTTACTGTTAGTTCTATGTCACTCGGCGCACTATCTGAGGAAGCGCATCAAGCTCTTGCAGAAGCTATGAATGAAATAGGTGGTAAATCTGGTTCTGGCGAGGGCGGGGAAGATCCTGCAAGATATGGAACAGAGAGAAATTCAAAGATTAAGCAAATTGCATCAGGGAGATTTGGAGTTACTCCAGACTATTTAGCTTCTGCAGAAGAATTCCAAATTAAAATGGCACAAGGATCAAAACCAGGAGAGGGTGGTCAATTACCTGGCTTTAAGGTTGATAGTCATATAGCAAAACTAAGACATACAGTTGAAGGTGTAACTCTAATATCCCCGCCACCACATCATGACATTTACTCAATTGAAGATTTAGCACAATTAATTTATGATTTAAAAACTTTTAATCCTGATTGCCCTGTTTCAGTTAAATTAGTTTCTGAGCCGGGTGTTGGGACTATCGCCGTTGGAGTTGCAAAAGCAGGCGCTGATATTATTACAATTGCTGGAAGCGATGGAGGTACTGGAGCTAGTCCATGGGTGAGTATCAAACATGCTGGGTCACCATGGGAGCTAGGTTTAAGTGAAACACATCAAGCTTTAGTAAAAAACAATATGCGTCACAAAGTACTTTTAGAGGTAGATGGGGGATTGCGTTCTGCTAAAGATGTATTGGTTGGGTCCATTCTTGGTGCTGATAGGTTTGGTTTTGGAACTCTGCCACTTTTAGCCTTAGGTTGCAAGATGGTAAGACAATGTCATGAAAACACATGTCCTGTCGGTATTGCAACACAAGATGAAAATCTCAGGGCAAAATTTCCAGGCGCACCAGAACAAGTTGTCCAACTTTTTAGATTTATAGCAAAAGATATTATCGCATTCTTAGATGAATTAAATCTACCTAAATTAGATGACTTGAGAGGAAGAGCTGATTTATTGGGTCTTAAAATATCTAAAAATGATCTTTCAAAAAGCTTACACAAATTACTTATGAATTTTTCAATAGAGGAAAAGCATCCTGGTTTCATTAGACACAGTGAAGGCAGGCTGTCAAGACGTATTACATCCGAAGTAATCAAATCATTAGAAAGTGGAAATAGTGCATTTTTACAGTATCCAATTGCAAATGAGGATCGAAGTATTGGTGCTAGGCTTTCTGGAGAAATTTCTCTAAAAAAATATCATGACAAATTAGTATCAAATCCAACATATATAAATTTATCCGGTGCTGCTGGACAAAGTTTCGGAGCCTTCATCAGGGAAGGCATTAATCTTAAGTTGACAGGGAGCGCAAATGATTATGTTGGTAAGGGTATGGCAGGAGGAAGTATAACTATTATTCCTCAAGGTAAAAAAATTCAAGGTGCATACCATGCTGCCGGTAACGCTATTCTCTACGGCGCAACGGGAGGACAGTTGTTTGTTGCGGGAACAGTTGGTCAGAGATTCGGAGTAAGGAACAGTGGCGGCATTGGAGTTGTTGAGGGTTGCAGTGCTCATGGTGGAGAATATATGACTGGTGGAACATTAATTGTTTTAGGAAAAGTTGGCTTCAACTTTGCCGCAGGCATGACAGGAGGGAAAGCGATTGTTTTAAGCACTCAAAAAAATTTCAAAGAGTATGTTTCTAAAGCAGCACCAGAATATAGGAAACTAAATGATATCGACATTCTTGAATTAAGAGCAATTTTAGAATTACATCTCGAAAAAACTAATTCGAAGAAAGCTCAATATATTCTAGAAAAAGAAAAAAATTGGACAAATATGTTCGCTGTTTTTGGGGGATTGGCTGATTTAACAGATAATCAAACAGAACAAATTCCCGAGAATGTCAATGCATTAGATTAATTAACACTTCTAAAAAGATCATTTATCATTTACCATAAAAATATGAACAATAAAACAGGGGTAGTCAGTTTTAATTGGGATAAAACTTTGGAGCTTTTAAGAGATTCTCGAATTGACTCTGTTGGCTTAAATGAACGGGTTGACTCGTTAGCAACTAGGAGTATTAAAAAAGAATCAAAATTAGAAGCACTGAATATGATCGTCTCAATGTGTGATTTAACAACACTTGAGGGTGAGGACACTGAAGGTAAGGTTTCTCAGATGGTGGCTAAAGCAATCATCCCTGATCCGAATGATCTTGATATCAAAAATGTTGCTGCAGTTTGTGTTTATCCTTCATTGGTTAGTATCGCAAAAGAAAAGATAGGAAATTCAAGTGTAAAAGTTGCAGCAGTTTCCTCATACTTTCCAAGTGGACAAGTTCCTATGGAATCAAAATTATTAGATACTAAATATGCAATTGATTCTGGTGCTGATGAAATAGATATTGTCATAAATAGAAAAGCATTTTTAGAGGGAGATTATAGAAAAGTCTATGATGAAATTCTTGCATTAAAAGAAGTTTGCGGAGATGTTCATCTCAAAACTATTCTTGAAGTTGGAGACTTAAGAACTTATGAGAACATTAGAAAAGCTAGTTTAATTTCTCTAGCTGCAGGCTCAGACTTTATTAAAACCTCAACAGGAAAGTTGTCAGTAGGTTCATCAAGACAAGCTTGCTACGTTATGGCAAAAGCGGTTTTAGATTTTAAAAATCTTTCAGGAGTATCTGCGGGAATAAAAGTAGCAGGAGGAATTAGAGATGCAAAAGACGCTATTAGATATTTAGTTTTGATAAAGGAAGAAATGGGAAATGAGTGGCTAACACCTGATTTATTTAGATTTGGTGCATCGAGTCTTTTGGATGATGTTCTTAAACAAATTAAAAAACTAAAGACAGGTGCTTATCAAGCTAGTTATTATTTTCCTAGGGGTTAAATCATATGGTAAATTGGGAATATTCAGAGTCAATCGAATCACAAGATATTGTAAGTATTAAAGACAAATATCAAAACTTTGTGAATGGAAAATTTCAACAACCAAATAGCAAAAAATATATCGATACAATTTCTCCGTCTAGTGAAGAGTTCCTTTCAAAAATTGTCATATCTAATGAAAAAGATGTGGATAAAGCTGTCGAATCTGCACAAATGGGATTTGAAAAATGGGCATATACAACACCACATGAGAGATCAAAATATCTGTTTAAGCTAGCAAGATTGATTCAGGAAAGATCAAGAGAGTTTGCAGTCCTAGAGTCATTAGATGGAGGAAAACCAATAAAAGAATCGAGGGATTTTGACTTACCACAAGTCGCTGCAAATTTCTTTTATTTTGCTGGCTGGGCTGACAAGATTGATTTATCTTGGGGAGCAAAAAGTTTAAAACCATACGGAGTTGTAGGTCAAATTATTCCTTGGAATTTTCCATTACTAATGTTGGCATGGAAAGTTGCTCCAGCACTAGCAACAGGGAATACTGTAGTTTTAAAGCCAGCAGAAACAACATCGTTAACTGCTTTATTATTTGCAGAGCTCTGCGAGCAAGCTGGTATTCCAGATGGTGTTGTAAACATAATTACAGGTGATGGCACAACAGGTTCTTTAATTGTGAACCACAAAGATATTAACAAAATTGCCTTCACAGGCTCAACTCAAGTTGGAAAATTAATCCAGAAATCTTTAGCTGGACGAGATGTTGGTCTTACTTTGGAGCTTGGTGGAAAAGCTGCAAATATCGTTTATGAAGATGCAGCAATAGATCAAGCTGTAGAGGGTGTTGTTAATGGTATATTCTTCAACCAGGGACATGTCTGCTGCGCAGGAAGTAGATTATTACTTCAAGAATCAATTCATGATGAGTTTATTACTAAATTGGAAAAAAGGATGCAAACGCTAAGAGTTGGCAATCCCTTAGACAAGAATACTGATATTGGTGCAGTTAATTCAAAAGAACAACTGAATAAAATAGAAGAACTTGTAAATGAGGGAGTTTCGGATGGAGGAAAGATTTTTCAAACAGAATGTGAACTTCCTGGAAATGGTTTTTGGTTTAAGCCAACTTTATTTACAGATGTCCAGCCATCGTACTCAATTGCAAGGGAAGAAATATTTGGTCCTGTTCTTACGACTTTAACATTTAGAACCCCACAGGAAGCTATTGAGATAGCAAATAATACTGAATACGGACTATCAGCAGGCGTATGGACCGAAAAAGGTTCAAAAATACTATGGACTGC
>QCCZ01000021.1 GCA_003281085.1 OCS155 cluster bacterium AG-349-E07
TTTTAGATAACAAGATAGAAAATGTATTAGATTCGGCTGATCGTATGTTTATTGCTACCAGTGTTGGTGGTAATTCTTCGGGTGCTTCTGTATTTTTTAGTAGAGATGGAGAAGATTTAGTTTTCTTTACCTTCCACCCTACTCGTAAAGCAGAGCAGATTAGATTGAATCCTCGTGTTCATGTTGTCATATGGCCTAAAGGCCAAGAAGGAATTGAAGGTCTTCAAATTGACGGAGAATGTTACAAAATAAAAGATGAAGATGAGAAAAAAAGAGCCTATGAGTTAGTTCTTAAAACTACTGAAGCATTCAAAGAATATATGGAAGACGAATTTTTAATAAATAATGATGTAGTTGGTTATTACAGAGTAAAACCTACAACAATAAAATATGTAAATTTTTATGAAGAAGAACAATTCCAATGGAAGACAATTCCAGGAAATAAAACTTCTGCTGTCAAAATGGCTTTTAAGCTCGGTCTCAAAAGAATAGGACTTTGGCTAAGAACAATTAGGGCGCCTTTCCTTACAGCAACATTTGCACCAATATTTATTGGAGCTGCCGTTGCATGGAATGATTTGAGAGACGCTGGGTTAGAATCTTCATGGTCATGGAGAATGTTTTGGTTAGTGTTAGGAGGTGCTTCTCTAGCTCAAGTTGCTACGAATGCATCAAATGATTATTTTGATCATACTTCTAATGCAGACGAAATAAACAAAGTACCAAGTCCTTTTAATGGTGGGAGTAGAGTCATACAAGTTGGCTTAATGACACCTGGACAAGTCTTAATCACAGCACTTGTGAGTATTGCAGGTACCGTAGCTATTGGTTTATATCTTAACCAACAAGTTAGTGGTTCATTATTTGGTAATACTCCTATTTTATGGACTGGTATTATAGGGACATTCTTAGCTCTTGGTTACACTGGAGATCCTGTCCGATTAGGATATAAAGGATTTGGAGAGATAGCAATTGCATTAGGTTTTGGTCCCGTAATGGTAATGGGAGCACATTATGTCCTTACAGCATCTATTCATGAAAATGTAGTCTCAAATTGGAACTGGATAGAAGCATTGATTGCATCTGTGCCAATTGCAATTCTTGTTATGTTGATTGTATGGATTAATCAATTCCAGGATGCGCCATCAGATGCAGCTGTAGGAAAAAATACCTGGGTAGTTAGGACTGCAGAAAAAGGTGAGTGGATGAAACTTGAAAAACCACTTAGGTTGTATAAACAGTTTATGATTGAGGCTTTTGTTGCAGTAGCTCTGGTTGGAGCACTAAGTTTATTTACAGATTTTGGTTCTGTCTATGCCTTCATGGCGCTTATCCCCCTAGCGCTAGTATGGAAAGCGTTCAAAATGGCTGATGAGTGGATGATTAAGTGGAATAATCCAAATGCTGATCGACAAAAAGTTCCTTATGAACTCTTGTTAGTCAACGTATCTACGATTGGAATTCATTTCCTAACAGGAATTCTCTTAGCTGTATCTTACATTTTGTAATTGTCTGAAAAAGCTAACTTTTCAAACATATATAAGTTTTACGATTTAATTAATACTGTTTTAACTCTGGGTTTTGATAAATCATGGAGAGAAAAAGCGGTAAGTTATCTTATTGGAACTTCAGTCCTTGATTTAGGAAGTGGAACTGGTGCTGCTTTTGACCAGCTCCATAATTATGAAACTACTGCTATTGATCCAGATAAAAATATGTTGGAGTTAAATACATTTGAAAATAAAGTTCTAGGCTATGCTGAAAACTTACCTTTCGAGGACAATAGTTTTGATAATGTTTTTTGTAGTTTCGTGTGGAGAAATATATCAGATACAAATAAAGCTCTTGAAGAGGTACATAGAGTCTTAAGGCCAGGTGGAAAGTTTATCCTTTTAGATATGACAAGGCCTAAAAACTCTTTCTTGAAGATGTTGCATAAAATTGGAACATTCAAAGTACTTCATTTGATTGGTCTTCTTACATTTAATTTAAAAGAGTATAGATTTCTATATAAGTCTTTAGACTTTTATCCACAGCCAGAAGATCATTTAAAAAAAGATACTTTTGTAGATCTCAAAATTGAGAGAATGGGTCTATTTAATTTTGTCTACTTGGCAGTATTTACGAAGTAGCTGAATCTCCGGACATACTGCAGCTTGACTCAAATGTTTCACCTTTATCATTTGTGTAGCTGAAGTATCCCTCCACTTCATTGGATTCAAAAATAATATCCATTATTTCCTCTTCAAGAATATTGCCAGCTAAAAAACTATGCGTATATAGCGAAGAGACCTTTAAAAAATAATAAAAAATATCTTCATCTTGAACACCTAAATAATTTATTGTCTCAGTTAAATCAATTTCTATTTCAAGATTATGTTTAGAGTTAATGTATACAAATCTCATTTCTACAACTTTTGTATCAGCTTCAGCATAGTAAAGCCCAAATGTTGAATAAAATGCTGGTTCGCTTGGATCACAAACTAATCCAAATAGATGTTCATCTTCCCAATAAGTGTTGTAAACATAATAATTTATGTCTTGAGCGATTGAAAAAGATGTATCATTTAAAATCTCATCTTTATCTAAATTTTCTAAATGGGCGACACAGATGACTGAATTTAGGCCACTAGATTTAAATGAATACTCGTCCCAAAGTGGTTGTACCATAAGCCAACTGTCACTGTAATTAGGATCAACCCATTCAATGATTTCAATTACTGATTTAAAATCATTACATTTTTGGCCAATATACAGTTGAATTAATTCTGTTGTTGGGGGTATTACAGCAGTTAGTAAGTCATCTAATGGCTTTTCGAATACAATTTCATAAGAATGAGGAAGATTACAGTCTACTTTTAGGACCGTCATGTTGGAATATAGCTGTATTTCATTTGTGTTAAAGCAGTCGCCAACATTTAAATCTGAAAATTTCTCTTTTGAGTAATTTATGTTATTTGCCTGCTTTGCAATAGTTGTTGTTGTCGAATTAGCTATTACTTCATCCTGAATAACCTCTTCAATAGTTGTAGATGTTGAAGTTGTACTATCGATTACTCCTTCTTCTGCAATTGGTGTTGAGCAAAAAGATATAAAAAAAACAAGGCTTATTACGCTAAAACGGCGGTGAATTATTGTCATCATCATTAAAAAAATCCCTTCGGTATTTCCAAGGTATGTCTAAGTCACTCTCAATACTTTTTAAAAAATCATTCATATTTGATTTCTTAATTTTTAATGAACTGAGCGAATTTATATCAAATTCTGGAAACTTTTCTACATTTGATAATACGGTTTGTATCGCATCTGGATTTCCAGCTGCTACATAAACCTCTAGCTCTTTTAAAGCACTGAGTCTTAAGTTCAATTGTCGAATGTACAATGAGTACTCTAATAAATATACACTTGAGTTTAGACAAGAGAGAAAAACAGGGTTTGTAATCATCCAATTCGTAATAACATTTTCGGTTATTTCAAGTTCTTCAATGATATCAACTACATCAATCCCATTTGTGAATAGCCTAATGAAATGATATTGTTTTTCGCTTAGTCTTCCTAACTTCTTTTTTGGGTTCATTTGAAATCCTCCGAATTTAAATTATCTGGCAACGATGTCTTCGGAATTTTTAATTTATATTCCTCATAAAGATAATCAACCCATGGAAGCAATTCTTCATGACCTTCTTTTTTAAGTAAGTCAATTAATTGAATATGAAATTTGTACTTTTGTATATTGCTTTTGCCAACAGCTTCTACACAAAAAGACAACCAACATAGAATAGATATAGGAATTGGTTCTAAATAATCATGACTTGGTATACCTACACTGTTTCCAGGATGTGTTATTAACAAATTAACAGGCAAGCCAATGATTGGCTTAAATGGTACATAACCGTCATCAAGCATTCTTTGATTTAGATATTTTCTACTATTTAGTATCCGATAAACAAGA
>QCCZ01000022.1 GCA_003281085.1 OCS155 cluster bacterium AG-349-E07
ATGCACATTAAAACAGAATGGGTACAAAGTCTCAGCAAATTATGTCGTTAACAACAAACTTGCAGATGGAGTAATATTTATTCCGCAAAATAGAAGAAATTTTAACAGATTTGATTTCTCAGAGACTATTGAAATATCGCCAAATCAGTCCAAGGAAGCTTTAAATGTCAATTGAGTTAATAATTTCACTGGTAAAAGCAAACATAGTTTTGGCAGTTTTATTAACCAATACAATATTATTAATTTGGTTTGAAAGAAAAGTAGTTGCAGGAATGCAATCTAGAGTTGGGCCTGACAGAGCAGGTCCATTTGGAATACTTCAAACTTTAGCTGATGCCATTAAGTTATTATTAAAAGAACAAATTCTCCCTTCAAAAGCTGATAGGGCTATGTACCTTCTTGCGCCATTAATTGCACTTGTTCCATCTTTTTTAATCTTTATGATTATTCCTTTAGGGCCTGATATCACGGTTGAATGGCAAAATTCACTATATACCATTCCATTAGTTGGTGCAGATTTAAACGTAGGAGTCTTGTACTTCTTAGCACTTTCCTCAATTGCTGTATATAGCGTTGTTTTGGCTGGATGGTCATCAGGATCAAAATATCCTTTATTAGGAGGAGTAAGAGCTTCAGCACAGATGATTTCTTATGAAGCTGCAATGGGCTTAGCATTAGTCCCTGTTATTTTGTATTCGGGATCACTTTCGTTAGTTGATATTGTAAATAGTCAATCAGGAAATTTATCTACTTCAATTCCAATTCTTAACACAATCGTTTCATTTATTCCCAAATGGAATATTTTTCCTCAATTTGTTGCATTTGGAATATTTTTTATAGCTGCAGTAGCAGAAGTTAATCGGGCACCTTTTGACTTAGTTGAAGCTGAACAGGAATTAGTAGGAGGTTTTCATACTGAATATTCAGGTTTTAGATTTGCTATGTTCTTTTTGGCAGAGTACATAAATATGTTTAACATGTGTGCGATTACAGCAACCTTCTTTTTAGGTGGATGGCTAGGTCCAACATTTGAAGGAATATTACCTCCAATATTCTCTGTTATAATGCCAATAATTTGGCTAGGCGTAAAAACTTTTTTACTTTTATTTGTTTTTGTCTGGATAAGGGCAACACTCCCTAGATTAAGATATGACCAGTTAATGGAACTAGGATGGAAAAGAATGATTCCAATATCCTTAGTTTGGCTAATACTTTCAGCAATAGTTTTAGGCTTAAGAGAATTTGGATTACCTTGGAGTTAAATTATGAGCGATAGTTTCGGATTGTTTAAGGGATTAAAAGTAACTTTTAAAGAATTGTTCAGAAAGTCAGTAACTGATAAGTATCCTAAAGAATTTAGAGAAAAGCCACAAAGATTTCATGGCCGTCATGTACTAAATAGATATGAAGATGGAATGGAAAAATGTATTGGTTGTGAATTGTGTGCAGGAGTATGTCCAGCTCAATGTATTTATGTCAGAGGTGAAGATAACCCTGAAGACGCACCTGTAAGCCCGGGCGAGAGATATGGATTTATTTACGAAATAAATATGCTCAGATGCATTTACTGTGCGCTTTGTGTTGAAGCTTGCCCAACAGAGGCAATAACAATGACATCATTGTTTGAAATGAGTGTGGCTAATAGGTCAGAAGCAATTTTTGATAAATCTGTATTAGTCGTGAATGATGATGGAATCCCAAATACCCATGAAGAACAAACAAAGCTTACAAGATTTGAAGAACTACAAACTTCTGACGGGTGGATGAGAGCAACGTCTTCAAACGGTAATCCAAATTTTCAAAATGTTGTCAATTGGTCTGGCTCATTGGGTGTAGGAAAAAAAGATCCTGAAAAAGGCCAATCTCTAGAGGAAGAGTAGCTTGGTTGATTTAATCTTATTCTTTATTCCTGCTGCATTAATAATTATTGGAGCACTAATAGTAGTCTTTGCAAAGAATCCAGTGCACAATGCCATGGGTCTTGTCATGACATTAGTTTCAATTGCAATTATTTATATTACGCTCAATGCTACCTTTGTCGCCATGGTACAAATGCTCGTTTATGCAGGCGCAGTAATGACTTTATTTCTATTCGTAATCATGATGATAGGAGTTGATAAAAAAGAACAAAGTTCAGAATCTATTAAAGGACAGACCTTTTTAGTTAGCGGAGTTTTTTTGATCCTCATTTCAATATTGGGCTACGTTGCTATTAGTTCTGAATTTAAATGGGATTTGTGGTTTGAAGCTGTTGAATTTGCAGTAGAGGGCACCCCTCAACTTATTGCGGGTACTTTGTTTACCGCTTGGATTTTCCCATTTGAAATAATTTCAATTCTGTTAATCGTTGCAACTGCAGCAGCTATTGCTCTTGCGTACGATTCTAAAAGAAGGAAAAATGATGTTTGAAGTAACAACTGATTGGTATTTGACACTTTCCGCAATCCTATTTTCAATTGGTTTTTTTGGAATGATGATAAGAAAAAATGCTTTGATAATGTTTATGTGTATTGAGCTAATGTTGAATGCTGTTAACTTAACTTTCATTTCAGCATCTAAGCATTTTGGTCAAATAGATGGCCAGATTGCAGTTTTTTTTGTTCTAGTAGTTGCAGCAGCTGAAGTAGTTGTAGGATTAGCAATTATTGTTTCAATTTTTAGAAAACAATCATCTGCATCTGTAGATGTTTTAAATGTGTCCAGAGGTTGATTTGGAATTACTGTTCTTACTTCCAATCTTTCTACCTTTTTTGACAGCTATATTCTTATTTTCTAACAAAAATTTATTTAATGAGCTTATTAC
>QCCZ01000023.1 GCA_003281085.1 OCS155 cluster bacterium AG-349-E07
TTCAGCCAACGATATGCTAACCCTGTAAAAGATTTGGAATTCATAGTAAGAGAAGCAAGAATGCAAGATCCAAAAAACAGACAGAATTCTATCGAAACTGAAAATGATGAAATATCAGAGAATTGGAAAAATAAACAAGAAAAGATAATCAAAGATGCAACCGAAGCATATAACTGGGCAATTGAAAATGGTATTGCTAAAGAACAGGCGAGGTCTGTTTTGCCAGAAGGTAATACTGTAAGTCGTCTTTATATGAATGGAACATTAAGAAGCTGGATACATTACATTGAACTAAGATCAGCTAACGGAACTCAAAAAGAACACATGGAAATCGCAATAGCATGTGCTGATGTGATTAACAAAATTTTTCCAATGGGTGAAAATTTAAACTAATTGTCTAATTTAAATTTAAAAATTAAATATTCTTCTGTAATTTCAACTTCTGAATCAGCAATCATCATAAAGTCTTGGTAGTCTGTTTCTGCTTGTTTAATAAATGCCATTCTATCATCTCCCCCTACAGGTGGAATAGAACGATTCTTTACAGCTTCAGCACGTTCTTTATATCTATTTATTAATTCTTCTACATTCAAAGACATAATTAAATTCTAGTTATTTTGCCAGTAATGTACTAATTTCATTCTTAAGTTGATTGGTTTTCTTAACTTTTATTTCTTTTAGTTCTAATAATTTAGAACCCGACTTTGAGTTCACTTCCAGCTCAACTGAAGATAGTCCTGGAAATTTTTCTAACAATTCTTTTAAGAGGACTAAGTTTTTTTTGTCTAACTTTTCTTCATCAACTGATATTCTAAGTGGTGAAATATCTAAATTTTCAATCATTTTTGATGGTTCTATGACTTCAACATCTCTGGCTCTAATAGTATTTTCAGATCCCCCAACATAAGTTCCAGAAACTTTGAGATAGATTTCTCCATCTATTGAAGCATTATATTTATCAACTAACTTATTAAATAAGAGTACTCCTGAAGATCCTGTTAGATCTTGTATGTCAAATTGTATCCATGGATTGCCTCTTCTAGAAACTCGTTTTTGAACATTTGAAATTAATCCTGAAATTGTTACATTTATTTCTTCTTCGTCTTCTAGACTCTGTAATTCGATAATTGAATGGGAGGACTCAGATTTTAAAACTTCCCCATATCCTTCAAGGGGATCTTCGCTTACAAAAAAACCAAGCATTTCCCTTTCTCTTTCAAGTAGTTCTTTTTTATCCCACTCAGTGTTGTTTATATTTATGTGTGTTGAATTAGAATCTTCCATTTCAAATAATGAACCTTGATTATTTTCTTTATTAGCTTTTAGTTCTTTTGCATTCTCAATCAATTCAATAGCAGAATCAAACATTCCTTTTCTTGTAAGACCAAATTTGTCAAGGCCTCCCCCTTGAATTAATGCCTCAACTCCTCTTTTGTTAAGAGATCTTGAGTCTATACGTGATAAAAAATCTTCAATAGATTCAAAGTGTCCATTACTTTCTCGTTCTAAAACTATTTTGTCTGCTGTAATATCTCCTACATTTCTAACTGCAGACAAGCCAAAAAGAATCTCATTGTCATTAACTGTGAAATCTGAAGAGCTTAAATTAATATCTGGGGTTGAAACTTTTACTCCCATATCCCTAGCTTCAGATAAAAAGATTGCAGTTCGATCTTTATCTCTTTTTACTGCTGTTAAGCAAGCAGCTATGTATTCAGCAGGATAATTAGCTTTTAAATAGGCTGTTTGATATGCCAATAATGCATACGGAACAGAATGGCTTTTGTTGAATCCATACCCAGCAAAATATGCAATTTGGTCAAATAGCTCTATCGCAAACTGTTCTGAATAATTATTGGAAACAGCTCCATCTGTAAATTTTTTCCTCTGCTCCTCCATTACTTTTGGAATTTTTTTACCCATAGCAACTCGTAAATTGTCTGCTTCTTGAAGATTAAATCCTGCAATTTTTTCAGCAATCTGCATAACTTGTTCTTGATATAAAATTACTCCATAAGTTTCATTTAAAATACTTTCAAGATCATTGTGTAGATATTCAATCTCTTTTCTGTTATTTGCTCTATCGGTAAATTCATTGTGCATACCAGCACCGAGAGGCCCAGGTCTAATTAATGCAACCAATGCAACTATATCTTCAAATCTTTTTGGCTTTAAACTTCTTGAAGTAGATTGAGCTACTCTACTTTCTAGTTGAAATACTCCAGTCATTTTACCTTCAGCAAATAATTTAAAAGTTTTTTCATCATCAAGTTTTAAATTATCTATATCAAGGCTTTCACTACCAATAAGCTCTAAAGTTCTATCAACTATTGATAAATTTCTCAGTCCTAAAAAGTCCATCTTCAATAAACCAAGTTGCTCCACTGTGTGCATTTCATATTGTGTAACAATTTCTGCATTCGAGCCCTTTTGTTGAATTGGTAAAAATTTTGTTATAGTGTCGGGAGAAATTACTATAGCTGCAGCATGAATTCCATCTTGTCTTCTTAAGCCTTCTAGACCTAATGCGATATCAATAATTTGTTTAGCTTCCTCATCATTTTTGTATTGTTTTCTGAGTTCTTCTGACGCAGAATAGAATTCTTTACTATAACCACTAGTGTTTTCTTCATCAAGACTTAAGCACTCTGAAATAGTTGCTGTATTTCCAAGTATCATTGGGGGCATTAATTTTGCTACTCTATCACCACTAGAGAAAGGAAGTCCTAAAACTCTTGCTGCATCTCTTATTGCCTGTTTGGCTTTAATTGTCGCGAAAGTAACTATATGA
>QCCZ01000024.1 GCA_003281085.1 OCS155 cluster bacterium AG-349-E07
TTGGCCCAACAAATATTTTATTATTTACATCCCCCCTATATTCTGCTGAGCTCATGAAATTTATATTTGGTATATCAGAAGAAATGTCATAGCCATAAAAAGATGTTTTAATAGGACTTGAAGACTCTATTTCTGGATCTACACCAGAAAATATTTTTATTTCTGTACCTTTTGGTGGAACATTACTGAATGCACCTCCAATTTCAATTTCTCTATCAGGTAAAATTTTCTTTACACAACTGATATTTATCACAGAATCAATTTTTTCTCTTTGATTTTGACTAGGAGTTTGTATCCCCATAGAATTCAGGTGATCAACTTCGTTAATGCTAGCAGGACTTGGTAAAGTAGGCTCAGTAATATACTTTCCTATTCTGCCAATGCCTTCTTCTAAAGTCCCATCTTCATATTTTCTGCAAAGGGTTACCTTAGTATTTTCTTTAAAGTCATTCCCTATCAAGTTGACTTTTATGGTGCTAGTTGTTGATTGGCTATTTACAACACCAATAACCTCATCATCATAATTAAGGGTATGCTCTGCAGTTGTTTCAAAATTATCATTTTTCATTAAATTCCTCCTATGTTCTTTTTGTAACTGTCTGTTCTCGATTTTTCCGGGAACAATGCTTGACCGCTTGTTTTACTTATATATGGATCGTTTTCTACCATCCAAAAATCTTCATAAACTTTTGCATAATATTTGGCCCATTGATCAGCAAAATACTGACAAAAAGGTTCAACAATTTGTTTAGAAGACTTGTCAAAATCAATACTTTTTAGAATTTGAAGTAAGTTATTTTCTTGATTTTGATGGTACTCAACACGCACACAACCAGAATTATTTAATGGTTTGTATGTAATAACTCTGTACATAGATAAAACATCACTAACATTTTTGAACGCTGTTGCTTGTTCAATAGAAATATCAAAATTTAAATGTGCTAGAGTAGATTGTTTTTTTTCATCAATAAAGTATTGTCCTGGTTCTAGCAATTGATTTAATATTTGATATTCATATAGACATTCAATACCTAATACTTCTGATTTCAAAAATTGATGGACTACATTAGATTCCGACTGCTTAACAAAGGCTAATAAAGATCCATTTTCTAAAATCTCACATAGTCTATCAAGATTGACTTGTGAGACTGATGAATAATCTAAGTCTGAATTAAGCAGACTTGGAATGCTAGTCCCCAAGTATTTAACTGACCCATCTAACGCATAAAAATTATCTGTATCTGGATTGTTAAAATATTTAAGTATTCCATGAATTTCAAGATTTGTTTGTCTTTTTTCTCTTAGTTTTCCATGTTCTTTGTTTATTGATACCTCATGATCTACAAAATGAACTGGTGAACTGTATGGACCTTCAATTAAACCATTTGATGCTGATGCCGCAAAGAAAGTTGTGCTTACTCTTCCTATAGTTCTGGGTGGAGTGGGCGATGCATCAAGACAAGCTATTGCAAGAGGCTTAACTTTTTCAATATCGGAAGAAACATCAATCAGCAATTTATTTTCAAAACCTATTGATTGAAAAGATTTTTTAACCTCAGGATTTTTTAATTCTTCATAAGCTTTTTGAGATTGCTTCGTAAGAGATTCATTACTAGTTATTAACATTTTTGTCCTTTGATATTTTATTTGTTGAATTTAGAAGCATTAGAACAAGTTCAAGATCTCTCACCTCTTGTTCTAAAACCATTAGTTCATTTTTTAGAATGTCATTTTCAACTATCATGTTTTTAATTAATTTCTTTGCCTTATCCATTTTGCTTATCCTCATGTGATCTAATTACTAAGTCTGGTGGAAAAGATATTCTCACTCCTTCATAGGTACCATCAACATACTCAGCATGAATGTAATTACTCTTTGTAGTTTTAGTTACTTTTACTACATAGGTTTTACCATCTAGGTTTACGTTAATTAGTTGGCCTGGTTGAAATGTTTTAACATCTCTTCTGCGTAATTCATGAACTTTGTTGTCATAAATATCAAAAAATTGATCTGCTATTTCATGCAATACGCCCAATTGATTAGTTTCTTCAATTAAAGACTTGTAACTCTTTAAAATAGAATCTAAATTATTCATTATTCATCTCCTTTAAGTACATGCCCTCGTACCCTTGGGTAAGAAACTGGTGTATGTAAAAAACAATATTTTTTTTTGTTGTAAATCGATAGTTGCGTTTGGCAGTATTGCTCTGCACAGAATCTTCCATCACCAAACTTTTTTGACTTTCGTCTGTTGCTCGTTCCGAGTCTTCTTCCATTCATTTGAATTTCTCCTAATCTAAATAACTATTTTTAAGCAGAAGTAGCAGAATTAGCAGAATTAGCAGAATTAGCAGAATTAGCAGAATTAGCAGAAGATATACCTTGGCGGCGCCGCCTTCTGCTTATTAGCGACGCAACCAAGAATAATGTATTTTCCCATAAACAAAATATTATGCAAGCTTATTTTGTATTATTTTATAACAATTTTTTAAAAAAATAATTGTAGTAGTATAGTTATTGTAAATGACAAAAATTAAAACACTGAAAGAAATAAAAGATTTGTTGAACAA